>CAZVAS010000017.1:0-21085 GCA_964625165.1 uncultured Methanospirillum sp. | reverse complement strand
TCACTAGATGAAACTGCCCGTGAACGGTATGCCCATGAATCCTGGCAGATCCTTTACAACGAGGATCAGAAGAAGATCCTGGAGAAGGCAGCATTCATCATAGCGTCATCAGAAAATCGAGGAATCACGGAGAATGAGATAAGGGATCTCAAAGCGAAGGTCTACGGAGGAGCAACAAAAGACTTTAGCTGCATAGAAAAACAGACACAGGAACTTGATAAGAGATACAACCCCACCTAAGAAGGAGAGCGCCACAATCATGAGTGATACCCCACCGGAAGAGTTTAAGAATATCGAGGAACTATTGAAGAAGGTCCTTGGCCAGACATTGGGCACCGGGCAGATCCGTCCTGGTGTTATCGGTGTCAACATCATCCTTGCAGGAGGAATGCCCCCCGGCTTCCCCGGAGGATTTGGCGGAGGGGGTCCGGGACGGGATGTTGAGCATCCCGAGATCGAAGTTACCGAGTGGGACGGCAGAGTGATGGCAACATGCGAGATGAAAGGTCTTGCAAATGAACATGTCAGCATCGCCTTTCAGGATAATACCCTCCATATAATTGGGTATGATGGAACCACACGGTACCGAAGCTCGGCTGTTCTTCCTCCCGTGATTGAGTCCTCCTGTAATCGGACTTTTTACAATGGTGTTCTCGAGCTGACCTGGCTGGTAAGAGATATTGAGGCACCTGTCCAGACAACTGATGAGGAAGAGACCGAGATACCTGTAACAATTTCGAGTGATCAGGAGAATGAAACTCCCGATCACCCATAACCACTAATTTCGTATTCTATTTCGGTTGATCGCAGACGACACTCCTCACCGTTTTGCACCATCTCCTCAACCATTTTTTTGAGCATTGCAGGGAATACTGCACCAACCCTCGTCTGTACCGGCTTTCCACCGCAGAAGTAGATAAAGGTCGGTGTTGCCATGACGCCATATCGCTCGGCAATCCAGCCGGACTTAAGGATATTCAACCTGAAGAATCTGACTGCTGATGAGAACTCCCGTGCCAATTCCTCAACATGTGGCTCCATCTGGGTGCAATGCCTGCAGGTAGGGCTGAAGAACATCACAAGAACCGGTTCGCTGTTTCTCTCCACTGCATGTTCCCAGTCACGATCTTCTATTTCTGATACCTTTGTCTCTGTCATATGATGGTGATAGAACAGGAGAACTCATAAACCTGTGTTTACCATGGTGAACGATGACGGCTGATGATCATACAATTGGTAAGAGAACAGAACCGGAACCTGAAAAAAGCGTTTCGGTATATATACCCGTTCCAATTCAGCTCCTTGCAACACTTGATGCAGCAGCCGGGTTGATGGAGATCAGCAGGGAAGAGATGATCCTGAAGATCCTGACTCGATGGAAACGAGAGCAGACCCTTCCCTTATACGGTGAGGACAAACTCTGCAGCCTGAAACCCGGATCAGATATCTCCTGATTTCTACTTGCATCTCTTTGAAAAACCGAATAGTTCTGAGTTTCCTGGATGCTGCATCATAAATAGATGAACGTCAGACGTAAGAGATACGTATGCCTGATGAATCATACCGGGAAGCAGAGGTTGAAGGCACCATTGTAAAATGGGATCCTGACCAGATGCGGAAGATTCAGGAGCACCCCTGCTATAGTGAAAAAGCCAGTCACACCTTTGGGAGGGCGCATCTCCCTGTTGCTCCTAAATGTAATATTCAGTGTAACTATTGTGTCCGGAAGTTTGACTGTGTGAACGAGAGCAGACCCGGGGTTACAAGCGAGATACTTAGTCCTGAACAGGCACTTCAGAAGATCACAGACATCATCGCTGAACATCCGTACATCAAGGTTGTGGGAATTGCAGGACCTGGAGATCCCCTCTTTAATGATGCAACATTCGAGACATTCAGGCTGATCCATGAGAAATTTCCCGATCTTATCCTCTGTGTCAGTACAAACGGTCTTCTGCTCCCTGATAAGATCGATCTCCTTGAAAAGTACGGGGTTACCAATGTCACTGTCACCATGAACGCCCTGGATCCTGATGTCGCAGCGGAGATCTACCAGTTCATAAACTACCAGGGGAAGCGGTATGACTCGGGCAGGGAGATGGGTGAATTACTCATCAGCAAGCAGATAGAAGGTATCCGCCTTGCTGTAGAACGAAAGATGCTCGTCAAGGTAAACACGGTGTATATACCCGGGATCAATGATTCACAGATCCTTGAGATCGCAAAGAAGATCAGTTCCATGGGTGTATACATCCACAATATTATTCCACTCATCTCACAGGCTAAATTTGCACACATCAAGCCTCCGACCCTGGAAGAGAAACTTGCGATGCAGGAACAATGCAAACCGTACGTGAAACAGATGTCCCACTGCCAGCGATGTCGTGCCGATGCAGTCGGCTGTCTAGGGAAAGATATCAATCCCTGTACCGGGCACAAGAGCCAGTAACCTGGGATACATTCCCATATCTTTTTTGGATAATACACCGAACAGATGCATACCATCCCCCCGGCTGGTTCATTTGGAGGTCTTTGAATGCGGTCGCTCCTGCCTGTGCTCATGCTAATCATACTCCTGTTTATCCCCCATTGGTCTGCAGCAGACGGAAATTCATCAGTCATGCAGAATAATTCAGTCAGTACTGATGACCTGGTGAAGGAGAATGATCTGGTTTTAGCTCAGGATCCAAAGAACCAGACTGCTCTAATGTACAGGGCGCTAATTTTTTACAACGCAGAAAAGTATTCTGAAGCGATAAACGCATCTGAGATCCTTCTTTCAGTTAATTCAAGTTGTCCTTTTGCCTGGCATATCATCGGGATGTCGTGGGGGAATCTTGGAGATCAGACAAAAGCAGTTGAGGCGTTTGGTAAAGCGGCAGCACTGGCGCCCGGCGATCCTAATGAGTACAATGTGCAGGGTGTCGCCTACTCCAGAAGTGGGAAGTACCCTGATGCGGTAACTGCATTTCTGAAGGCTACCACAATGAAGCCGGATTATGCCATTGCATGGAATAATCTCGGGGTTACCTACCGCTACATGAATGAGACTGAAAAGGGGATTGAAGCAATTAATAAAGCGATTGCTGTTGATCCTGAACAGGCTTCATTCTTTGCCAACAAGGGATACCTGCTCCTGGATAAGAAGGATTACAACGGGGCGATAGTTGCAGCATCTACAGCAAAAAAGATCCAGATGACCAATGTTCCCCAGTGGTTTGTTGCCGGTGATGCATATTTTGCACAACAGGATTACAAAGATGCCTTCTACTCATATGACGGCGGCTTTACCACGATGCAGAAGAACGATCTCTGGTACTATCAGGGAATAAAAAATACCAGGATCACGCAGAACATGGAGCCGGTTGAGGCGTATTACCAGTCGGTAGCCTCAAATGTCAGGTTTACCGGTGAATGGGACCGGGTGACTGTTATCGAATATAAACTTAAGAGGTACCACGATACCCTTGATGTCTTCGATCAGGTGATGACTATAAATTCTGACCCTGGTGAGGCATGGCGGAGGAAGGGGTACACAGCCTTGAAGATTGAGGAGTACGAGAGTGCCAAAAATGCATATACCAGGGCCAGAGAACTTTTGCCAAATGATTCTGATGTCGTCGCCTCACTCGGCTATGCAAACGGAAAACTCGGTGATTACCTGACCGCGATGAATCTGATCGATGAGGGCCTGAAACTAAATCCAAATAACGGACGGGCATATATGCAGAAAGGAGAGATCCATTCGATGTACGGAGAGAAGAAAGAAGCCGCAGATGCATTTAGCAAAGCACTCGAGAAGGATCCCCATAATTCTGATATCTTCAACGCCCTGCAGGGTGTCCAGATGTCCCAGGGTGATTACCTTGGTGCAGCAATAAATTTCTTCAGGGGAGTTATCGGGTATTAAGTCTGCTGCAATACTTCTTTCTGCAGAATTACTCGTGATATTTCCCAATATCAGGATCTGCTATTCCCATCTCCCGATCCAGTGCGATGAGCAGACGGTTTAGCGTCCTTCTCACCTCAGCATGCTGCTCTTTATCCATCGGGCTGCCAGCCTGATGCCACATAATCTGTTGTCTGAGTATTCCAACCAGGTCTTCAATCTCGGTTCCTTTAAATTGCGTTGGGATTATGAGATCTGAAAAGTAATCCTGTGCTCCCATCCATGCCCGGTCCGGTGGGAGGGAGAATTTTGTCACGATGTGGGAGATGTTGATGAAAAAACCGCGTCCAAATCTGCTTTGGGATGCTGCCATGATCACTTCTCCTTCCGGCTGCCCAATAAATCTGCTTACCTGATAAGTGATCTGAGAGCCGATCTGAGAAAAATTCCTCCAGCTCTGTACATGGAAGGATGCAGGAGAAGGGATTGAAGCAGTTTTCCTGGCCTGTCCATATCTCCTTTCTGAACGATCAGATCCCTGATGTCAGGGCTGCTCATCACCGTGATGATCCGCTCCATTTCATCCTGGGTGATCTGTTGTCTGTATTTCAATGCGGCATATCCGATCTTTAGTTCTTTACCGATGTCACCCCGCCATCTTCTTTCGTAGGTGGAGAGGAATGCAGGATCTGTTCGTCCTGTTTCACAGGCTAGTGTGGCTACAGCTGCAGCATGACGGGCAGCCCTGATCCCTGTGTATACACCACCACCAGAGGTCGGTTTTGCCATTGCTGCTGCATCACCGGCTATCATAATACCTTCAGCAACGGTACTTTTCAGGGTTCCAAGCGGTATCGTTCCGCTTACGAACTGAACATGTTGTGATCCGAACCCTGCTATGAACCGCTCAAACTTCTCTCTGACATTGGTTATTCCGCACATTCCCACTCTGGCACGACCTTCGCCCATCGGAATCACCCAGCCAAAAAATTCAGGCGATGCATTCGGATAAATTGTAACCTTATTCTGATCTGTTTCATATGCAAGATCGCATTGCAGCCCAGAGAGGTACACCGGTGCTCGGGGTAGTCCTGCCATCCTGCCTATCGTCGCTCTTGGTCCGTCTGCTGCTATCAGTACCTTGTATCCGATCTCCTCCTGTCCCCGCTGCCCTTTTACCTGTAGACGGTGGCGGGGAAGGTCCAAAGCATATGCCAGTGTCTTGAGCTGGATCTCTGCACCTGCATCTGCTGCGGCATATCCCATCTCCTGGTCGAGAAGGGCCCTGTCAACAACATATGCTTTCGTCTTCCCGGCATCAAAGGAGAGGGTTGCGTTCTCAGTATTGATCGTTGCTCCCGAGACAGTGTTCAGGACCGAACGGGTGCTGACCCTGCATTCATCAAATGCCGAGCATGAGAGCAGACCTGCACATTGAACCGGAACACCGATGTGTGCCTGCTCCTCTATAAGCAGGACATTGAGGCCGGCCTTTGCGCACGACTCCGCCGCAGCCGAGCCTGCCGGTCCTGCGCCAACCACCACAACATCATAATTCCGGTCCATACTGCCTCAGTATCTGATCCTCTGACCTATGAATCCTCTGAACTCCCTGTATCATTATGGCCAGGCAGACCTAACGGATTAGGATATGGTCCGGGAACCCGAGTTCAGGTGGAAGCAGTGCATAATCATCAGAAATGATGTTAAGATGAGTTGTGGGAAGAAATGTGCCCAGGCCGGCCATGCTGCCATCGTGGCATATGAGAAAGCGGATACCTCCTCAAAGAAAGCATGGATGAACGAGGGCCAGAAGAAGGTTGTGTTGAAGGCCAACGATGAACGTACCCTCTTCGAGATGAAGAGCATCGCTGAGGCTGCGGGTATTTCAGCGGCCCTGATCCAGGATGCAGGAATGACTGAGATTCCCCCCGGCACAATCACTGCCCTCGGACTTGGCCCGGCAAAGAGTGAAGAACTTGACAAAATAACCGGAAATCTCACTCTTTTATGAGAAAAAGTCCGTATCCCCTTGACCATACGCTAGGACTTTCCTGGTACATCTCAGATCAGGATGGTATCGGGGGGCGTCTCAAGGTAGAACCTGAAGACTTTATGGTCGAGGAGATTGCAGAAACACCTGTACCGTCCGGGACTGGTCCGTACCTGATCTGCAGGCTGACCAAGAAGAACTGGGATCAACAGCGTGCGATCAAGGAGATTGCAGGGCGGCTTGGAGTGAGTCACCAGAGGATCGGGTTTGCCGGAACCAAGGATAAACGGGCTGTTACCACCCAATACATCTCGATCTATAAGGCTGACCCAGAAGTTATCCGGACGCTTGTGATCCCTGACATGACCATTGAACCGGTCGGTGCGTCTGATCATCAGATCTCACTCGGGGATCTCAAGGGGAACCAGTTTCAGATATCACTTGCTGAGTTCGAACCCCTGAAATCTGATTCAGATCCGCAGGATATTCTGTCTGGACTTTCAGGTGGAGTTCCGAACTATTTCGGGTACCAGCGGTTTGGTGTTCAGCGCCCGGTCACTCATCTGACCGGGCTTGACATCCTTCGAGGTTCGTATGAAGATGCTGTCAAAACTTTTGTGAGCACTCCATCGACAGGAGAGAGCGGGGAGTATGCCGAGGGACGGAGATACTATGCCGAGACCGGTGATGCCAAAGAATCCCTCCACCGAATCCCGGTCCGTCTCTCACTCGAACGCTCGTTGCTTCATCATCTGGTGAGTAAACCCGGGGATTTTGCAGGTGCATTTCACACCTTCCCAAGAACACTCAGATCCATGTTTGTGAGTGCGGTTCAGTCCTGGCTCTTCAACCGTGCTTTGAGCATGCGGATTGAGGAGGGAAGGGGTCTTGACGATCCGAGAGAAGGGGATCGGATAGTGTATCCTGACGGCCGTTCTGATATTGTTACTGCTGGAACGGCCAGGATGGCAGCCATGCAGGTGAAGCGGGATCGGTGCCGGCTCGCAATCTTCATGCATGGTTCTGAACCTGTTGATGCTGCAGGTCCCGATGATCGGAACATGGCATGGCTGATGGAAGAGGAAGGAATCACGAGTGAAATGTTTGGAACTGCATCAACATTTCTGGAGACCCGGTTCTCGGGTGCACCCAGGTCAATCCTGATCAATTCGGATATTGATATTAAAAATGTTGAGAATAAGATGACATTCTCGTTCTCACTTCAGCCAGGTCAGTATGCGACAACCGTGCTTCGTGAGATCATGAAGGCTGATCCGATCATGATGATCTGATCAGATCATCACAGTACATAATTCAGGTCCGGCGGACTGAATATTCGGTGATAAGGTTCTCACCGGCTAGATAATTTTTCTTCAGTTCAAGCCTGATAAGATCATCCACAGACCGCGTTGGAAGACCACCAACCAGCGATGGGGTGTCGGTTCCTCCCGCAATGAATGGAAGGTGTATGAGAACAATCTCATCGATAAGACCAAGTGAGAACATCTGGCCGTTCAATGTTGAACCACCCTCGATCATCAGTTGCCTGACCCCATAGACTGATGAGAGACGGGATAGTAATAGAGCGAGGTCGACCTTTTCTTCTCCTGTGATCTCGATGATTGCCCCTTTCTCTCTGAGTACTGCAACCTTCTCTTCATCAGCTTTTTTGCTGACTGCTATGATGGTTGGTGAGTCTGGCGAAAACACATTGGCATCGGGTGATATATCTGCACGTGAGGAGGGGATTACCCGGATTGGGTTCTTTCCCTGAACATGCCTTACAGTCAGGAATGAGTTATCGATCCGTATGGTATTTGACCCGACCATGATTGCATCTGAATCAGCCCTGATACGGTGGAGCAGGACCTCGGCCTCATGTGACATAAACTGCATCAGGAGTTTGGATGATGCACCCCGGGTCACGGTTAATTTTCCGTCAACAGTCACCTCAGAGACGAGGACAACATGAGGACGGTTCTGGTCTCCAGACATTCGTACCATCACTATTGGTAGTGAGCCCAATTTAAACTGGTCCTTGGCACCAGGTCCTGTCAGGCTCCAGATCGGAGAGGTAAAATAGTTTTGCTGTCTGATCTCTCGGTATGGGAGAAGAACCACAGGACATGAAGGGCAGAATACTCAAACCCACAGAACTGGTTAGTTACCAGGATGGAAGTGTTGTGAGCCGGATGATAACATATACACCCCAGGGAACAATAACCGTATTCGCCTTTGCAGCAGGGTCTGGTCTTTCAGAGCATACAGCCCCGTTCGATGCCGTGCTTCAGGTTCTAGAAGGTGTTGCCGAAGTAACACTTGCAGGTGAGAATTTCCAGGTTGATTCCGGTGATATGATCATTCTTCCTGCAAATATTCCTCATGCAGTCCACGCTTCGGTGCCCTTTAAGATGATGCTGACCATGATCCATGCCTGACTGACCTATCCTCCTCCGTTTTTTGTGGTTAAGGTCTGACACAAAGCATAACCGATCTGACTCCTTCTGAGTACTACCAATCCTGTCTCACCTGTTCAGTTCTTCTGAACCGGAAGGCGGGGTGAGGGACAATATAGGATGAATATAACCGCTTTTCGCTACCGTTTCATCGGGTATGTTGAGCCGCTCTCCGGGATTTTTCTTAAACTTGGCATCTCTCCGAATATGGTTACGGTCCTCTCGCTTCTTGCAGGAGTTGCCTGTGCTGTCTGTTATGCCATGAGTGCCTTTCTTCCTGGTAGTATTTTCCTGTTCATTTCTGCAGTCCTGGATCTTATTGACGGAACAGTTGCACGAAGATCTGGGCGGGAGACTAAGTTTGGCGCGGTATTTGACTGGATTGCCGATAAATATACCGATGCTATTGTGATCATCGGAGTGGGAATATCAGCAACTCCCATCATTACGCGGATCGTTCCTGGTCCTTCAACATGGGATTTTGCTATAGTGGCACTTGCAGTAACCGGTTCCCTGATGAACACATTCATCAAACCGGTAACGTATGCGGAGATCGGGTTTAGTGAGCGTCGGGCTGGTAAAATAGAAGATCCCCTTGAGGGAGTGGGTTTCTTTGGCAGACCTGAGACGCTTCTAATACTTGGACTCGGGGGTCTTGTTGGATATATCTGGGTTTCTGTGATTATTATCGCAATATGTACGAACCTCTCGGCTCTTGAACGAATTATCTACCTTTACCGACGATATTCATAATTTCAAACCGGTACGCATCTATCAGGTCTGCTGCAAAGTCTGCCAGGGTAGGTATAAGCCTAAAGAGTTCATAGGCCAGGACTATCAGAAATACCAGTGCAAGCCCCTCTGCAATGATGTTGTGTGCCCAGAAGAAACTTGCATACCCTGGTTCAGGGCTTCCGGTAAGATCAGGAAGCCAGGTGAACCACTGTTCTGTGTATGCAATTACAACCCCGGTGTTTCTGAACAGATTGAGGATGTATATCGTTGGGACAATGAGTAGAAACGCCATGCCCTTTTGTTTCCCAGTGGTTGGTACTGCTGCTGCAACGCCAAGCATGATCGCGATAGCCTGAATGCCTGTGCATGCAAGGATGATCTCAACCCTGAAGTGCCCGTGCTGTAGTGTGTTCCAGAGTACTTGATCAAAAGGGAATTTGAAGAGACTCAGGAATAGCCCTGTCTGTTTTACCACGATGCTGATGAGAGCATTTCCGAGCGGTTCATAAAAAGCAAATGGGGCATAGATAAGAAATGAGACACCTGCTGCCCGTGTCAACTGGTACACGACAACCTGATCCTGAAGGAGCATTCTGATCGTTGCCCATAGAAACGGGAGTGAAAGTGCTGCCATTACCGGATATAGCAGGTTTGTCTCCTCAATCCAGGCAGGGACGCCACTGATAAGTACACAAACGATGGAGATCCAGGCGATGATAGCGGTGTACTTCTGATGTCTGCCTGGAATCAGCGAGAGAAGGAAGAATATACAGGAGAGGGGGACGAACAATTCAAGCATCTGACTCTTGTATAGGTCTTGTCTCCAGATAATCATTCAGTCAGTATTGCTTATTATTGAAAAAAAGTCAGCAATTTATTCGTTGCTGTGAATGAAGCGCTATTGATTGGATAAAAGCCTGAAATACTTTCTGGTCAGATACCTATATGATGTTCTGTTTAAAGTGCGGAAGAATGCTCAAAAATCAGGGCGGTAGTTTTGTCTGTCCAGGCTGTGGATGGACAAAGGATGATGCGCCCGGTAATCTGATGACCAAAGTTGACAAAAGAAAAGAGAAAGAGATCGTCATCGTTGATGACACAGATAAAGTATTAACACTCCCGACCATTGCGATCAGATGCCCTGAATGTGGTCACAATGAGGCAGTATGGTGGCTCCGTCAGCTCAGGTCTGCTGATGAGAGCGAAGTCAGATTCTTCCGCTGCACAAAATGTGATAAGACCTGGAGAGAGTACGATTAATCACCCTTTCAACCAAATTTCATCATTCTGATAACGGTTTGAAATAGTTATTTATCACCCCATTTTTATTTTTCTTGCACCTGAGTCATTGTCTGGTTCATTTCTGCTCATTATTAATAATAATAAATGAAATGAGCGTTTGTGAAGAATTATTCATTACTGTTGATCCTTCTGATCCTGGCCTCCACGGGAGTCGTTGTGTATGCTGACAAGGCTGCAATCAACCTGGATACAGATGGAAATAACTTCGTATCAGCAGGGAAGTATCAGGAAGCTCTTGATGCCTATACTAAGTCTGCAGAACTGGATCCTTCATATGCCCAGGCATGGAACGGAAAAGGTGTTTCCCTGTTTTATCTCCGAAGATATGAGGAGGCACTTGAAGCCTATGATAAAGCACTGGCTCTTGATTCACAGTTTATCAGTGTGTACAACAACAAGGGTCGTTCATTATCTGAACTCGGGAGAAATGAGGATGCCCTGAAAGCCTTTGATAAGGCAGTGGAATTGAATCCAAAATTTGCAGAAGCCTGGTTCAACAAAGGAAGCCTTCTTGAGAAGATGGGACAGAATGAATCGGCACATGAGGCCTTTACTAAGGCATCAGAGAATGACTCTCTGACGAGTAAGCAGTGGTCTGTGAAGGGACTCACCTATTATGAGCACGGGATGTACCAGGCAGCAATTGATGCTTTTGATCGGGCGATCCTGAAGGATCCGTCTGATGCAAATGTGTGGCATGCGAAAGGGGATGCATTAAAAGGTCTTGGAAAGACAGAAGAGGCTGGGCAGATGTACGAAAAGGCCATCTCCCTTAATCCACAGTTGTCAAATCCGCTTACAAAGCATACACCTTTCCCGATCTTTGGCCTTATCATAGGTCTTCTACTGGTTTTTTCAGTCAGTGGCACAAGAAGGAAGTTCAGATAGCTTCCTGACACTCACTATTTTTATCCACGTTTTCTGAGTGCATATTGGTCAGCGTACTCAGCACGTTGAACAATGTTAGTCCGAAAAAAGATGGGTTAGTAGAGACCCTGGGCCTTGACGCGATACATCTGCCAGAGAAGTCTGCCAACAACCCGGTACGTGAAGTCAAGTTCTTCAAAGCTTGGGATGTTATGGGCATGCAGAATCTTGCGGCCTCTGTTCATCGACTCACCACCAAGTAATGTTGGGATGAGCCTCTTATCAGTAGATGCCGAGAATTTCAGAATCTGGTTTGCCATCTGTTCTGAACTTAAGATGTTATTTGGGAATCCGACGATGAAACACATATCCCAGAGTGCATCATTCTTTGCCAGGACCTCGAAGGTCTTCCTGAATCGCTCCTCGCTTGCATCACCGAGCAGATCGATCGGATTACCCTTGTTCCAGAACTCAGGGAGGAACTCGTTCATCTCTTTGATGAGATAGTCAGGCAGATCGATGAGTTTGATTCCGTACCGCTCAGCATAGTCTGATGAGAGCACTGCGAACCCTCCGGCATTTGTGACCACGATTGCTCTGCGACCTTTGGGGTACCGCTTCGGATGGGAAAGCATCTCTGCTGCATGGAATGCACCGGTAAGGGTGTGGACAACCAGAACTCCTGATTTTCTGAACGCTTCCATGTACACATCATAGGATCCGGAAAGAGAACCGGTGTGAGAAGCAGCTGCTGCCTGGCCACGTGCTGAAGATCCTGCCTTCAGGGCTACGACCGGCTTATGCCTCGTAACCTCGCTGACGACCTCCATGAATGCCTTGCCGTTCTTGATCTGCTCGATGTACGTGATGATGACATCTGTACTCGGATCTGCTGCTGCAGCACGAAGGTAATCAAAGAAGTTCAGGTCAGCCTGGTTTCCGACCGATACCACCATTGAGAATCCGATGTCTTTGGTGAGAGAGAAGTCAACCACCGTGTTGACAATTGCACCACTCTGGGAGATGAATGCAATATTTCCCGGGTTTGGTGACTGGGCAACGTAGGTTGTATCAAGACCGATTGGTGGAATGATCAGGCCTAAACAGTTTGGACCAACGATTCTGGTTCCATACTTGTGGGCGATCTGGACAATCCGGTCCTCAAGCATATGACCTTCCTCGCTCATCTCCTTGAAACCGGCGGTGATAACCACTGCTATCTTAACGCCTTTCTTTCCACACTCTTCCATGACACCAGGAACGTGCCTGGCAGGGACGGTGATAACCGCGAGATCTACAGACTCTTCCGGGACATCAAGGATGGTCGGGTATGCCTGCAGACCCTGGATCGAGTCGCGTTTGTTGTTGATCGGGTAGACCTTTCCCGGGAAGTGCAGAAGGTTGTGCATTACCGCATATCCCATCTTACTCTTCTCATCAGATGCCCCGATCACAGCCACGGATTTTGGTTTGAAGTAATCGATCGGGACCTCCATCCTGGTGTCACTCTCGAGCATCTGGATGTTATCATCCATGATAACCCGTGCATCGACTGCACATGCACCGGAGTCATAAAGCCTGATCGGGTTGACATCAAACTCTCTGAGTTCGCTCTGATCAAGGAACATCTTGCAGATGTTCTTGATGATCTGGATGAGAACCTCTTCGTCCTTAGGCTTGGAGCCACGGTATCCGGTGATGAGTGGATACGAGTTGATCTCCTTAACCATTGCCCTGATCTCTTCCTCGTCTATTGGAAGGATTCTGAGCGTTACATCCTTCATCAATTCGACGAGAGTACCACCGACACCAAAGGTGATCACTTTGCCAAACGTCGGATCGGTCTTTCCTCCGATGATCAGTTCAAGACCCGGAGAAGCCTGGTTTTCGACGATAACACCGGTGATCTCAGCCTGGGGATTGTATGCCCTGGCACCTGAGACGATCTGGTTAAAGGCCGACTGGGCTGCTTCCTTGGTACCTACTCCGACAATGACTCCGCCTGCATCACTCTTGTGAATGATCTGTGGTGAGATGATCTTCATTACTACCGGGAATCCGATGGCTTCTGCAGCCTCTCCGGCATCCTCGGCACGGGTAACAATCCTGTACTTGGGGGTCGGAATTCCATACCTGTTGAGGAGATCGTACCCCTCAGCCTCACTAAGCATCCATTCTGCCATGAATCAACCTCATATCATCAGAACTCTGCTGTCTCTTGAGATCAGCAAAGTTCTACAAATGACGAAGTCAAGTTCGTCACTTTCGTACCTATTTTGTGAACCACCATTCCATATAAACAATTGTAATTATTGTTCATGATGAATGAAAAGAGTCAGGAAAGGCTTTTAGGAATTGTCCATGATAAATGATGATAGATTGGATGAGCAGTTCTGCATCCAGGAGATGACGATATGGCAGGAACTATCTACTACCCGGATCCGTCATACAAGGAGACGGCAAAGATTCACAATTACTCTCATGAATACCAGGAGTTCACAAAGGATCCTGATGCATTCTGGAGACGCATCGCTTCTGATCTTCTCTGGTTTGAACCCTGGGATAAGGTACGGATATGGGAGCACCCGTTTGCCCGATGGTTCACGAATGCAAAACTCAATATCACATACAACTGTCTTGAACGCCACCTGAACAACGATCGGCGCAATAAAGTAGCCATCTGCTGGGTTGGTGAGAATAACCGTGAACGGATTCTGACGTATTATCAGCTTCACAAGGATGTGATGAGGTTTGCAAACGGGCTCAAATCGCTTGGTGTTACCAAAGGAGATCGCGTCTGCATTTACATGCCTGCTGTACCCGAGATGGTCGTTGCCATGCTTGCCTGTGCCAGGATCGGGGCAGTACATACCGTGGTCTTTGCCGGGTACGGGGCAAAAGCACTCAACGAACGTATCACCGGCTCACAGTCAAAGGTAGTCATTACCGCAGATGCGACAGTGAGACGCGGAGGCAGTCTCCCGCTCAAGCCTATTGTTGAAGAGGCGATCATCAATGCTCCGATGGTTGAGAAGGTCGTTGTTTTGAGGACGCAGGAACCGAAGGTCGGACTTCTGGATGATCTTGAGATCGATTATGAAGAACTGATGAGTGCTTCACCACGCCACTGCCCGGCCGAGCCGGTAGGGTCGGAAGATCCACTCTTCATTCTGTACACATCCGGGACGACTGGTGCACCGAAAGGAATCGTGCATGCTGCAGGCGGATACATGGTTGGGGCGTACTACACAACCAAGTACGTCCTTACTCTGCAGGAGAACGATCTCTACTGGTGCACTGCAGATCCCGGCTGGATTACAGGGCATACCTACGGTACCTATGGCCCTCTGCTTGTCGGAGGAACGATCTTCATGACCGAGTATACACCTGATTACCCGGACCCCGGGATCTGGTGGAGGCTCATTGAGGAGTACGGTGTCTCAATCTTCTATACTGCACCGACTGCTATCAGGATGTTCATGAAAGTTGGAGCCGAGTACCCAGACAAAGCTGATCTCTCTTCCCTGCGGATCCTGGGATCAGTTGGAGAACCTCTGAATCCTGAAGCATTTGAGTGGTTTTATCATAACATCGGCAAAGATCACTGTCCGATCCTTGATACCTGGTGGCAGACCGAGACCGGTATGCATATGATAACCACCATGGTTGGTGAACCGATGAAACCCGGGTTTGCCGGAAAACCAATCCCCGGGGTTGTGGCAGATGTGGTAAACGATGAGGGTCAGCCGGTGTCACCCGGAACGACAGGGTTCCTTGCCATCAAGGAACCGTGGCCGTCGATGATGCAGATGGTACATCAGAACGAGGAACGGTACCGGGGGTACTGGAACTTTGGCAAGGATCACTATTACAGCACGAACGATCTTGCAGTAAAAGATGAAGACGGGTACATCATGCTCCTTGGCAGATCTGATGATATCATCATCGTGGCCGGGCATAACGTTGGAACTGCAGAAATTGAAAGTGCCCTGGTCTCGCACAGTTCAGTGGCCGAGGCTGCAGCGATCGGAAAACCCGATGATCTCAAAGGAAACCTGATCAAAGCCTTTGTGATACTGCGCAACGGGATTACACCAACTCCGAAGCTCATCCATGATCTCAAATACCATGTACGGATGATGCTCGGGCCAATCTCTGTGCCTGCAGAACTTGAATTCGTAGAAACCCTTCCAAAGACACGAAGTGGGAAGATTATGCGGAGGGTTCTCAAGGCACGGGAGATGGGCATGGATCCGGGTGATGTCTCAACCCTGGAAGAATAACCTATCCAACTCTTTATATACTGATTTATTACATTTATAAATATGACTGGCAGTCCAGAGAACTCTTTGCGGATAGAAAATATAGTTGCATCCGCCAAGATTACCGATTCCCTCAACCTGCCTCAGATCGCCTCCAGCATCAAGGACGCCGAGTATAATAAAAAACGATTCCCGGGGGTGGTCATCAGAATGCAGGATCCAAAGATAGCGGCTCTGGTCTTTGGTTCAGGCAAGGTTGTCCTGACCGGTGCAAAAAGTATGGAGAGCCTGACACGCGGGCTGGATATCCTCGGTGATCTGCTTCGAAACCTCGGGATTGAGATTCCGACCGGACTGACGTACAAGGTTCAGAATATTGTGACGTCGGCAGATCTTGGTGCCGGGATCAACCTCAACAAGATCGCGGTCGGGTTCAATCTAGAAAAGATCGAGTATGAACCAGAACAGTTCCCAGGTCTTGTATACCGGCTTGATGAGCCAAAGGTAGTTGTGCTCTTGTTTGGATCAGGAAAACTGATCATCACAGGGGGCAAGGTTCCAGAGGATGCAACGCGTGCAGTTCTCAAGATCGTAGATGATCTTAAAGGGCTTGGTTTGCTATAAACTCCGCAAAATAGTTCTCTTTTTTTAATATTTTTATTTGTATATTTTTAAATACAATAAAAGAGACTTCAGTATCTGCATATGCATTCTTCTGCTGAAAGTCAAATCGTGGATGCTGATCAGGAAGGTCTTTTTTCGACCCGGGAAGAAGAGATCACACTGATGCTAACCAGGGCGGGAGTCAGGCAGAACCATGCACGCGTTCTGGTCTTCCTGTTTGGTCGTTCGGATCAGACCTCACGTGATATTGAGCGTGGAACTCTGTTGAGACAGCCTGAAGTGAGTATTGCCATAAATTATCTGATTGGTCAGGGGTGGGCGAAAGTTGCGAGCCTTATCACTGAGAATAAAGGCAGACCGGTAAAACTCTACCAACTCGCAGCCTCAATCGATACCATTCTTGATGATATCAAAAAAGAGAAGGAAGAGGAGTATACTTCCAGGATTGATCTGATAGAGAATGTCAGAAAACTCGTTCATGAGTCAGGGTATTAACCTACACCTTTTTGATACCCAGGATCCTACAGTCATCGCACTCTCCGACGATGACTGTCATAATATCTGAAAACTCGGCCATAATGCCGCACCCGACGACACCCGGGATGTTGTTAATCTCTGTTTCAAGTACCTGTGGATTATCAATGGGACCGGAGTGATAGTCCAGAATGATATTTCCGTTGTCTGAAAGAACAGGTCCATCCTTTTTTACCCCGTCCCTGACAACAACACTTCCACCCATTGCTTCAAGGCGGCGAATGACATGCCCGAGAGCAAACGGTATTACCTCTACCGGAACGGGACCTGATAACTGATCGCAGAGTTTTGATGAGTCTGCAACGATGATGAGTCGTTTTGATGCATCTGCCACGCATCGCTCACGGACCTGCGCTGCCCCCCTGCCTTTTATCAAACGTAGTGAAGGATCGATCTGATCTGCCCCATCGATAGTGAGGTCGATCCCTGATACATCATCGAGTGAGGCCAGAGGAATTCCTCTCTCCCGGGCTTTCATGGCCGTCTGAATCGAGGTAGGAACTCCGGTTATCTGAAGTCCGCCTTTTATCCGCTCAGCAAGGCGATCCATCGTGTATGCGACCGTTGAACCGGTCCCGAGGCCGACGATCATGCCATCACAGACATACTCGGCAGCCCTGTATCCGGCGTTCTCTTTAGGATTTCCATTCCCGGGATTCGTCATTGCCGGTCAGGTTTGGAGCAGAGTATCTTAAGTCTGCTGCTCAGGCTACTGATCCGGACTTCCTGAGAACAGATTTCTGAACGATGAGGCTGCTTTGTATGCTGTGCAGTCCAGCGTTATCGGAGTGACCGATATGTTACCGATTCTGACTGCATGCACATCGGTTCCATCAGGTGCATCCTCGATCAGTGGGCCGTTGATCCAGTAGTATGGTTTGCCACGTGGATCTAGCCGTTTCTCTACTCCGGTACTGAAGAGTCGGTCTCCAAGGTGCGTGACCTCATATCCACCTTTGATCACAGATGGGATGTTGACATTAACCACGTCAGCATCGGTGGGGAACCCATTCTTAATGATCCGGGTTATGACGTCCCTGACAACCCTCTTTGAGCCATCAAACCGGGACCCTGGAAACTTTGGATTCTCAAACTTTTCAGCCTGATCTTCAACCTGTAGTGAGAATGCAACCGAAGGAATCCCCTGGTTTGCAGCCTCCAATGCTGCACCCACTGTTCCTGATGTTGTTATCGCTTCTGCTGATACATTCTCTCCGATATTAATCCCTGAAACCACAAAATCTGGTTTCAGGTTAAGGGCGAAGAGGCCGATGATGACCGAGTCTGTTGGTTTTCCACCGACAGAGTAAGCCTTCACTCCGTTATAGATCATCTCATTGACCCGTAAGGGTTCAAAGATAGAGACCGACCTTCCTACTGCACTCTGCTGTGTGGCCGGGGCACAGACGATAACTTCTGCAATCTCTTTCATAGCGTCGAATGCAGCCCAAAGACCTTCTGAATTTATACCATCATCGTTGGTAAGCAGAATGCGGGGTACCATTACCCAGTATATTATCCGGAGAGAGTAAGAGGATGTCTGATCAGGGGAATTATGCGTGATGAGTACCAATCTTTTCTGCAATGAGAGTTCTCCTTGCAGAATATGCATGCCACCATGATCCCGCCCTTGCACCTGAAGGGAAAGCAATGATCAATACCCTCTCGGAGAGTTTTTCCCGAGTCGGGTATGAGGTCGTGATGCCGGTACCAGGGATTGATTTTGCAGATGAACTTCGTCGGCTGGCACCGACCTGTGAGGAGGCACTGGTGATAGCCCCTGATCACCTGCTTGCCCGGTACACGAAGATCATCGAGGACCTTTCACGAAACATAGGTTGTAATTCGCTTGCTATCGCGGTTTGCGCCAATAAAATACGGACTGCAGCGACCCTGAAAGCCCACGGGATCGATGTTCCTGCAGAGGTCTCATCAGGAAAGCGTGTGATAAAGGAGATATCAGGTTGTGGTGCTGTTCACATGCGGTACCGCGATGAGGAACCTGAAAAGAATGAATTCGGACAGGAATTCATCGATGGAGATCATCTCTCAGTGAGTATGGTAGGGAGCAGGGTCGTCGGTGAGGTCTGCCTCTATTATACGGGTGAAGGACCGTTGGTCCTCTCACTCAACAGGCAGAATATCAGGATCGATCAGGATGGTAACTTCCATTATGATGGGGGTGAGACCCCTGGTGCCCATCCAAAGGCTGAAGAGATCATTAGCGTTGCGAGAAAAGCTGCTACCGTGCTCGGCTGTCAGGGATACATCGGGGTTGACCTTGTTGTTTCACCGAATCGGATCGTGGTAGTAGATGTAAATCCACGTCCTACCGACAGTATTGTTGGAATCGCAGCGGTTATGGAAGAGGAGATCGCTGATATCATCGTGAAGGCGTCGTATGGCAGAGCACCTGAAAAGGTGAATCTCAAAGGGAAAGCACGGTTTGGAAAAGATGGATCGGTGACAGTCAGTGATCGGGATTGATGTCGGCGGAGCAAATCTGAAGGTCGTTGATAGTTCAGGCGTGCATATTCACTACTGTCCCCTCTGGCAGGAGGCACCTATTCAGGAACTGTTGAGACCCTATGCTGGATCAGAGAATGCTGCCGTTGTAATGAGTGGTGAACTTGCTGACTGCTTCTCATCCAAACAGGAGGGTATCGATTTCATCGTCTCTGAAGTAAAATCAGTCTTTCCTGACGCTGTTTTTTATGGGATGGATGGTAAGTTTCACACCTCTGCAGTTCCTCAACTTGCTGCTGCCAACTGGCTTGCAATGGCGGACCTGCTTCGTGATCGGTATCCTGAAGCAATCCTTGTTGACATGGGGAGTACTACGACCGACATCATTCCGTTGAATGATTTTGACTCCATGATTGGACAGACTGACCTCACCCGGCTTCAACAGGGATACCTGGTGTATTGTGGTCTGCTCAGGACCAATGTTGCTACACTTATTCAGACTGCAGGTATCAACGGGATTCCAACACCGGTCAGTACCGAGTACTTTGCATCAACCGGTGATGTATATGTAGCATTGAACCGGATTCAGCCCTCCGATTTCTCTGCTGATACTGCAGACAAGAAAGGGACTGATAAAACTTTATGCATGAGGCGGCTTGCAAGGGTTGTCTGTGCAGACCTGGAAGAGATCGGTGAGGATGGTGCCCTCGATGTTGCCAGGTCAGTATATAATGCCCAGATGAACCTGATCACAGAATCTGTCCGAAAGATCTGTTCACGACACCATGCAGAAGAGATTCTTACAGTTGGAATAGGATCTGAAGTTGTTGCGCAATGGACGGGGGGCAGAGATTTATCAGCAGATCTTGGTGATTATACTGACGCCATGCCCGCATATGCAGTCCGGGAGAAGGCAATAACGCTGGATAATACAGGCATGCTGTGATGATAGAGTTGAGATGAAATGTTCAAAATAGGGAAGAGATCAAACAGATCAGGGCTTTCGCCTGATCAGAGGTATCTGGATCATTTTTTGTTCGTCGTTCTGGTCTTTAGTGTATTAATTATTGGTCTCTCCGGTGTTGTGACGGCTTCAGTTCCTGAAGCAACGATCCACACATATCAGACACGGGCACCAGTCGATTTTGATCAGGATGTTGAGACTGGAATCAGGGACTATAATACCTGGGTGACAACCGGAGAAGAGCAACTAAAGGCATCAAAGTACCAGGAGGCTCTGGACTCATTTAACAAGGCTCTCGTCGCCTGTAATCAGGGTCGGATCTTTGGAGCAGATAAGGCACGGGTGCTAACTGGCAAAGGTGTGTCATTCCTCGGCCTGGGCCGTTCCAAAGAAGCTCTGACGGCATTTTCAGAAGCACGAGACCTTGATCCGCTCAATAATGCTGCTATTATCGGACAGGGGAATGCCAATACTGGACTTGGTCAGTATGATGATGCCCTGACGGCATACAATGAGATACTCTCCCAGAATCAGAGTAATCCATCGATCCTCATTCAGAAAGGGAATGCTCTCAGCCTTCAGGGACGTGCACAGGCTGCCATCAACGTATACAAGAGTGCCCTAAAACTGGACCCCGACAATGCTGCAGCTCTGGCAGGAGAGGGGAAGATGCTTGCTTCATTAAATCGTCACCAGGAGGCGGTCGAGGCATATAATCTGTCAGTGAAGTATGACTCGCACGATGCTGATACCTGGACCAACTATGGGAAGAGCCTCTGGATTCTCGGACTCTACCAACAATCACTAGATGCATATAATACAGCACTCACAATCCGTCCTAATGATCCGGCAGCCACTGAGGGGAAAGCAACAGTGACCGGACTCATATCAAGATACCAGAAGGCAATGAAACAGGCATCCTCATGAATATCCCGTTAGAATATCCTGGCGTTAGTGCCTTATCCATACAAGGGATCAAAGAAGTCGAGAGGT
>CAZVAS010000016.1:19624-26190 GCA_964625165.1 uncultured Methanospirillum sp. | reverse complement strand
GTTCTTATATGACAAAACGGCAAGCATACTTGCCGGATAGGAAGGTAGATATAACACAATGTAAATACTACTATACATGCGCAGGCAGAGACCTGCACAGAAGAACAGGAGGTGATACCAGAATCTTGTTGTATATAACCCCACACCAACCCATCCGGTATGCCATCTTCATCAGAGGGTAATGTATGCCAAAAATCCATGCCTCCAGATTGGCCGTGTAGAAACACCCCCCATCCAGCACTCCCCGCATAATACAACCATGCACGGCTGACGGAGTCACGATACACCCCATACCCTTCAAGGCTGAGGATCCGTGCGGACACCACCGATCCAGACACAATATTCCCCGGATATGCGGTTCCTGAAAAGAGCGGGAACCTCCTCAGCCGGCATAACCGCCAGACACAAAAAAGATCTCCAGTTGTTCTCTTTCCTTGTTACATTATAAAAAAAAGCAGAATACATTCTGCTGTGCTCACACACAAACAGAGTTTATCGGTCAGACGGTAACGTCTGACAGTGGCGGACCTATCATACGCTCCACTTCCTGGAGCAGACGATGGGCAGGATATGGTTTAGGAAAGAATGCAAAGGCCCCTGATCTCCGTGCCAGATCTGCCACAACCTCGTGACCGAACGAGGAACAGACCATGACAGGGATTGCGGGGTAGGCAGCACGTATGGATCGAAGGAGGTCGATGCCGTTCATATCAGGCATCACGATATCCAGGGTTACAAGAGAGGGTTTTATGGACCTGAGAAGCCGGACAGCTTCAGTGCCTGACGAGGCAGATCCGATGACAGGATATCCGGCTTCGTTCAGGATGGTTCTGAGTTGTTCGCGTTGAACCGGGTTGTCATCCACGATCAGAATTCCACTCATACCTAAAAATTCCAGTTTAGTATGCTTATGGAATGTTTCAATATTGAGTATAAAAAAATATGCCATGCAATACCCCAAATCGCGCGAGTTACACGAAATAGAGAAGCCATAGGCCGTAGACCAGGGCCTGAAGAAGAGTCAGCGGGAGACCGATCAGAAGAAAGTCACGAAACCTGATAGTATAGCCGGCCTTTTCTGCCTGTTGAATGACGATAATATTGCTTGCAGCTCCGAGGATAGTCAGATTTCCAGCAATCGTGGAGCCCGCAGCAAGGGCCAGCATGGAACCCGTCGAGAGTCCGGATGCTGCGATAACCGGCTGAAAAAGGGCGATGAAGGGGACATTTGAGATCAGTTGGGAGAGGATGATGCTTGCTGCAAGGATCAGGGGGATCGTAGTAAGATCAGTGAACGGCACCGACGACTGAAACCAGCCTGAATCATACACACTCTGCATCAAAACAAACATTGCTGCAAAGAAGATCAAAGTTCTCCAGTCGATCTGTTTGAGAATATCTGTCCGTTGCTCTGCCAAAAGAAGAATAGGCAACGCAGCAGAGAGGGCAATGGTCCCGAGAGGAAACAGGGGGAGGTCGAAGAAGGAGCCGGCTATCCTGACACCTATCAGAGAGAGAAGGATCACCAGGGAGAGGATGGTCACTCTGGCAAGCCTGGTATCAGGAGCAAGTGGGAGATCAGGAGGCACAAAGGTTCCATTGTCCTCCTTCATCCACCGGGACCTCATCATCAGCATGATCAGGCAGAGGCTGAGGATCGTCGGGACGAGCAGACCGGCTGCAAATGATACAAACGGCTCAGGAGGATTCCAGTATGTTGCAACAAGGAAGTTCTGCGGATTCCCGATAGGGCTCGGTACACTCCCGGTAGTTAGGGAGAAGCAGAGCACCAGGAGCACTGCTGCCGGAGGGATACGATATCTCCCAGCGAGTGAGAGTGCAAGAGGAGTGCCGATGATTGCAACGGTGTCGTTGATCAGGAATGCAGAGGACACGGCCATAACACAGATAAAAACCGGCAGCAGCCGATCACGGGTTCCGGCAATCCTGCAGATCTGATCAGAGATCCGGGCAAGAAGGCCGCTCGCAGAGACGGCCTCACCCACGACAAACATCCCGAAGAGAAAGATCATCACATCGGGATTGATGGCAGACAGGGCTTCAGGGAGGCTGATCTCCCCGGTGAGGAGAACAAGTACCGCTCCGACGGTCATCACCTGCCATATCCGGAAGGTAAACCGCCCGATCTGTCTGACGGTGATGAAGAGAAAGACAAGGCCCAGGATAAGGAGACTCAGATGCGTGCAGAAAAGTAGTCATCCCTGATATTTGAGTTCCGCGTTCTACGGGCCATCCGGGGGCATAACCCTAATGCCGGGAAACGGCACACGTAGCTGAGATTATTGTATGACGGATCGCATTCTCATTCCTTTCATCATCCTCATCGGACTCCTGCTTGTTCCTGCTGCTCTTGCAGCAGACAACAAAGTTCCCCATGGAGGGACCGTGTATGTGGGAGAAGCAGACCTTGACGTCTCCAGTTGTGAAGTTCACACCGGAGACGAGATCGCCTGGTGGGACTCTGGAAACACCCAGGGAACACCAACCGCCCGGGCCAGGGTGACTGATGTCCAGCATTTTAACGTTGATACTGACACATTCAAAGGCCACACCGGTCAATGGTATGCGTTAATCACCAAAAAGCCGGTCTTCACGGTTGAAGACCCCACGCTTGAGGTTGCCCTCGTTGAGAACGGGATGGACACCGACCCTGACACAATCAAACGCGGAAACCTTGTCTCATTCAAGATATCAACCAACCTTGCAGGCATAAGCCAGCGTGCAGGATCGTCTGGTGCCCCGGTATCAATCAACCTCACCGGCCCGAACGACACGGTGTTCCACACGATCACATCCTCACAGACCGGCGACTTCAACCTTGACAAGGTGTACGTCTACGCCTCTCCATATGACACCGGTGCCGTGTGGGATACCTCTGATGCAAAGAAGTTCCCGGACGGAGAATATACGATCTCTGCGGTCACCAATGTGAATAAGATCAACGAGAACAACCCGGATTCAGGTGCCACCGTCACCGAGAAGAGGACCTACACCATCTCAAAGACCGGGGTAAAAGGCAAGGAAGAGTCTGATAAGACCGTAAGCAGCAAGGACAAAAGCGGGGATGTGAAGACCGAGAGTGTCACAACCGAGAAGAAGGCTGCAAAGAAGGCTGCAAACGTATCAGAAGAACCTACAAAGAAGATAACCTCCGAACCGACTCCAGAAGAGACCAGCAGTAAGAGTTCAAAGAGCAAAAAGTCTGTAGACGAGGAAGAGACCCCGACCGAAAAGCCCACGAAGAAGGTGACAAGCGAACCGACACTTGAGGGCAAGTCAAACAAGACCAAGAAACTGACGGCAGAAGAACTGGAAAAGCAGGAAAACCTGACCGCCCAGAAGACACAAAAACCAACCAGGGAACCTACCGAGGTTCAGACATCGGTTGTAACCCCGATACCAACCAAAGAAGTGACTGATGAACCGACACCGGTCATCACCCCGCATCCAAAGAAGACCTACGCTCACCCGCCAACCCCATCCGCAACAGCCACACAGGCAAGTCCGTTGCCGGTAGGAGTGATCTGCGCAGCACTCGGTGCAGCAGCCCTGCTCATCGGATCAAAGCGGAGCCAGTGAGCCCCAATACATCTCTTTTCTTTCTGCAGCCCGTCCGGCCATCACTCTCATTACCGCGTATGCCCTAGTATATTCCCATGAAGCGTGCATTGCTCTCAGTCTGGAACAAGGATGGGATCATCGATCTCGCTAAGGCGCTCTCTGCAGCCGGAATTGAGATCCTGAGTTCAGGTGGGACGGCAAAGACTCTGGAGAAGGAGGGTATCCCGATCATCGAGGTCTCTGACTACACCGGACACCCTGAGATGATGGACGGGAGGGTCAAGACACTCCATCCAAGGATTCACGGGGGGCTTCTGGGAAGGCGGGGAAAAGACGAGGCAGAGATGGAGAAGAACAACATCCAGCCTATCGACCTGCTCGTCGTCAACCTATACCCGTTTGAAGAGATGGCAAAACAGGCGCTGCCTCTCGAAGAACTGATCGAGTTCATCGACATCGGCGGACCTGCCATGATACGGGCAGCTGCCAAGAACTTCAAGGACGTCGTGGTCGTCACCGATCCTTCAGACTATCCTGCACTCATCACTGCAATAAAAAGCGGAGCAGGATTCGGATATGAGGAGCGTCTCGCCCTCGCCTGCAAGGTCTTCACAAAAATGGCAGCCTATGACGGTGCCATATCCAACTACCTCCAGAGCATTGAGGGAAAATTCCCTGACACACTCTCTGTGCAGTACAGGAACGGGAGATCGCTCAGGTACGGAGAGAACCCACACCAGGAGGCTGCTGTGTACGGAGAGTCAGGAATCGCAGGGGCTATCCCTGTTCAGGGGAAGGCGATGTCCTACAACAACTACCTGGACCTTGACGCTGCTGTCTCACTGCTCAGGGAGTTCTCAGAGACTGCAGCGGTCATCATCAAGCACAACAACCCCTGCGGGGTTGCAACCGGCAAAGATGTCTGCACAGCCTACCTCGCTGCTCGGGAGTCTGATCCGGTATCTGCCTACGGAGGTATCGTAGCTGTCAACCGTGAGGTCGGTGAGGACCTTGCAAAGGAGATAGCATCCACCTTCATCGAGGTTCTGATTGCTCCGTCCTACACACCTGAAGCACTCCCGATTCTTGCAACAAAAGAGAACATGAGGGTGCTTACACTCCCGGAGCCGGTAGAGAAGACCGAGATCAGAACGATCGATGGTGGGGCTCTCGTGCAGCGGAGCACCAGCTTCAGAGAGGAGTGGGTTGTTGTCTCTGACCGGGACCCGACCGCAGCAGAAGAGGCTGCAATGCACCTTGCCATGAAGGTCTGCAAACATACAAAGAGCAACGCAATCATCTTTGCAGACAGCACGAAGGCGATCGGTATCGGGGCAGGACAGATGAACCGTGTCGACTCGGCCCGTATCGCGGTCTCCAGATCGCTCTCACCGCTCAAGGGCACAGCAGTGGCATCTGATGCGTTCCTCCCGTTCCCGGACACCCTGCAGGTCGCTGCAGAGGCTGGAGCAACAGCACTCATCCAGCCGGGTGGATCGATCAGGGATGACCTGGTCATTGCCGAGGCGAACAGGCTCAACATCGCAATGGTTTTCACCGGGGTCAGATACTTCAGACACTGATCCCTGCAAAACATATCCCTCTTTTTTATAGGCCGGTGCGCTCCGTCATATATTTGAGGACCACAACAGCACCTTGTAATCATTCATGGATTCGTGTATCCCGCTGCAAGACCTGATGCTTATGATGATCTCCCGGATCGAGGAGGTTGCAAAGTCGATAGACCAGCGTCAGGTGGAGTGCATTCTCACCGAGATAAACCGGGCTGAACGGATCTTTGTGCTTGGTGCAGGCAGATCAGGGTTTGTTGCAAAGTCATTCGGGATGCGACTCATGCACCTTGGTCTGACCGCGTATGTTGTCGGAGAGACGGTCACCCCTGCGTTTAACAACCGCGATGTTCTTATCGCCTTTTCAGGTTCGGGAAAGACAAAGTCTGTGCTTGAGGCATGCCAGACAACCCACCAGATAGGAGGATCGCTCTGTCTGATCACCGGAACAAAGAGTTCCCCGATGGCAGACCTAGCCACTTGTGTTGTCTACCTCAAGACCGATGATGAGAGTATCCACACCGGATCAGATCACTTTGATCTCCGTCAGCTGAAAGGGGAGCACCGATCCATATCACACCCGTCAACACCGCTCGGCACGCTCTTTGAGACATCAGCGATGATATTTGCGGATTCCATAATCTCTGCGCTCATCGAACTGAAAAACTGCAGTATCGAGGAGATCATTCACCGATACTCCAACATGCAGTAACAAACACGGACTTTTTATTCAGGAAGGCCATATACGGTGTATGGCTGACAGCCTTGCAGAACAGACCGCACCGGTGATCAGGATCATGACCGCCGTGCCGGTACTGATTTACATCGTGCTAGCGTTTTTTCTCACCATCGTTGCACTGATATCACTTGGAATAACCCTGGTTGATATCATATCGCTGTTTACCTCAAAGAACTGGGACGAAGGTATCATCCAGGTGATATACTCGATTCTGCTCACCGTCATCATCATCGAACTCTTCGAGACGGTCATCGTGTACCTGAGGACAAAGCGGGTTCCGGTCAGGGCAATCCTCATCGCAGGCCTTACCGCGATGATCAGGCATGTGATCATCTTCAACATATCTGTCGCTCAGCCGATCGAGATCATCGGCCCTGCCGTGATGCTGGCAGTGCTTATCGCAGGTGTATACCTGCTCAGAGAAGAGATAGATACCGGAAATATCAGGATCTGACGGCGGTTTGACGGCAGGTGAGCGTGAGCCTGAGTATCAGCAGGATCTCTCCTCCCTCCACCCTCTCTTCTGCCACAGAGCAACTCTCAAACCCATTTTTTCTGATCAGATCATTGACATCATCAGATCCGGTCAGGGACGAGATAAGAAGAAGCACCCTGCTTTCAGGTGAGAGGATACCCGGGATCTGCTGCAGAAACCTCTCTATGACATCCCTGCC
>CAZVAS010000016.1:0-19524 GCA_964625165.1 uncultured Methanospirillum sp. | reverse complement strand
TGAGAGCAGGGATGCAACCCGGTCAGGACCGAAGATACCACCAGTGTTCTTCAGGATACTCCGCACCGTCTTTCTCCGTCCTGCATACAGGATCTTCACAACCTCCGCATACACATCCCGGTCATTGACCGGGAAGAGGGGCGGGCGTGGCTCAATCCTGACCACCGTCGAGTATACCGCAGGCGGAGGAGAGAACGCACCGGGAGGGAGATCAAAGCACCGGCTTGCACGGGCGAAGGTCTGCACCATCACCGTGAGCCTGCCACAGTCCCTGGTCCCGATATCTGCGAGCATCCGGTCTGCAAACTCCTTCTGGTACATGAGAACCGCAGCCTCAAACCCGATATCAAGCAGGCGGAACGTGATCTTCGATGATGCAGAATAGGGAAGGTTTGCAACAACGATATCAAAAGGAGGGATATCAACCCTTGTGGCATCACCAGGAACCAGCGTAAGAGCTCCTGATTCTATAGCCTGGGAGAACTCGTGTTTCAGAAAAGAGACCAAAGAGCCATCGAGTTCAACTGCGATAACCCGTGCCCCCCTGGCAAGCAGGGCACGGGTAAGCACACCTCTGCCGGGTCCTATCTCCAGAACCCGGCGATCCGCAAGATCAAGAACTGACGCAATCCGTTCTACCGCATTGCGATCAGCAAGAAAGTGCTGATCCCGGTACGCACTCATCGTGAGGTGAAGAGGTGGTACTTCACCGTCTGATCCTGAAGCTCTTCCAGAATCCGGTTGAGGATCATCTTCTCAGGGTGGGGAAGAGACTTGATCCGTGTTGAGATATCAGCAAAATTCTCAAACGGTTTCTTCTCCCTCGACTCGATGATCTCCCACATCAGTTTCTTTCCGATGCCAGGAAGCAGGTGAAGCATGTGAAGTTTGGGTGTGATAGAGATCGACTTGTTGTAGAAGTCGACATACTCACTCTCCCGTTCCTTGACGATCTTCTCGATGACGAAGGGAAGTTCTGATAAAGCCCCGTTGGTCAGTTCGTGATACCCGATCCTGCGTTTGACCCGCTCGATCTTCTCGCGTTCACCGCTCCCGATGTAGATCAGTTCACCGATCGCCACATCCAGTGTCTTTGGGATCAGTTCAAGAAGTTTGAACTGCTCCACACCGATTGCCTGCACAACCGGCTCTCGCTTATATATGGGACGCGGATCACCAGGATACCCTTTGGGAAGAATATCAAGAACAACTGCGTTGATCTCCTTCTTCTCAGCCCGCTCAGTCTTCATCATGAGCGCACCTAGTTGAAGTGAGTTATAACGAGATCGATGATCTGGTCGAGCTCCTCGGTTGTATGTGCAAACTTATCCTTACCAAAGACGGCTCTGACCTCGTCTCTGGTCCTGGGCATTGTGTTTGCGATCCGAAGTGCCACATCAGGTTTTACCTTCTCAACCTGGAGCAGTGCATCAACGAGACTGCGGGACTTCACTGCAGAGGTCCGGGAGATCTGGTTGGCATGTTCGATGCTCCTGCGGAGCTCATACGACATCTCTTTTCCTTTTTCCAGACGGACTGCTTCTACATTGAGCAGCTCCTCTTTCAGTTCAGGAACAGTGATCGCATTTTCTTCAATAATTCCTTTGATCTTCATGCCAACCGACCTATCTACCGTTAGTACTGCTGCGCCTTAAGGTGCTGGGGACGTGAGATAATTGTCTTCATCTTGTTGCCGTCGTAGATCTGCACGAGCCATGCACGGCCTCTGCGACCAACAACTGATCCAGTCTTGCCGTGGAAGCGTGCGTGAGGCATTCCCTTCTGAATGCTTGGCTCACAAACGATGTGAACCTTCTGTCCCATGTCAAACTCCTGGATGACGGTGGTGACCGGCAGAACGCCGCGCTTTCTCAGATCTTTCTTAAACTTATACCGGGTCTTCTTCCTCGGTCCATTGTGAAGTGCCATTTCCGTTCACCTACTCGATTCCCTGCACATCGACAACATCAAGTTGTACGACTCGTGCCGGTGTTCCCAGGATCTCTGATAGACTGGGCGTGGTCCGCCCCTGGTCACCTGATATTAACTCCTTGATGTACAGACCGGCCTCTCCTGTTACTTCGAACGCGAAGAGGTTCGCTTCCCGGCCTGCCCATATGAGATCAAGGACAACCCTCTCCCGTACCTTGTCTGCCCTCCGGTGGGCAACCCGGGCCGGGGTGCGCTGATGTATCGTGGCACCCGTCAGCTGTTCTGCGGCTGCAGAGAGGGTTTCTTCGGGGATGGAGCCGTCTATATCGACCAGAATCCTGTATTTTTTATGCCCTTTGTGCGTCTTAAGGGTTTCCACCTCACCCCGTTCGGTCCATCTGAGATCCTTTACCCCTACTCTGCCGCCGGCAGCCTCGTTGATCCTCTTTTCAAGGGTTTCAACGTCTGCCTGTCTCAGGCGGGGTTCAGAGATCTCGATGATGAACGGGCGGCCGGATCCGATCATCACTGCATCGATATCCTCACGTCCGGCGCCGTGAAGTGTTGCTGCTGTGCCTTCAAAGATCTCGCAGAGAGGCCGTCCTATCAGTTCCTCCACCGAGTCTGCGTACTGCTTACCGGTGTAGTTGCATGCCTCGCAGCCTGCGCCCTTGCATGTCCTGCAGAACCAGTGAGTCTGGGGGATTCCCCGTTCATACTTGAAGTACCTGCCATAGAGGAAGATCGGGCGGATCTGAACCTCTGCAACCTCTTCGTGAAGGTTCAGGACCACAACCACATCAGGGTTCTTCAGTTCGACCTGGAGACCATTTCGTGCAGACACGGCCTTGCCTACCTCACGGTTGATCTCAGACTTGAGGGGCTCTGGGTCCTGCAGGGTGAGGTCACTCCAGATCATCTCTTCAGCCTCGGTGATCAGCGGAGGAATCCGTGATCCGATCAGGAAGGTCTTGCACTCGATCCCTTCAAGAGACGAGATGACCCGCTCTGCCCACTCAGCAGTGTGATCAAAGAAGTTGTTGCAGATCCAGCAGGGTTCAGACGGCGGAGTGTACGGCTCATTTGCCTCAAGAGCGGCCGCGATCCGGATCGCGCTTCCACGCATATCATTCGACAATCCGTGCGAACGCTTTGCCACGAGGCGACCGAGACAGTGATCACAGATCGGCCCGTACTCCTGTACTTTGCGGTATAATTCAGTCAGTTCCATCCGGATCTTCTCCGATCGATCTCATTGTAGAGCAGGACAATTGCGTGGTCGGCATGCAGAACCTGCGGACCCAGTGAGTACCTGGGCAGGTCTTTGATCAGGAGTTCCTCTTCAGGCGTGAAGTTCTGATGATCAGAGAGGAGGAAACCTTCAGGAAGATCTTCTCCAGCATTTCTGATGTCTGTTCCGGCTTCATCGAGCACCCCGAACCGGTGCTCGGCAAGAAGGGTCTCAAGGCCTGCCTTCCTGACCGAGACACCGGGGGTCACCTCCCGAAAGAGGCTGCCTGCCGGGATCTCAAGGGCCTTCTTGATGAAGGAGGCACTGCTCCGCTCATCCGGGCTCAGGCTGCGGACGTTTGCCCCTTCAAACCTGACGGTCTTGACTGCCAGTGGCCCGCCCGCAAGGATCAGAAAGCATGACGCATCCTCCCTGATACCATGCGAAAGGAAGAGCGAGGCCTGAACACATCTGCAGAGGAGATCCATCCTGCCTCCGCTGCTCGGAAGGTCGTTCAGGCTGAATGAGCCGTCATTCTTTGCCTGGTGACCAATCACCGCAAAAAAGACCATGGGATCAGGAGAAGCGGCCGAACTTCTTCATAAGCCGTTGCATCCCCTTCTCCCCTCCTTTCAGGTTTTTGAAGGTGCGTTTCATCATCTTGTAGTACTTGATGAGTTCACGCACCTCTTCAAGAGTCGCACCGGCTCCCATGGCAATCCGCTGCACACGTGAGCCGTTGAGAACAGTGGGGTCATCCATCTCGGTGCTGGTCATCGAGTCCATGATGATCCGGTACCGTTCCATCTTGGTTGAGGTGACATCGATAGCCCCATCAGGAACCTCCATGCCTCCGAGCGGAAGCATGCTGAGCACCTGCTTGAGCGGCCCCATCTTGTTCACTGCCTCGAGCTGCTTGTACATATCCCGAAGCGTGAACTTGCCTGAGAGCATCGCGTTGACGTCGATGTCCTCTTCCTGGATGCTCTCCTGGACCTTCTCGGCAAGGGCCTTGAGGTCACCCATACCAAGCAGACGTGAGATGAAACTGTCAGGATCAAACCATTCGAGATCCTCAACAGTCTCACCGGCTCCGACAAAGACGATCCCGGCTCCGGTCTCTGAGACAGCAGAGAGGGCGCCTCCTCCCTTGGCGGTACCGTCCATCTTGGTGATGATGACACCGTCAATCTGGACAGCCTCGTGGAACCTGCGTGCCTGTTCACGTGCCTGCTGACCGAGTGCTGCATCAAGGACAAGCCACCGGTGGGTGGCATGGGTCATCTCATTGAGATCGATGATCTCCTGGATGAGTTCATCCTCAAGGGCGTGACGCCCCTGGGTATCCACGATGATGACCTCGTCCTTGAGGTGCTGGAGACCCTCTGCCACGATCTTACGGGCATCGGTCTCTTTGGGGTTGCCAAAACAGTTCACCTGCACCCGGTCACAAAGGGTCTTGATCTGGGTGTAGGCACCGGGCCTGAAGGTATCGGCACAGATGACTCCGACCCGCAGACCCTTCTTCTTGAAGTACCGGGCTATCTTGGCCGTGGTGGTAGTCTTACCAGACCCCTGCAGACCTGCCATCAGGATGGTCTGCCTGCCGAGCTGGACATCGACCTTGCCGCCGACGAGGTGAACGAGCTCCTCGTACACGATCTTGAGCACATGCTCACGTGCAGTAACCCCTTTCGGCGGTTCCTCCTCGAGAGAACGCTTCTTGATCGTCTGGGAGAGCTGCATCACCTGCTTGACGTTGACATCGGCCTGCAGAAGGGCACGCTGAAGATCCTTGACCAGTTCCTCAACAGCCACCCGGTCGATGACCGTCTTTCCGGCAAGTTTCTTCAGGGCGTCCTTGAGGTTGGTGCCGAGATTTCCGAGCATCAGGCCTCACCTGCAAGGAGGTCAGCGACGATCGCCTTCGGCTCAAAGGGCACGATGTCATCGTATCCCTGACCGACACCGATAAAGATGAGGGGTTTTCCAACCGCATGGGCGATGGATATCGCTGCCCCACCCTTTGGGTCCATGTCAACCTTGGTCAGCATCACAGCGTCCATGCCGACAGACTTCGCAAACTCCTCGGCACGAATCACCGCATCGTTGCCTGCAACAGCCTCGTCAACATACACGATGAGATCAGGCTGAATGACCCTGCGGATCTTGGCGAGCTGGTTCATCAGGTTGACACGGTTGTGAAACCGTCCGGCAGTGTCGCCGAGCACCACATCGACGTTGTGGGCTTTTGCATACTGCACGGTGTCAAAGAGAACAGCAGAGGGGTCAGACCCCTCCTGGTGCTGAATAACCTTGAGACCGAGCCTCTCACCATGAACATCGATCTGTTCAATCGCACCGGCACGGAAGGTATCTCCCGCACCGATCGCGACAGTCAGCCCGTTCTTGGTGAGATAGTTTGCAACCTTCGCAACCGAGGTGGTCTTTCCGGTTCCGTTCACCCCGGTGAAGAGGATCTTCACCGGCTTCTCACGTGATGCGATGAAGTCAAGGATGTTGACCCCTTCACCGAGAACTGACAGAAGAGCATCGGAGAGGGCATTCGTGATGACAGAGTCAACCGAGGTTCCTATCTTGCGTTTTGATCCGGTGAGATCAGCACGCACCTTTGTCAGGATTGCATCGGTTGCAGAAAAGGCGACATCGCTCTCAAGGAGGCCGATCTCAAGATCAGAGAGGGACTCCTCGATGTCTTTTTCAGAGATGATAAACTCGCGGTCTCTGACGAGCGAGACCACCTTCTGGGCAAACCCGGGAGCCTTCTTCTCCTTCGTCCCTTCATCAGCATGAGCCACCGGTGTAACCGGGGCTGGCTGCGGCTGTGAAGCCTGAGGAACTACCGGTTCAGGAGTCTCCTGGGTAGCAGAAGCAGCCCCGTCATCTGCAGGCTGCTCACTGATGGTGGTCTCCAGTCGCTGCCTGACCGAGAAGAGTTTCTCTTTAAGCGCTTTGAACATCAGAGACCACGTAAGTCCTAAAAAAAGGTCTTATCGCGGCCCTGCACCGCCGGCACCCTGTTCCTGCTGGGCCTGGCGGTAGAGCTGCTCAAGACGCTTGGAGATGTCCTTGACCTGGGCGTCAATCTTCTGGAGTGCTTCGCTCAGATTTTTGCTTGATGCTTCCATCTCAACGATGCGATCCTTGAGGTAACTTGCGCCACCCTCGCTGGTCTTCTGGAGAATGATCTCAGAGCCGATGTTGACGTAGACCTCGTCCGGGTGTTCTACCCGTGCCCGGACATTCACGCCTCCGCCGACCGGCATCAGGATCGTAGAGTCTCCTGCCTCTAAAAGAGCCTTCAGGGTCTCAATTGCGGCATTCCCTTCCCGGATCCCCTCTTCCATGATACCAAGCTGGCGTGAGTAGATCTCTGCCTGCTGGTTGTACTGGTTCAGGTATGCCTGAAGGGACTGAACTTCACGGGGATCAACGGGTGCCATCGGGATCACTCACCTGCACATTCAGTGACGGTGTCGATCTGAATATACATGCGTTTCAGCCGGTGTTTGCTTCCGATCAGGTTGTAGATCCGTTCCTGTGCCTGCTTCTCATTCGGGGCAGTAAGAACCTTGGTGTATGGCTTCCATCCACGCAGTTCCTGGTATTTGCCCTTGACTTCGTACTTCTTCTGGTCCATAGTTCACTCCTCAAATCCGAAAATATCTTCTATTCTTCCGAGTTCGTAGCCGCTTGTCTCTGTTCCGGCAAGATACCCTTTGGTATTTGCCACGAGACCGGTCCCGACCATTGCATTCCCCATGTTGATCGAGCCTTTTCCAACAGGCAGCTCACAGACCTTTTCAAGAGTGGTCATCTCATGGAGGCTGCTGCGTGGACTGACCACGACACCGTTGTTGGTTGCAACCGCTGCCATCCCGACAACCTTCACATCTCCAAGAGTGAGAGGGGTTACCGGGACCTTCAGAAACTCACCGATCTCTTTCTGAAGTTTCTTGTCCATTTCTGGATGAACAGCCGCGAACTTGTCGCATGCAAGGATGACGTTTCCTGCTGCGTTCATTCCATGTTCAAGGAAGAAGAGTTCACGGTATTCACCAAGCCTGTCAGCCTCTGCCTGTGTGGCAAGACCGGAGACCACAAACCCGTTGCTGTTTCCGGCAAGGAGGGAGCCGATGATCGGACTCCCCTGGATGTTTGTCCTGACTATTTCAGTGTCAAAGGCCTCGCGGTACTGAACCTCGAGCTCTTCAGGTGCCTCGAACGGGATGACCGCGATGTCCTCAAAGACGCGGGTAAATACGCCAATATGGGGGTCGCCTGCTACCGAGACCGTGCGGTCCATCTCACTCCTCAGCCAGTTCCGCCTGCACCTGACCGTCTTCAAGCTTCATAGCTTTGACACGGATCCGTGCTGGCGGCTTCTGGGAACCACGGGACCAGACCTTCTCGTTGATTGAGGAATGAAGCTTCACGTCCTCGCTCTTCATGTGGTGTCCCAGAAACTCCCTGATATCCTTCATCGCCTTTGCGCTGCGTCTCCAGCGGGGAACGCGCCGAACCGATCCCAGTGGAATGACATATATCTGCTCTTTCAGATTCTCGACCATATTCTTACACCTTCAGGGTGCTGCGGCGCCAGCTGTGACGTGCCGGGTGAGTCATCACTTTTCTCTTCGTCTTGATCATGACCCACTGTGGCACACGCCTGTTCTGCTGGGTCTTCTTTGAAAGCCGGATCTTCCGGCACTTTGAAACCTTGCTCATTGTATTTCTCCAGATGACCGTAATGCGGTCACGAGGGATTGCTCATGATTCGGAGGGAACAATGAAGATGCCGTAATTCCCCGGCTTTCAAGTTCCTTCCTGATCTCATGTTCATAGTCCCCGCTGCGGATCTGTCCGGTCTCCCCGTATCTGACCTCGAGGTACCGGGCAGCAAGCCGCTGAACCTCCCGCTTCGGATACCCGATAAGCGGGCGGACATAGGAACATCCGCATCCGTCTGATATGCTCCTGACTTCGTCATCGGTCAGACGTGGCACCCGGTCACCAAACCTGGTACCATCGCCGACAACCTCGTAGGAGGTGCAGAGGATACGGACCGCCTCCCGGTGGATCCGCTGGATTGCCTGTGACGGATGCCCGCACACCACGACTGTATCTGCTGCCTCCGTGAGGAGGCCGGATGGAAATATCCGTTTATGGTGCGGGAATCCGAGTGCTGCCGCCGCCTGTTCGATCTGCTCTATCGCAGATTCAGGAGAGAAGACAAAGGTGTTCAGTTCAACCTCGTAGTTCTCTGCAAGCAGAAGTGCTGCAAGAGAACTGTCTTTTCCGCCTGAGAACAGGACGCCGGCCTTCATCCTTTACGTCTGATATTGAATTCGCGCTTGGCTGGAGTGACCTGTTTAAGGATGACTTTCAGCTGCTCGTCATTGATCTTTGTCTTGATCCTTCCACTCTGGGCAAGCATGATCAGCTGCTGTTCTACAGACTTGGCGAAATCAGGCTTGGTGAGCTTGATGGTGTTCAACCTCTCCCGGGCTTCAGGCTCAAGGATCTGAATGAGTGCCGAGTGAACCTGGGCCTCATACTGACGTTGTCGTTCGGCCTCATCCTGCTGGGCTGCAGCCTGGTGCTGCATCTCCATCATTCGACGCCGTCGGATCTCTGCTAATTCATCATCTCCCATTCAGGAGTACCTTCGTTTACGCGGACTCAGAGACGATACTATACGCTACTCCATCAAGGAACGATGCGCCTGCAGGAGTGACGACTCTGCCGCTCTTCTGCTGGGCGATGTACCCTGCCTTCTCGAGCTGCTGAACCGCCTTTCTCAGGACGGAACCGCTCCCCTTCACCGTCTTGTTCGGCTTGGAGCCTCTGTTCTTGCTTCCGCCATAGGCAGACCGCATCCGCTCGACACCGACCGGGCCGTCAATGTATACGCGCCTCAGTACAGCTGCTGCCCGGGTGTACCACCAGTCAGAATCTTCAGGTGGCATCCCCTTGTGGGCACCGGTCTTTGCAAAGGCTGCCCATTCTGGAGCAGTTATTTCGGGTTTTTCCTTCAGTTCCGCTGCGACGCGTGAAATCAGCTTCTCAGCTGGAACATCATATACAGTTGTCATCGATAGTCCACACTCTCAATGCAGATAGTCGTCTCTACTTATTCGTATGAAGTGTTCTTATATATTTCGCGGACGAGTTCCGGAGGCAGAGCCTGAATCTCCAAGCACCATCGTTCTTCCCCGCACCTGAAGGAGAACTGTGCCACTCTGTGTTGCAACTGTTGCAGGATCCACATCAACCGACTCAAGCCACTTCACCTTGATGGTCTTGCGGGTCTTGATCTGGCTGCGGATCTCTTCGATGATCGTCTCGGTCATCCCCTGTTTGCCAACCCAGATGGTAGGCTTGAGGTCATGGTATCCCCCGGCAGGGGCTGATGTCTTCTTTCGGGAACTTATTCTGTCTTGACTCATGGTTTATTCCGATATAGCGGGTAGCGGCGGCGATATCCACATGCCATGCAGGTGACGACCACACGGCTTTTGTGTATGCGGGTCTGCACGGTCACGCCGGGAACAAAGAACCGGTAACAACTGCGGCAGTACTGCCGTCTGAGTTCGTGAGGCATGCGGATCCGCTCTTTCATCGCGATCCGCCGGGCCAGTGCCACGCACCGGTCACTCCAGGCTGGATTCTCGGGAAAGAACCTCGAAGCCTGGGTGAAGAGGATACGGACCCGCTCCCCTGCAATCTGTCTACGATCCGAACGCTGATGACGTTTGGCCATCAGTCACACCGGATCGGGGAGGAACTACTGATTCTCACAACCCTTCCTTCGATACTCAGCCTCTCTTCAAAGAAGAGGCGGATCGCTTCAGGGAATGCCTTGTGCTCTTCGACAAGGATACGGTCTGCAAGGATATCACCGTCATCACCTTCGAGGACGGGAACCGTCCGCTGGATGATCACCGGGCCGGCATCCATATCCTCGGTCACGAAGTGCACCGTGCACCCGGCAACCTTGACACCGTATTGTATCGCCTGATCCTGGGCGTGAAGCCCGGCAAAGGAGGGGAGCAGACTCGGATGAATGTTCACCATCCGTCCCGAGTATCTTTTGACGATCTCACTCCCCAGGATCCTCATGTACCCGGCTAGCACAACGAGATCAGGATTATACTTCTGAATCGTCGCGATGAGGGCCGATTCATACAGCTGCTTGTTTGTGAACGATCTGAACGAAACAACCTCACCCGGAATTCCCGCAGCACGCGCACGTTCGATAGCGTATGCATCAGGGTTGTCGGTGATGAGGGCGGTGCAGACCGCAGGGATGTATCCGTCTGATACACGGTCGATGATAGCCTGAAAATTGGAGCCTCTCCCAGAAGCAAGTACGACAAACGTCTTCTCTGTCTTCATGCTGCACCTTTCTCAGGAACGTTCCGGGGACGGGAGATTAGCAGTTTTATCCTGGTTACCCGCTTTCCTTTCATCTGAATTACGATCAGTCTGATACCCCCGTCCAGATCACAGGACTCACCAATTCGTGGAATATATCCCAACTGATCGATGATAAGGCCTGCTATCGTTTCATACGTCTCGCATTCAGGCAGATCAAGTTCAAGTTCCTTGTTGAGATCTGAAACCCACATCCTGGCATCGACTGAGTAGACCCCTTCTGCAACCCGGATGAGTTCGGGCTCTTCGGTATCGAACTCGTCAAGGATGTCTCCGACAAGTTCCTCTACGATATCCTCGACTGTGATGATCCCGACGAACGCCCCGTACTCGTCAAGGACGATGGCCATGTGGTTCTTCCGTGCCTTCATCTCACGGAGGAGATCATCTATCTTCTTGGTCTCAGGGACATAGACCGGCTCGGAACAGAGTTCTACAAGCGGATGATGGGTTCTTCCGTCCATCACGGCTGTAAAAACATCCTTGATGTTGAGAATGCCCCTGATGGTATCGATGTTCTCATGGTAGACGGGAAGCCGTGAGAACCCGGTCTTTTTGAAGACCTGAAGGGCGTCTTCAGGAGAGAGGGTATCTTCTGCCATCACCACATCGATCCGTGGTGTCATCGCCTCCCTGACCCTGGTGTCAGCAAACTCAAAGACCGAGTGGAGCATCTCCTGCTCATCCTTCTCTATGGTCCCCTCCTCCTGGCCGACATCGATCCACTCCTTGATCTCCTCCTCGGTGATGAGGTGCTGCGAGAAGACCGGACCACCGGTCATCTTTCCTGCAGCCGTATTGAAGATCCAGATCAGCGGGCTGAATACCCGGGAGAGCAGGTAGACGGTTGGCGAGACACCGAGAGCGGTGCTGGTCGGGTTCCTGCTCGCGTACATCTTGGGCAGAATCTCACCAAAGACCAGCATGAGGAGAACCACGACCACGGTTGCTATGGCAACCGCAGCAGCACCGGGTCCGAAGACACCGATCGCAACCGCGGTCACAACCGAGGCGGCAAGGATGTTCACGATATTGTTGCCGATCAGGATCGTGAGGAGGAACCGGTCAGGGTTCTGTTTCAGTGTCAAGAGGGCCTGGGCACCCGGCACTCCATCGTTGATGAGGGTCCTGACCTTTGCACGGGTTGTCGAGAAGAGGGCCACTTCAGAGCCGGAGAAGAATGCAGAACAGATAACTGCCAGAATAAAGATGCCTATGTAGAGATAATATTCGATCGTCACTGAAAACCTGACCCCCGCAGACCAGGAGCCGCTGGCAGATATATTCGTATGGATGCCTGGGATACCTGTGATATTCCCATAAAGAACTCAAACACCGTCCGGGGAGATACAGATCTCCTCAACTCTGATTAATGAGAGCGGGCCACAGAAATATAATCTTTTTCTCAATTGTTTCTGTCAACTCCGGGAGAGCGCCTATTGCCAGAATGGATCCGAATATCGATCTGAACCGGATCAGGCCAGATGATCCCTGACAACCCTGACATCTTCAGCAATCATTCTGATCTTCTCATCAGCAGAGAGGGGATCTCCGACAGAGAGGTCGTTGATCTCCAGCGTGACAAGGCCGTCATATCCGGCATCGGCCAGGGATTTAAGTGATCTCTCTGCCCATGGATTCCCCTTCACCGGCAGATGCATCACACTCCCTGATGCCCCGGAGAGGTGGACGTTTGCAATCCTCCCCTCTGCAACAGAGAGGAACTCATCAAGCACGTCGCTGCCACGCGATGAAACATGGCAGGCATCGAGGGTGACAGAGAGCCACTTGCGATCCTCAAGGAGATCTGAGATCTCTTCAGGTGTTGTGAGCAGGGCATTGACCTGCGGCTCCATGTTCTCGATCGCAACCGAGACCGGTGACGACGTTGCGAGGTCGGCTATTGCATCGAGCATATGATCAAGGCGGTGGTAGTCGAGCTCTGTCGGCGGCCGTTTTGAGGTTCTCCGTCCCGGGTGAATCGTGCAGACCGCAGCACCGAGCGATTCTGCCAGTCGTATTGAGTGTTGTATCCATCTGATCGAGACCTCAACCACATCAGGATTGATCGAGCAGGGGTTGAGATCAAGGACCGGGGCATGCACTGAAAGGCGTGAAGGAAGCGGGTACTGCCTGACCACCCGGTTCAGACGATCTTCCGGGAGTCCTGAAAGCCACCAGTCAGGTGTTTCTGGCCAGAACTCAAGGGTATCAGCGCCTGATCTCCTGACCGCATCAAAGATCAGGTCAAGAGGATGATCGTGGAAGAACATCGTCGAGAAGGAGATCTCCATTACCATTGATTATCTATACCGGGGGAAATAACCTCAGGTGAAGATGGATCAGCAGACTCTGGATTCCTGGGGAGCTCAGGAGAAACCTGCGGTCATGCGGGTATCTGAAGTTACTGCAGTGATATCCAGACTTCTCGATACCCCTGCCCTTACCAACATCAGGGTGATCGGCGAGATCACCAACTTCAAGAAACACGGGTCAGGGCATCTCTACTTCTCACTTTCAGAGCGGCAAGGAGCGAAGGAGTTCGTGATCAGGTGCACGATCTGGAAGACCGCTGCCAAGTACCTCCCCTGGACACCCGAGGACGGGATGATCGTCGAGGCGTTCGGGACCATCAACCATTACGAAGGAGGAGGGCAGTACAACCTGAACGTCACCCAGATGTGGCAGTCAGGGGCAGGCGAGAAGGCCCTGCTCATCGAGCGGTGGAAGAAGGAACTCGGGCTGAAAGGCTACTTCTCTCCTGACCGAAAACGCCCTCTCCCAGATTATCCGACACGGATTGGGGTTGTGACATCAGAGACCGGTGCTGTCATCCATGATATCCAGAACGTGCTCTCCTGCCGGTTCCCGGTCGAGATCGTCCTCTCGCCAACGGCAGTGCAGGGCCCGACCGCTCATGACGAGATTGCGGCAGCAATTAAGCGGGTTGCACCGATGGTGGATCTCGTGATCGTCGGGAGAGGAGGTGGCAGTTTTGAGGATCTCTTTTCCTTCAACAACCCTGCTGTCGTTGAGGCGATCGCTTCCTGCCCGGTCCCGGTCATCGCAGCCATCGGGCATGAGGTCGATGTCACCCTGGCAGATCTCGCTGCAGATGTGAGGGCATCAACACCGTCACATGCAGCCGAGCTTGCAGTCCATGATAGGAAGACCGAACTCGAACAGATATCCCAGATCAAGAGCCGCATCGTTAGAAGACTCATCTCCAGGATGGAGCAGGCAGACGAGGAACTCAACGATCTGCGTGACCGGTTCTTACCGGTGAGGATGGAGCGGAGACTTGCAGAACGCAGGCAGAGCCTGGTTGATATCACCGACAGGATGAGCAGCCTCTCTGAACTCTCGCTCGGGAGACTGAAGGTCCAGGCAACTGAACTTCGTGCCAGGCTTGAGGCGAGGAATCCGGCAGGAATTCTCATGAGGGAGATTCCTGAACGGAGGATCAGGGTTGCAGATCTGGACAGGCAGCTCAGTCATGGAGCAGGTTCCTTTCTTGCACGCTACCGGGCAGAACTCGAGTCGCTCTCAAAGATTCTTGAGGCACGAAGCCCGTATGCTGCTGCCAGGGACGGATACTGCATCGTCCTTATGGATGGCAGGGCTGTCACGTCCGCAGGTGTGCTCTCACAGGGCGAGATGGTGGAACTCAAATTCAGAGACGGGGCTGCATCGGCAGTCATTGAGCAGGTGAAACCGAATGAAGAAGTATGAGGAACTGGTGAGCGATCTCAAGGAGATCGTCAAGAAGATCGAGGACGGCGAGACGAGCCTTGACGAGATGATCACGCTGTATGAACAGGGAAGTGTGCTCATCAAGCAGTGCGAAGAGCGGCTGGCTGAGGCTGAGATGAAGATAAGCAAACTTTCAAAGGAGTAATAATGAGAATAATTCTGCTCATTCTGGTTCTTCTGCTCGGAGGAATGGTTGTATTATCAGGCTGCACAAAGTATGCCGATCCCGAGCTCAAGATCACAACAAACCTCTCAAAGGTATCTGATGACCCGGCAACTGGAAACATCACCTATGATGTGAAACTGACAGTGGCAAATTCCGGGACCAACAATGCGTACAGGGTCAAGGTCATGACGATCCTCTCAACAGCAAAGGATCAGCCAGAATACCGGTTTGTAAACAGGAATACCGATGTCGGGGATGTGGAGAAGGGGGCTGTCAGGACATTTACCGAGCGGATGACCATTCCTGCAACGAAGACCAATTATGATCTTATCACGGCAGGGAAACAACAGCCCACCGTAGAGACTCAGATCATGTCTGTCTCTTCAAATGTGATGGGGTAGGTCAGGACACTCCAATACTTTTATCCATCCGCATGGAGAAGATGAGTCTGTGAGTGCCACAAACCGTGTCCTTCTGATCCTGGATATTATCAAGGGGATCATTGCGGTTCTCTTCGGTAACATCGGACTGCCACCTCTGGTCAGGTACCTGATCGGTATGATCCAGTCTGTGCAGATTCAGCTGGAGACAAATACTCTGATAATCAGCCTTGTCTGTCTGCTTATTACGGTTGTTGCGTATCATAAGACAGAGAACAAGATCATCAAGGCCCTGGTAGTGATATGCCTCTTCGTCCCGGTCTTACTCATCTTCCTCTCGTACTTCACGGTGATGAAGGTCCCGATGCCGTTCTGATATTTTGAACGGCTCAAAAGCGGATCTGATACAGTTTTCAATGCAATAGATACTGATTGGAATAAATCATTCATCACGAACTCTTAACCGAAACGCTCCTGATCCCGGATCCGATGCTCATATCCGGGTCAGATGTCATCAGAATAACATTCCAGTACGTTATTACCGGCTTTATGTCCTGGCAGGAATAAATCGGATCTTTTTTATTCTTTACTATCAGACACAGAAATATGTTGATGCAGGAGGCTTCTCCTAAAAAGGTTGCAGCATGGAAGGCTACATATTCGAAATATCGGGCCAGGCTGAAACCAAATAACAGGCCAGCTTCAGAGCTCATGACATTTGTTACACAGAAATATCCTCTTGAGGAACTGCCCCATGAAGGGTTTAAACAGCTTGTCAGGAATAATATTCTCGATAACGAATGGTATGAGAGAAAAATTCCTGCTGGAAGAACTCTCATACCACATGTCTTCCATGTACAACATACAGGATCAGGAAATGATCTGTACGACAATCAGGATGACGAGTTCAAAGGATATGAGATCCTTGTCGGATTTGAACTCGAAACAGGTTACTTCCTCGTTGAAGGGAGCAGTCAACTTTGGGATGAGATATTCGTTTTAAGGGGACTTGATGAGTTTGATATTGACAATGCATACCTTGTCTCAGAGTATATTGATGGTCTCAAAAAAACCGGTCAACTGGAGAGTATGCTTAGCCAGGAAGATGAAGCCAATCTCTGAATCTTGTGCAAAGCCATATCATCTTCTGATTACCTGATTCAGATACGATAAACCTGGTTTAATCTTTTTTTAAGACAAAATGCATTGATTCTGGTACCCGGAGCGAGACCATAACCAGAGTCCCAGTCTCCTGAACCGGGTCAGGTTTATGAGGAGTTCGACCTGATGGAGTAGGAACTCAGTTCACTCAGGAATACCCGAACCAGGCGAGAGAACAGGATTATAGACTCTCATTTCAGCATCAGGGTTCTGCATTGGTCCTGAAGTAGGCCATCAAACCAATTTGTTTGGTAATGAATCTGCCAAAGCCTGAAGTCATGCCACATCTCTTCCCACCATCATCCGAAACAGATACCTAATTACACAGGTCAGAAAAAAAGGAACGTAACCGGGAGATAATAAGGATTTACGCATTCTCCCGGGAGAGCGTAATGAGGAGTGCTTTTGTATCCGGACCATCCTCGAAGTATTTCAGTTTTAACTCATTATCCTTGTTCATTTTACCTATGATGACTCCGGCAACGTAATCGACAAGGTAGATCGTCCCATCATCATCCACGATTCCGGAGAATGTCTCGTTATATGACTTCCCGTCCTTCTTCAGGTACTCTTTGACACCGGTAAACGCCTGCCCTTTCTGTTCTGTGATGTTGTAAGTGACCGAATCAAACTCAACAAAGCCGTCCACCTTTGTGTGTCCGACTGCTGTACCATTCCAGATCCCGACTAAATCCGGAGTGGAGACAGTTGTTGCCGCTGCTGATTCTGCAGAACCTGTACAGACCAGACTGCCAACAATGGCAAGCAAAATAATCAGGATGACACCAGCGATCTTCATGATGGATACTATATCATCCCACTATAAATAGAGTCGGTGGCAGCAGCAGAGGAGCCATTCCGGAGCAGGCAATTAAATTCCCAGATTCTGATGCCCTCTATGATACTGTTTTTTTACCCGGACTTACCAAGTTATCCAGATCAGAATTATGGTATCCTGCCTATCATGTATCGTTGATGACCACCCTCTTTTGCTGAGACAGGAAATCAAGCGATAATGCACCGATCAGATCAGGAACCTGGTACATCATCCCATGCCCTCCTCCAGGCACTCTGATACATGTGGCGTTGTTCAGATGTGAGGCAATCATCTCTGCATCTTCAACCGGGGCGATACAATCTTCTTCTCCGGTCAGGAGCAGCACCGGGCTGCTGATGCCTGCAAGGGCTTTATCAGAGATCTCCCAGGCACCTATCGCATCCAGTTGCCGGAGGATAGCCGGGATATGTACTGGATGAGAAGGAGGAGGGAATACATCTGACAGGTCAGGATGCTTGTTCAGAAAATCCTGAGGAAACCTGGCACGAGGGGGAATGACTCCAGGATTTTTGGGATCCATCCATGAGGAGATCCGGCGGTGAACACTGATCCCGGTTTTTGATACACAACAGAGCACGAGTGAACCGACCAGATCCGGATGAGTGATGGCAATCTGCAGTCCGATCATCGAACCCAGAGAATACCCAAAGATATGGCTCTTTGAGATACCAAGCCCTTTCAAAAGGAGAGAGGCGTCGTTAGCCATAGTCTGAATCGACACTTCATCATCCCCGCCTGATGAATACCCGGTCCCCCTGAAATCATACATAATCACCCGGTATGCCAATGACAACTGCGAGATCAACCTTCGATCCCACCCGGACATCATCCCACCCATTGCCATTATCATAAGGAGGGGTTCTCCGGAACCGATAGACCGGTACGCGGTTCTGACCGGTCCGGTCTGAAGGTAATGAACAGGGTGGTCATTCAGAGGATCTGTCATGAATGTGAGACCCTCTTCTCATCATCACAGATCATGCGTCTGCCGCTCATGCTTGATCATACTCCGATGAAGCACTCAATTCCTGCAGTGTATATTCAAAAGCAGCATCTCATTCACCTGTTCGTTCAGAACCTGTAACCGGGTTCGGATCAGAAAGATAATCGGGATGCACCTGCGGGTACGCGAAGAACGCGACGATCAGGATGAGAATACTCACAAGAAACGCAAATGCAAATGCCCAGTGAAATCCGGCAGCGAGATTTACAACATCAATGGAGGTGAGCCTCTCCATGGTAACACCACGGGAGAGGGGCAGGTCTGGAATACCCAGCATAAAGATGATATTGAAGATGGGTATCCCGATGATAAGGGGAATGAACCGTGAGAGACTGATAAAACTCGATATCATCCCCTGATACTTCTTTGACACCGAATGGATGACCATATTTGATGCCGATGTCCAGATCAGACCTGACCCGATACCAATCAAAAGCAGACAGGCTACCATATACCAGGAGTTCATGAATATCCTGATGTAAAAGACCAGGAAGTATCCAAGAATCAGAGGAATACACGCTATGATATTGATGTTTCTTCCACCAATTTTGTTAAACAGATTCCCTGCACAAAAACCTCCGACCATCAACGCGATGGGAAATGCAGTAAAGATAAGGCCTGTGACATAGGGAGAGAGACCCATTACAAGTTGCAGGTAGAAAGGAATCAGGTATACAAGACCGTTAAAGTCGATGAACATCAGGATAGTCAGTGCATTTACCAGGAAGAAGTTCGCCTTCGTAAACAGGCGCAGTTCGAGGAGTGGTTTGGGGCTTCTGAGTTCACATATTGCGAACAAGCAGAGAGAGCAGATGGCCAGAAGCATTGATCCGATGATCACCGGATTCGTCCATCCAGCTGCCTGTCCTGATGAAACGGTAAATAGCAGGAAGGCAAGTCCGAGGAAGAATAACACAGCACCGGCCCAGTCAAACCCGGGTCTCCATTCAACCCCGGCAAGATCGGGAATTATTACCAGTCCAAGGAGAATGGCACCAATACCGATGGGGATATTGATGTAAAAGATCCAGCTCCAGGAGAGATACTGGATGAGTATCCCGCCAACGGTTGGCCCAAGTGCCATCCCAAGCCCGGCAAACGTGAATATCGTTCCCATCGCCTTTCCTCTCATCTCCATCGGAAGGAACGCAGCAACCATTGCAGGACCGATTGCCGTTATCATCGAGGCACCGATTCCCTGGATTACCCGGGAGGCAACCAACGCCTCAAATGAATTGAAGAAGACAGGGAGAAAGCCACAGAAAAACGATCCCAGGGTGAAGATACCAAACCCTGACAAAAATAACTTTTTGTACCCGATGATATCGGATATTCCTCCAAATATCAGAACCAGACCTGCCATTACCAGAACATACACCGTCAGGATAGAACTTACAGTTCCTGGAAGTATGTTGAACAGATGTGAAATCGTCGGGTTTGCGACACTCACAATGGTGGCATCAAATGCTGCGATAAAATTGGCAAGGGAGATTGAGATAATGAGGAGTGTGAATCTGTTACGATGGGAGTGATCCCCCGGAAGATGCATACTTCCTTTTTGTTTTTCGTGAATATGAGCGTGATGAAGTGTTCCAGATTATT
>CAZVAS010000015.1:13827-29950 GCA_964625165.1 uncultured Methanospirillum sp. | reverse complement strand
TGCAAATTTCAATATTTTAGACATTTCAGATTCCAATCTGCAATTCTCCCATGATCCTGTTGCCAGTGTGGTAAAACGGTCTCCTGTTGACCGGATCTGCGCAAGGGTTTTTTATATAGAATCGAAATTAATTGAACAGCCTTTAGGAGGGGGACCACATGTATAAGACGATTCTCGTTGCAATTGACGGATCTGCGGTTAGTGAACAGGCGTTCGAAGCTGCCGTAGAGCAGGCTCAAGCCTGGAAAGGAAACCTGCATGCGGTCTACGTCGTGGAGACCGGCCTTTTCACCGATATTCCGGTGGACAGCAAGCTTGAAGTGATGTACAGCCTGCTTGAGCAGGAAGGATCCGGAGCCCTTGACCGGGTCAAAGAGATTGCGAAGAAGAAGAATATCGAGGTGGAGACCCACTTTGAACAGGGTCATGCAGGTGACACGATCATCTCCACAGCCCAGAAGCTGAATGCAGATCTGATCGTGATGGGGTCACATGGAAAGAGTAATGTTGACCGACTTCTGCTTGGCAGTGTGAGTTCATTTGTGGTAGAGCACAGCGTTGTCTCTGTCCTGGTGGTGAGATCATAACCACGGCTCAACTGGTATCTGACTACATGACGACCGACGTCGTCACTGTGGAAATTCCAGGAAACCGTGACGATGTTCTCAAAATTTTAAAGCGTACAGGTATCAGTGGAGTTCCGGTTCTCAAGGAAGGTAGACTGGTAGGGATCATTACAAGAAAAGATCTCCTCCATAAACCTGAAGAGAACCAGCTCGCCCTGCTGATGACCCCAAGTCCACTCACCATCCTGGCCGATGAAACCATCTTTGTGGCTGCAAGGATGATGACCGAACACAACATCCGCCGTCTTCCTGTCGTGGATTCGGCTGGTGAACTGATCGGTCTAATCAGCGTTGCTGATCTGGTGCTGGCAATCGCCAGGATGAAGATCGAAGAAGAGATCAAGGATCGCTTAACAAGCCATACCTTTGCACTCTGGGAAGAGACTCCATTGCCGCTGGTTGGCAGAATCATGGAGATTTCCGGGTTTGAAGCCATCCCTATCCTGAATAAGGAGAGTAAACTGCAAGGGATCATATCAGAGCGTGACCTTATCAGGTGTGCAATGATTGAGGACTCTGTTGAGACCTCTGATCTCTCCACTACCGGGACTGATGATGATGAATGGACATGGGAGAGCATAAGAGATGTTCACCATGTCAGTTATGGTATCTCCCGGGTTCAGCTTCCAAGCCGCCCGGTCAAGTCAGCGATGGTTACAAGCGTGGTAATGGTTCCGCCAAATGCTGAGGTCAGCGAGTGTGCCCTCAAAATGAAACGGGCCCGTGTCGACCAGCTTCCTGTCGTGAACGGAGACAACCGGCTCAAGAGCGTTCTCTTTGATCGGGACCTCATCAAGGTTCTTCTTGATGAGAAATACCAATAACAATCTTTAAATTATTGCAGGATGCTCTTAGCATAGGCATTTTTGCACCCTGCAATCCTTCTGCACTGCGTTTATATTATTCCTGGTGTTTGCTATGGCAGAACAGAATGAAACAATGAAAGGAACAACCACCGTCGGCATTGTATTTGAAGACGGGATAGTGCTCGCCAGCGAAAGGCGTGCAACGATGGGTTTTTTGATCTCAAATAAAACAGCGAAGAAGATCTACCAGATCGGCTCTCGGATCGGTCTCACCACTGCCGGTGGTGTGGGTGATGCCCAGCAGCTTGCCAAGCTGATGACGGTAGAGGCAAACCTCTACGAGATTCGCCGTGGCAAAGCTATGTCTGTCAGTGCTGTATCAACGCTCCTCTCAAATATCCTGCATGGCAACCGGTATTATCCATATTACGTGCAGCTTCTGATTGGTGGTGTTGATGAGACCGGTCCGGTCCTCTTCTCAGTTGATGCCGTTGGTGGCTCTTCACGCGAAGACAAGATCGTTGCAACCGGTTCAGGATCTCCGATGGCATACGGAGTGCTGGAAGACAGATTCAAACCTGCCATGACCGAGAAGGAAGCATCGGAACTGGCCGTACGTGCACTGCGGTCTGCGATCAAGCGTGATGCAGGCTCAGGAGAGAGTATGGCTGTTGTTGTTATCACAAAAGAAGCATATCGCGAATTGTCTGAAACTGAAGTTACCCAGTTAATACCAAATTAAATATCCATTTTCAATTTTTTACTGCTTTTTTAGGACGGTTGTAATGTTAATCGAGGAACGACTCAAGGAACTGCACGAGAAGATCAAGCGAAAGGTACCAAAAGGTATCAAAGTTGCATCGGTAGAGTTTGAAGGGCCTGAACTGGTCATCTATACAGATGATCCCAAGAGTTTTGCTGACCAGGACGATCTGATAAAGATTCTGGCCAGGGAACTTCGCAAACGCATCGTTGTTCGTCCGACGATCCTGGAGGATCCTGAACGGGCAGTCACCGCGATCAAAGAGGTCGTCGGAGAGAACGCAGGTATCACTGACATATTTTTTGAACAGGATTCCGGAGAGGTTCTCATCGAGGCTGAAAAACCCGGTGTTGTCATCGGTAAGAACGGAGCAACACTCAGAGATATCACCAAGGAGATCGGATGGACTCCCAAGGTTGTCCGGACTCCACCGATCGAGTCATCTACCGTCAAGCAGGTCAGACAGTACCTCCGGGCTGCCCACCAGGAGCGTAAAGAACTGCTCCGCAGAATCGGACGACGTATCCACCGTGATGTCACCGCGAAGGATCAGTGGATAAGAGTCACGACCCTCGGCTGTTGCCGTGAGGTTGGCCGTGCTGCATTTCTTCTCACAACTCCTGAAAGCCGTATCCTCATTGACTGTGGTGAGAACCCCGGGAACTCAACCTCAACACCGTACCTCTATGTCCCTGAGATTCACCCGCTCACACAGCTGGACGCAGTCGTACTTACCCACGCCCACCTTGATCACTGTGCCTACATCCCGCTGCTCTACAAGTATGGATATACGGGGCCGGTCTATTCAACCCCGCCAACCCGTGATCTCGCTGCAATGCTCCAGCTCGATTATCTTGAGGTGATGAACAAGGAAGGGAACACCATCCCTTACTCCTCAAACGAGGTCAAGGAGTACATCAAGCACTCTATAGTCATCAACTACGGCTGCGTGACCGATATCGCTCCGGATATCAAACTCACCTTCCATAATGCAGGACATATTCTCGGCTCTGCAATCGCCCACTTCCATATCGGTGACGGGCTCTATAATGTTGCATTCACCGGGGATCTTCACTACGGCAAGAGCAGGCTCTTCAATGCTGCAACCAACCACTTCCCGAGGCTTGAGGCCCTCCTCATGGAGTCAACATATGGTGGTGCAGGCGACATGCAGCCTCCCCGTGCAGAGGCTGAAGAGAAACTCTACAATATTCTCCGCGATGTGATTGGCCGTGGCGGCAAGGTCATCATCCCTGCATTCTCGGTCGGTCGTTCCCAGGAGGTCATGCTCGCCATTGAGGAAGGACTCAGGCTTGAGAAACTTCCAAAGATGAAGATCTACCTGGATGGTATGATCAAGGAAGCAACCGCTATCCACACAACCTATCCCGAGTATCTGAACTCTGATCTCAGAAATCTCATCTTCAAGGAGGGACTTAATCCATTCCTTTCAGACTGTTTTGAGCAGGTTGATTCACCTGATAAGAGAGAAAAGGTCATCACCGGTGAGCCCTGTGTGGTCATCACCACCAGTGGTATGCTCAACGGTGGTCCGGTCATGGAGTACCTGCGTAACCTTGGTGCTGACGAGCGGAGTGCCCTCGTCTTTGTCGGATATCAGGCAGACGGCACACTTGGACGCCGTATTCAGAAAGGCTGGCGTGAGATCCCGGTAGGTAACCGCGAAACTCTGGTGATTAACCTCGAATGCTTCACCGTCGATGGGTTCTCAGGTCACTCTGACCGCAGGCAACTGATGAACTTTGTCTCCCATATGCAACCGAAACCAGAGAAGATCTTCACGATACACGGGGAAGAGAGCAAGACCCTCGACCTCGCCAGCTCGATATACAAGAAGTACCATATCCAGACGATGGCACCGATGAACCTGGAAACCTATCGCCTGGTCTGATCAGAGTGATCAGATGAGCCGATCAAATCTCTTTTTATTCAGTCTTTTTTTTGGTATTGCCTCCCTGATGGCATTATCAAATGCGATCATCCCGATCCTTCCGAGTCTTGATGGAGCCCTGCAGATACAGGCGTTCATCTACTCTGCCTACTTCTTTGGTGCGATGATCACCACTCTTCCCGGTGGTATCATCAGCGAACGGATTGGCCAGTTCAGGGTCATCTCTGCAGGTATGATCCTGACTGTAATATCCGGAACAGTTCTTGCATTCGTCACCGCCCCGGAACTTATCCTCCTCATCAGACTTGTCGAAGGGATCGGGGCCGGGTTGTTTGTCTCTGCATCCCTCTCATGGATAAACTACCAGCAGGGACATACACGCCTGTCAGGCATCTTCATGGCTCTGCTCAATCTCGGTCTCCTGCTCGGACTGGTTGGAGGGGGCTGGATCACCGGTCTCCTTGGTGACCTCACAGCCGGAATCAGATTTTTTACGATCCTCTCAGTGGTACCGATCATAACCCTGCTGCTCTGCCTCAGCTTTGTCAAAGTGGATCTGGCAGGATCTTTAACCCAGTCACAGCAGGGTAAACAGTCTGAATCTCAGAAAGGATGGAGGCCCCTCCTCAGTGAAGTATCTGCGATGATCCACAGGCAGGCACCGCTCTGGTTCTCGGTTATTGTACTACTCGGAATAACCGGGTTTGTCCAGGCCCTCTATCCGGATCTGTCAGGACTTGCGGCAGCAGAAGTAGGAACTGCCCTGGCGGTCATGAACCTGGCGACGATCATCTCGTCGTTCGCTGCTCCATGGTTCAGGATTGAGCCGGTGGTTCTTATCAGGGTGTCTGCAATTCTCATGGCGATTCTTGTTCTGATCTTCGTCCAGTACCCGTCATCTATCTTTGTCATGGGATTTGTTGCCGGCCTGGTGATGATCTCCCAGATAAGGTACCTTGCGATTGCAGAGGAGAAGCAGGGTGTTGCGATGGGATTGTATACCACAGCGAGTTACGCAGGCATGACATTCATTCCTGCCATCGGCGGGTATCTTGCCGGTGTCTTTTCGGTATCCGGTGCAGCGGCTTTGGTTGCCCTCCTCGCAGGGATTTGCGTTCTCACAATCGGCTCCTGCAGGTGCAGGGGATTTACTGGTCCTGACGAGTCATAATCATGAAAGACCGGGTATCTCCTGAACCCCTTCCTTCTGCATTTTCCTCTTCTGGAACCTCATCCTTATCGTCTTCATTTTCACAACCGAATTCACGTTCTTCTTCTCCTGCCCTCTCACCTTTCTCACAACGAACGGCATGGGATCAGCGGTATAGTGAGAAAGGCAGACAATGGGGAAATGCTCCGACAGAGTTCTCTCATACCTTATCCTGTGGTACAGTCCTCGAACTCGGTGTCGGTGATGGCAAGAACCTTCGTGTTCGTGAGAGCAGTGATACCTGCTTCATCGGACTTGACTTCTCACCTGCTGCTCTTCGAATCTGCAGAAGCGATCCGCAGCTTTCAGGTGTTCATCTGCTGCTCGGAGATGCGTGCCAGATTCCGATTCGAAGTTCATCAATTGACCTCGTGTACGCTCACCATATTCTTGGACATCTCTCCTCCTCGCTTCACTCACTCCTGATGGAGGAAGTCTTCCGGGTTCTCAAACCCCATGGGTTGGTAGCACTCACCGTCTTTGCTTCAGGTGATATGCGGGAGGGAAAGGGCGAGGAGGTCGAGGCTTCGACGTATCTCAGGGGTGATGGGATCATCACCAGGTACTTTTCTCCGGAGGAGATCACTCATCTCGGGCATGAGTATAGCATCCGTGCAATAAACCGGGAAGAATGGCCATTTTTTGTCAGGGGAAGAAAATATGTACGTGCTGTACTCACGGCTCTGCTGGAAAAACCCGATTAAAGATCTTTCGTAACACGCGGAATGCTGCCAGATACCCGTCGGTATTACCGTATGGAATTTAACTTCATGACGGGATCAGGTGGTCCGGGTAGCTTCGTCGTTGTTGCCGCCTTTCTCAACTATTTTTTCTTCAACAGGTAATGATCTCCCGCACAACTCAGGTCATAAATCCGCATACTGAATAAGAAAAATTATACGAAATGACTCAAATAGTATTCTTATGCCTGACTTACTATCTGATCATGAAGTCGAAGAACTCCAGGAGAACGATCTCTCACGAATCGGAGTCTCTCTACCATCAAATCTTCTCAACAGCTTTGATCAGATCCTGAAGACCAGGGGTTATTCATCCAGATCTGAAGGGATAAGAGATGCTATCAGATCATATATCAGGTATTACAAATGGATGGCTGACATCAACGGCCCACGCCAGGGTGTTATAACAATTGTATATGACCATCATCAGCGTGGACTCATCGCCTCGATCACCGATATTCAACATGATTACATGGGTCTGATACAGGCATCGCTTCATTCTCATGTTTCGCACAGCCGCTGTGTCGAGGTCCTGCTTGTAAGAGGAGATGCGAAAGAGGTCAAGGAAGTGGCAGAACGCCTGATGGCACAAAAAGGTGTTGAAACTGTCAAGCTCACAACTATTCCACTGGAAGGCTAGTCGCCCATTCTTCCCCTCACTTTCGGGATATCTGGATATCTGATCCAGATCAACTATTCTGAATGTTCAGATTCTCCTCACTTATTCTGTTCCTTCTGCTTACAGTCCTGGCCGTGAGTATCTGCTCTCCTGTCTCTGCTGCGGGGATTCGCCATGACAATATCGGAGCTGTCCAACTCTACAACCTGGCTGTCGATGAAGCAACGGCGGGCAACTACACCCAGGCAGAGAACCTCACCGCACAGGCACTCTCGATTCAGCCGAACTTTACTCTGGCACTAGTCACCCGTGCCAGTGTGCTCATGAATCTCGGAAATATGACCGGAGCACGTGAAGCCCTTGATAAAGCAGTGCAACTGGAACCACAGGATGCAAATGTCCTGGCAACCATGGCATCGTACAAGCAGCAGACCGGGGCAGGACGCGAGGCAGTCTCATATGCGACAAAAGCCCTTGAAGCGGATCCGAAGCTTACAGAGGCATGGATCATCAAGGGGACAGCTCATGGTTCTCTCGGTGAATTCGAAGAGGAACTGAATGCATCAGAACAGGCACTTGCTCTTGCTCCTGATAACACACTCGCACGATCAAACAAAGAGTATGCCACAAAGATGTTAAGCCAGTCAAAGAAGTCGCCGGTAAGCCCGGTGATTCCGATCATGGCCCTCCTGGCAGGAGTCGTTCTGGTTGTTGGACGGCGTAGGTAACTCAGCAAGACCAGATGCTTTTTTTAATAATTCTATTATAACAGATTGAATCAGATCAGGATTCAGATAAGACTTGACTGAATCCCGCTTTTCTTCTCTTTTGCCACCCGCTCACGTGCGGTTGTACAGTACTCCTCGGATATGTCGATGCCGATGTAGCGCCTTCCAAGCCGGGTTGCAACCGTTGCAGTGGTACCTGCTCCGCTGAATGGGTCGAGCACGATATCGTTTTTGAACGAGAAGAGTTTCATGCACCGTTCAACAAGATCCTCAGGAAACATGGCCGGATGATCGTACTGCTTCATTCTACGTTCAGGACCTATCGACCACTTTGCCACAACCCATGACTTGAACTCCTCGTCGGTGATGTCGATATCCTCTTTTCTGCCTGATTTTTTGAGATCTCCTTTACAGAAAACCTCAATAAATTCCCAGGTATACTTCAGGTACGGGCTTGAAGGGCTCTTCCAGCTACCCCACGATGTGTACTTGCAGTTGTAGTTGTTCTTCTCCCAGAGGATCTCACCTTTCCAGATCATCTTCTGCTCCATGAAGAACGAGGATATGAGATGGTGAAGAGGAATGTAATCTGAGAAGAGCGGCTGGACATTGATGATGAATCTTCCTCCATAGGTGAGTACACGGATACCTTCTGCAAACACCCTGAAGAGCTTGTCAAGGTATGCATTCCAGTCGACCCCGTCATCGGTCTTGTCGTACTCCATCCCGAAGTTGTACGGTGGTGAGGTGATGATCAGATCAATGCAGTTGTCGGGTAGCGACCGCAGAACCTCTTCACTGTCCCCGCAGATGATCGTGTTCTCCATGCCTTCCGGGACATGGTTTCGTACCTGCGAGAACTGATGATCCCGGGCGTAATAATGGACTCCCCGTGTTGACTCCTTCTCTTTCCTGTCAGAAACCTTCCGCTCATCTGCATATCCGATATAGATCCGCTTTCCGTACCTGATTCCATAACTTCCGATTGAAAGGATCTGATTCAGAAGTAGATCAACTGGATCAGAGTGACATTCCTGTGCATAATACTCTACAATGCCGGTCTTCTCCCTGGCATCTTTCAGGATAGCATGAAAGGAGTCGGGATCCAACGATGCCAGGTATGCACAGACGAGATCACCTTCTATCGAGAACTTAAGGTCCTGTGGTGAGAGAGATTGGTTCAGTACCTGGATGAATGCCAACTCTTCCGCTGATATCTGGCGATCTACCTTCACCGTCAGTTTGAGATACCCTTCAACCTCTTCGATCTTCCTCCGACGACCCATATATCTCCTGATATACCTGTTTGAGGTCTGATCAGATATTCACATGAGTCATGCTCATCCCGGCGCTGAGTCTATATGGAGGTATGTCAGAGTATTGAACAAATACCCCTACGCAGGGATGTAATGAGCAGATACGGAACGATAGAGATGACCACACCACCTCTGCATGAATGGCTCACCGCTCTGCTCCCTTTTCTTTCTGACCCATTCTGTATCCTTGATACCAGCCTGCGGGTGAAGTATGCAAATCCATCGTTTCTCTCACTCTTTCCTGACCGGTTGGCAGATGTGACTGATCAGCCTGTTGAACGGGCATTCAAGTGGAACGGTCCATTCAAAGACGTTCCCAAAGTTCTTCAAAGGATATCGTTCTCGTCTGAATCACCTGTTGAATACCCTTTTTTCAGATCTGACTCTGGAAGTTCCGGGGAGAAGGCCTTTCTCACACTCACCCCGGTCAGGGCTGGAAATGCAGGTCAGTCATCCCGGGTAACCGGTATCCTGCTGACAGTATCAGGCACTGCACACCAATGTGCCCTTTGGGATCAGCAGTCACATGCAACCCCGCTCCTGAATATTATTCACGAGGTTGCAGCATCAGATCAGGTCTCGTATCCTGGCAGACTGGTCCAGCAGGTTGTGAGCAGGGCCGGCACGCTCCTCCAGGTCCCCTTCATCTCGTTTTTGGAGTTCAGCCCTGATGATGATCAAATTCCTCCCCGTGAAGATCCGCTCTGGTCGCGACGGTACGGGTTTCTCATTGGAGAAGGATGGGAAGATCTCCCGAAAAAGGATCTTCCCGGATTCAGGCAGATCAGAGAGGAACTCACTGTTCATCCGTACCTGACTTATACACTTGAGACTGTTCCTAGTGCCCTTCGGCCTATCATGATCGGGAGAGAGGTTTCTATACTCCTCGTTATCCCTGTTCTGCATGGAAGGGATGTGTATGGTTGTTTTCTTCTCTGGGGTACGGAAGAGATTCTGACAGAATCAGAGATAACGGCCCTCAAGTCAATAGGCCGGATCGTCGGTGCCGGCATGATGAAGGCAAGAGTTGAGACCGATCTTGCTCAGAGCAGAGAGAAGTTCAAGAGTGTCATCGAGCATATCGGCGACATGTATTACCGAACTGACAAAGCCGGAATCCTCCTTGAGATCAGCCCCTCAATGGCGACGGCACTCGGGTACCGTTCACCTGATCTCCTCACCGGCATGAGTATGGAGAACCTGCTCAAGAACCCTGATGCATGGCCTATCTTTCTTTCTGAAGTTCTGAATGGGAACGGGGTCAAGGATTATGAACTGATCCTGAAAGGTCAGAACAGGGTGATAAGCGGCTCGGTCAGCTGCCGCCTGGTCTATACCGAGGAGGGAGACCTCCAGGGGATTGAGGGTGTCATCCGTGATATCTCTCGGCGAAAGCAGTATGAACAGCTGGTCCATGAGTCTGAATGGAAATTAGAGCAGGCAGGCAGAATTGCCAAACTCGGTCTCTGGTCTTATGATACCGGACTCAAGACGTTCAGGGTATCGCCAGAGGTCTTCACAATTCTGGTTCTCCCCTCTGATATGAACATCATCACCCTTGATGACCTGGTTCAGATGGCATCAGACCCTGATAAATCACAACTTGTCAATCATTTTGGAAGTGAGGCTGCCAGCTGTGTCGAGTTCGGGTTTGATATCAGGATTGATCTCCCTGCTGAGAAGTTTAAATACATCAGGATTCATGGTCAGCCCAGGATCAGGGGAGGTGTGGTAACCGGATCGTTCGGCATTCTCCAGGATATTACTGAGCGGAAAGAGGTCGAGCAACACCTCCTCAAGTACGCAAACCAGCTTGAGCAGAAGACGTTGGAACTTGATGCAATGCGGAGTCAGCTACTTGACATGAACAGGGAACTTGACCAGAGGGTTCGTATCCGTACATCCCAGATTGAAGAACTTCTCCGTCAGAAGGACGAGTTCATCATGCAGATCGGCCATGATCTCAAGACTCCGCTGACACCGCTGGTTGCGATTCTACCGTTCGTTAGGAAGAAGATCACAGATCCTGAACTTGTCGAACTATTGGATGTCTCCATCGAGGACGTCAAGACGATCAGGAGGATGATCACAAAGATCCTCGAACTCGCCCAGATGAATGCTCTCTACTCGCTCTCTGACATGCAACAGATCAACCTTCACGAGGTACTGGATCAGATCATATCTGACAATGCCTATATGATCCACCAGAAGAGTCTGAACGTGAGAAATGGCATCCCTGACTCATTCTCTATCATGATGTCGCCGATGCATCTTGAGACACTGATGGGCAACCTCATCGGGAACGCTGTCAAATATTCGTATATCGAAGGCTCGATCAACATCACGGCAGAAGAGAAGCCTGAATCGATCTGTATCAGGATTACTGATACCGGCATAGGTATTGCATCTGATGCACTGCCCAGAATCTTTGACGAGTTCTACAAGGCAGACTCATCCCGCCATGATCTCAGTTCACACGGACTTGGTCTTGCCATCGCCCAGCGGATTGTTGATATTTACGGAGGAATAATCAAGGCCAGAAGCGAAGGGCCGGGAAAAGGGTCAACGTTTCTTGTGAACCTGAAAAAAGTTCCCCAGTTCAAGAACAGTACCTAGGTGAGCAAGGACATTATTAGAAGAGAGACGAATTATTCAGAAGAACCTGAAGGGGATGTGTGTCTGATGGGAGATGAGAATTCGGGAATTAAGGTGATGATTGTTGATGACGACACCCATGTCAGGATTGCAGTCCATACCATCCTGGATGATGCCGGTTTTGATGTAGTAAGTGCTGAGAGCGGGGCAGCATGTATAGACCTGCTTCGTTCTGGATTCTCAGGAGTTATCCTGCTTGATATCATGATGCCTGAGATGGATGGATGGGACACCATCTCCAGGATTCTTGAACACGATCTCTTTCACAACATCATCATCCTCATGCTTACCGCAAAGACTGTTCCTGACAATAAGATGATCGGGCTTCAGGAATGGGTGCAGGATTACGTGACCAAACCGTTTGACTCTGATGATCTGGTGGGCAGGGTTCGGTATTATGCAGGATTTCTTCCCGGAGATGAGAGTCAGGACTCCGTTTCATGAAGATCGCGATTATCGGTTCTTCCACCGGTGGACCTCATATCCTTGAAGAGATCCTGACCGATTTTCCAGTTGTCCAGGCTGCCATCATTATTGTACAGCATCTTCCCGGTGCATTTACCCAGACATTCAGAAGCCATGTCGCAGGTATGACCCGGATGGACGTTGTTCTTGCCGATGCCGGAGTAAAGATTGAAGAGGGGAAGATCTACATTGCACCTGCAGGGAGACATCTGGTTCTGGAACAGAACCGGACGATCCAGCTTGATGACGGCGAGAAACTGCACGGAGTGAAACCATCGATCGATAGAACGATGCTCTCTCTTCAGCGAATCGAAGGCGACCGGTTGCTTGGGGTTGTACTCACCGGGATGGGTCAGGACGGTGCTGCAGGTATCGCCCATATCAGATCACTCGGCGGGTATACCATAGCGCAGGACCCTGTCACAGCTCCTATCAGAAGTATGCCCCAGGCAGCACTTGATACAGGGAAGGTCAGGGAGATCCTTTCCCCAAAAGAGATCACAAAGGTCCTTAAAAAATTTGGATCAGGCTATCTGGTCTGATTCCCCACTCTCTTCTTTTTTAGCCATGCTGTTATCCATACATGAAGTATGAGGCTGCTGCAATTGCAGGCATTGCTATTCCAAGCGTTGAGAATACCACCAGATCAATATGAGTTAAGGGTTTTTTCTGCAGGTGGTCAAGAGCATGACTTCCATACCCGCGACAGAGCATTGCAGAATAGGTACGTTCACCCTGTTCGTAGGCCCTGAGAAAGAGTACTCCCATCGCGTATCCGAGTGTCTTGAGCCTGTATCGGTACGGGAGGTTTTTGGACCACGGATCAAAGTTTCTCCCCTGGAGAGCGTGGTGGATCTGGGTGAACATGGTTGCAAAAAGGAAGAGGTACCTGATCATCATTCCGAGTGAGAGTGCCATCACCGAGGGAAGACCGAGCCTTCTTCCGGCCTTGAGCAGTTCCTGCACCGGTGTTGTAGAGGAGAGGAGCAGGATGGCACTGATGCACAGAAGGAACTTAATGAGCAGCAGGGTTGCGAACTCGACCGATTCGTAATACACCGGGAAGAACGGGAATGGAAGGGGCACTTGTGTTGCTGTTTGGTAGTGGCTGTTTTTGAAGAATATCTGGAAGAATATGATAAAAAATCCGAACGGCAGGGTCATGACAAACCTGGTGAGATAGGTCTTCACCGGCAGGCTGGAGAGGGTCCAGAGTCCGGCAATTATCAGACCGAATGGGACTGCGATATAGATAACCCCCCAGGAGAGCGGGTATGAGACAACCAGAACGATCATCAGCAGGACAAGGAGAAGTTTGACACGTGCATCCAGGTTATGGGTGAATGAACTGCGGGAAGCATCCCATTCTATCGCAGTCAGTTCGTCAATCATCGTGTTCCTGATTTGTCAGTGATGAGCGAGAAGAGTGCCTGTTCGACATCCTCGAACCGGTACCCTGCTTTAATTGGGACACCTTTGCTCTGCAGTGAGGTTACGAGCCTGGTGAGGATAGGGACATCCAGCCGTGCTCTTGAGAGGAGGGAGACATCAGCAAATATCTCTTCTACTGTCCCCTGCCCTATCACCTCTCCGGCATGCATGACATAAACATACCGTGCAAGATCAGGAACAAGATCTACGTGATGTGTCGAGAACATCAGCGAGATCCGCCTGGTCTGAACAAGTCTTCGTAGCAGTTCGATAAGTTCCCTGATCCCAACAGGGTCAAGGCCTGATGTCGGCTCATCAAGGACAAGGATCTCAGGGTTCATAGCAAGAATTCCCGCTATGGCAACCCGCTTCTTCTCTCCTCCTGAAAGATGATGAGGTGGCCGGTCTGCAAGATGCTCGATTTCAAGCAGTTGGAGTGACTGCTGCACCCTCTCCTGGATCACTTCAAAAGGCAGAGCAAGGTTGGTAGGACCAAATGCGATATCCTCCCTGACAGTCGGAGCGAAGATCTGGTCGTCAGGGTTCTGGAAGACCATACCAATCTTCTGCCTGACAAGACGCAGATTCTCTTTTGAGACTCGTTCTCCGTCTACCAGTACTTCGCCGCTTTTGGGGGTGATGATCCCGTTGAAGTGCTTCATCAGCGTGCTTTTGCCTGCTCCGTTGGATCCCAGCAGGGCAACACATCCGTTGCGAGGCACGGAGACTGACACGTTATGAAGGGCAGTTATGCCACCATGATATTCGTACGTGATCGACCGTGTCTCTAGAATATTCATACGCTGTATCCTGAGAGTAGGTTGTCAGGATATTACTGTTTTACGGAATGTATGAATGACATACCTGTTTTCATCCTGTTCTGCATAACCTCTCTTCTATTAATGTGGGGGTATGAGATGCTTTATCGCGATAAAGAAGGTGGGATCCGGCATTCTTGGTAAAATAGATCTTCTTTATTATCCTGTTTCACTGGTGATCTCTCTTCATGATGCCTGGTGATGATATTAGTGGTACTCTGCTCTTGATATCTGACACATCTTGTGATCATGTTGTAATACGAAATTGAGAATTCGCATACTCATTTTTAGTTCATCGAGTGTTGATCAGGATCATTGCGGAGTTGCGGAACACTGCGGCATTACTGCGGTATTTTCCGCAACGAAAAGGAGCAATTTAACCAGCCTTTAGGTTATAATAATAAAAATAATAATTATTTATGATCATATTGCGGAAAAAGTGAAAACACACAGTATGGATCTCATCTCACACCGATACACTCTCTCATGTGTGTGTTCTGGAACTTTCCGCAACTGATGATCCACCTCTGCGATCGGGGGATATATTAAACTTTATTTTTGAAATTGGGTCCATATCTTCCGACGGCACTATCCGCAATATCGCCGCAACACTCCGCAATAAGAAGATATTCCGTAGTCAACTGATATGATCATGTACCGGGATCTCAACCCAGGTTACATGTTGAAAATATACAGCCAAGTCTTGTTAAATCGAGTTCTTTTTATTTGTCCACTATTGTATAGACAATTCAATCAAGTACTGTACTCTGTTTCATGTACAATCGTGAGAATGGTTGTTCCATTCTAGTAATGCTCATGGAGAAGAGTACATCTACAATGCTGTCTTCAGACCCTCATGGTAAAACCAGATCAGGTAGATGACACACAGAGATCATTGTAGTATATAGGATCCCCTCGGGATGATCATCTCAAAGCAGGCACCTGCTCCTTCAGTTCCGATCTCTCTGATTGATATCCCGGTGAGAGCAAGGATCTCTCTGATCAGAAACATCCCGAACCCGGTGTTGTTCCCGAATCCCTTCTCAAAGATCTTCTCTTTCTCATCAGGAGAGATCCCGACTCCGTTATCAGACCACCGCAGCCTCATTGCACCATCATCTCTCAGATCTGCTGTAACCCTGATGGTTGTGATATCTCCTCCGTGTCTGATCGCATTGTCAAGGAGATTCTCAAACACCTTTGGCAGAAGCGGGTCTGCAAAAATGGTGAGCCCGCTGACCTCGTTCTGAACCGGTATCCCGTGGGAGGTTAGGAAGTCTATCGTCTTCTGAACATTCTGCCATTCAGGCTTGTTTACCCCGAGATCCTGGTAACTCCTGGTAAACTGGATCTGCCGATGAATGATCGACGTTGCCTCCTCGATCCGCTGAAGCATTTTTCGCTGACTGTCAGGCATCTTCTCTGATGCGATAATATCGAGGTAACTGAGAATGATATGAATCTGATTGAGGATGTCATGGCGGGTGACATCAGACAGGAGGTTGAGCTTTTTGTTAGCAGTTGCGAGGGCGTTCACGGTAACCTGGAGGGTTTGAGCGTACCGCTCAAGTGCTTCTTCTCCTTCCTTTCGCGAGGTGATATCTGTCAGGACAGCCAGTATAACATCAGAGCCCCGGTACGGAATCACTGTTGCCTGGACTATAACGTCAATTGCGTTGCCATCTGACTTTATAATTCTGACCTCGTAGGGCGGGACATCTTCCTGCATAAACCTACGTTCAACCTTTTCCCGGACAATCCTATGATGTTCAGGGAGCAGGTACTGATAGATCAGGTTTCCAACCGGGCTCTTCTCTTCAGCTCTGAGCCCTGCAATGCCTGAACTGTTGATGTAGAGGATCTTTCCTGTTCTCTCATAGATCATGACATAATCCGGGAGATTGTCAACAAGACCCCGGTTAAATGCCTCACTCTCCCGCAGTGCATCCTCAGCCCTGACTCGTTCTGTCAGGTCATGGTAACTCCAGACCCGGCCCATAACATTGCCATCACATACCTGGGGCCTGGCATGTG
>CAZVAS010000015.1:10383-13727 GCA_964625165.1 uncultured Methanospirillum sp. | reverse complement strand
TAACTCCAGACCCGGCCCATAACATTGCCATCACATACCTGGGGCCTGGCATGTGACTCGATCACTTTGCCATCCCTGAATGAAAGAAGGATCGGTTGAATAGTGCCAGACATTTTTCCCTGCAGCATGGGCCCCGTGCCCGGCATGATCTGGTCTGACACCAATGCCCAGATCTCTCCACCTGACTTCCCCTCAACCTGACTCTTCTCTAGGTTGAACATCCTGAGGAATCTCTCGTTATACCCGACGATCTCCCTGTCCATCGTCTCGACGAGTATGCCATCTTCAGTTGCCTCAAGTGTCGCCTTGAGCAGCGAGAGCATCTTTCGGTTCTCTGCCTCGCTTATTCGGAGGGCCTTATCTGCCTGCTGCTTTGCAACAATCTTGCTGAGATTCATCCTGAGAGCCAGGAACTGTGGGGCTGGATCTTCCCCTTTCACCAGGTAGAAATCAGCACCGGCATTTAATGCATCAATTGCCACCTCTTCGCAACCCTGCCCGGTGAAGATGATGAACGGAATTGAATTGCCCTGGTTTCTGATAATCCTGAGCAGTTCAAGCCCATCCATCTCAGGCATCTGATAGTCTGCAATGATAGCAGAGAATGACTGTTCACTCAACATATCAAGGGCCTGTTGACCAGAATCAACCGACACCACTGAGTACTCCGGGTCTTCAGTCAGATAATGGGAGATGATATTTTGAAACTCTCGATCATCATCAACCACCAGAACTTTGAGCTCAGTAGGTTTCCGATACATTGTCAGTCTCTATGATTATGAACCGTATAAAGGATTCTTCAGGTCTGTGTCTGATACCCTGTTCCCCAGTTATACCGAGAAATGAGATATCTGATCAGATATTCCGTCAACTGCCCGGTTGAGTTCTGCCATATGAGATGCAATCTCTTCTGTAGCCGAGTTAGCTCTTGTGGTTGCTTCGGCGGAGTCGTGACATGCCTCGGCTGCCTTGTGGATGTACCCGTCAACCTCGTGAATCCTGCCTTTCACCTCCTGTGCAGTACCAGCCTGTGCCTCGGCTGAGGATGCAATCTGCGATATCCCGCCTGATATCTTCTGAATTGAACTTATTACCCTGTTGAAGGCATCAACCGCTTCTCCGAAAGCCGCACCCTGTTCTCCAGACTGACGGACAAGTGTCTTTTCTATGGACAATGCCTTCTTGATCTCCATCTCCAGTTTTGAGGTTATATCCTGAATCTCGGCTGCTGCCTTTTCAGCATTCATAGCAAGACCCTTCACCTCACCTGCGACCACGGCAAATCCTGCTCCCGCCTGACCCGCACGTGCAGCCTCAATTGCAGCATTCAGAGAGAGAAGATTCGTCTGTTCTGTGAGGTCCTGGATCTTCCTGCTGATATCTGTGATCTGGGACATCTGATCTGCGATGCCCCCGATGATCATCGAGGTATCATGAACAGATGATTGAACTGCTTTCATTGCCTCACGCGCCTCGACAGCAAGTTGTTGCCCGGATTCTGCAACAATAGATCCTTCTGCCGAAACTTCAGCGACTTTTGCACTCTTTTCTGCGATCTGAGACGTTACAAGAGCAATCTGATCCATGGAGACGATAACCTCTCCCATTGCCCCTGCTATCTGTTCTGTCCTGCTGCTGATCATATCACTCCGGTCAGCAAGAAGATGAGTGTCTTCGGTCATCGACTGGGTCTTCCCGAGTACTGATCCCGCCATTGATGAGAGGGTTCTCATCTCATCCTGAATCACCTCGATCGCCTCGCCTACCTGTTCGCCAATACCGGTAATCGAGTCCCTGAATGTGGCAAACTCTCCTTCGACCCTGATAGTTGAGTTGAACCGTGCTGAAAAGTCTCCTGCCGAGTACCGTTCAGATACCCTCATCGCCTCTCTGATTGGGGTTCTGATCCAGGCGATGAGTTCGTTAATTCCAACAGCGAGTTTCTTGAACTCTTCATCGAACCGCTCCTCATCAAGGGCAGACTCCAGGTTTCCCATCCTGACAGATTCTGCTGTCATGATGATGGCTGTGTTGAGATCCTGCTGAGCTTGTGCATGTTCTGCGAGTTTCTGCTCCCGGTTTAGTAGAATACGGATAAGGCTGTTGAACTCAGTGCTCACCTTTCCGATCTCATCTTTGCTGATGACAGGGATCTGAACGCTCTTATCCCCGTCAGCCAGGCTCTTCATTCCCGTGATCAGATATCCAAGTGGGGCTGTAATCCTGCGGGAGGCTGTGAAAAGAAGAATTAGTCCGACCGCTATCATCAGGCTCGCAACCGCGATGAGTTGAACAATCAGGGCATTGGCATCTCTGGTGATCTCCTCTTCAGGAGTCAGAACCGCGATTATCCATGGTTTATCTCCTGAGCCTATCAGGATCTGCACCTGGGTAATACTCATCCCGCCCTGGGTGGTCTTGTAAATATGGGCTCCTCCACCCTGTTTATCTGCCGTGCTGATGGCTTCATCGGGGATGAGCCCGGTGAACTGTGTTCCTACCAGGTCAGGTCGCCGAGTTGCTGCAGCGATCTCACCTTCCGGTGTCACCATGACCATCATGCTCCCACTACTTTCCGGGAGGGCATCCACTTTGGCTTGGAGAAAGTTCATCGCGATGTCTGCACCAACGATGCCGAGGAATCGTCCCCCAACCTTCACCGGTGCGATCACCGAGGTCATCAGGACCTGCTCACCCTCGATCTCATCCAGGTATGGCTCAAGGAGCACTGCAGCCCCCGCATCTTTGGCAGACTGGTACCAGTCTGCAGAATAATCTACCGATTCGTCCTCTTTATATACGTATTCGGTTATTGTGCCGGCATCATCACGGAACCAGTCAGTCTCATATCTTCCGTTGTTGTCATACGGGGCAACCCCTTCAAACTCCCTGTCTTTCCCATCAAATGCATTAGGCTCCCATGTTGAGTATATCTGGATAAAATGCGGATTTGCCTGGAAGACCGACTTGAGCATCTGCGTTGGAGTATCCCGTGTGATCACGGTCCCGCTGCTTTTTATCCCTGCCAGTGCATCTGCCAGTGACTGCACAGTCGAGAGTGACCTGATTGTATCTGATGAAAAGCCTGCTGCAGCTGATTCGGCTGATGACATCTGTTTAGCCTGGGCATTTTCCAGTGCTACTGAATGAACCGATACCGCTGCGTATCCGATGATGAAGGCTGAGGTTGCTAGCAGTGCCACTGCACCGAGAACCGTGATCTTCCATCTGATGGAACCAGAGATCGTATTTCGAAGAGAATGTATGACTCCCATACCAGCACATACCCCCGAGAGTGGATGAGAACTTGTGAACGCTTCTAGATATATTCTCTGCCTGGATGA
>CAZVAS010000015.1:0-10283 GCA_964625165.1 uncultured Methanospirillum sp. | reverse complement strand
TTAGTGATGGTCTTTGAGTTGATTCCACACATCCTTGCCTGAAGCTCTGAAAATCTGAGTGTGGAATCCCGGAGATGCCAGATGATCATGAGATTCCATTTGCTCCCGATGACATCCACCACTGCATCAAGTCTGCATTTGGTTACTTTTTCGCATTTCACGAATCATTCCTCAATAGTTACTATTGGGTTATAGTATTACTAAACATCTTCTGATATCTATAATAGAGTATAAGGGAGATTCTTTGAGCAGAGTTTCTATGTCGATAACTGTTGAGAAAAAAACCTGCACTGGATGCGGAGTCTGCGCTGATATATGCCCTATGGGTATCATTCACCCTCCGGCAGATGGTGAGAGCCCTTTTGTTGCAGATTCGCAGGCCGGGTGGTGTATATCCTGTGGGCAGTGCTCTGCATTCTGCCCCTCCGGAGCCCTTACCCTGCAGAAAGATACTGGTCTTTTACCTGAGCCTGCATGGGACGGGCATGGTCTTGCTCCGGGTAGCCTGGTATCATACCTTAAAAGTCGCCGTTCAATCCGGAATTTCAGGAATGAACCGGTCCCGAAGGAGACGATCGAGTCGTTGCTTGATGTTGCACGGTATGCAGCCTCGGGAGGGAACGGGCAACCGGTCCAGTGGCTGGTTATCCATGATCCGGAAAAGGTGCGAAAGGTTGCCGGGGCAGTTGTGGACTGGATGCGTACACTAGTCGGGAGTGATCATCCGATGAGCAGGTATGTCCCGTCCCTCATCGCCGGATGGGACAACGGCGTAGATCCTATCTGCCGGGGTGCTCCTCATCTTCTGATCCCTCATATACCAGAGGATAATTCAATAGCACAAACTGATGGAATCATTGCCCTTACCCATGTTGACATTGCAGCTCCAGTGTTTGGTGTAGGGACATGTTGGGGAGGATTCGTGGCGATGGCATCCCAAGCATCACCAGATGTCTGTGATCTCTTCGCCCTTCCTGCCGGTAGAAAGCCGTTGTATGCACTAATGTTCGGGTACCCGAAGTACAAACCTGCATACATCCCTACAAGAAACGAGGCCGTGATCACCTGGCAGTGAAGATGAGAATATTATGAAAATTATTGCGATCAATGGAAGCCCCAGAAAAACCTGGAACACAGCAACACTACTGCAGCATGCCCTGGATGGAGCTGCTGCACAAGGAGCAGAGACTGAACTGATTCATCTGTATGATCTCGACTATAAGGGCTGTACCAGTTGCTTTGCCTGTAAACTCAAGGATGGCAAGAGCTATGGGAGATGCATCCTCCGTGATGATCTGACTCCTGTCCTGGATCGGATCGTAACTGCTGATGCCCTTATCCTTGGTTCACCCCTCTACTTCGGAACAGTTACCGGTGAGATGCGATGTTTCATGGAACGACTCATGTTTCCGTATCTGATCTACGCCAGACCTCCGCAGTCTCTCTTTGAGAGAAAGATTCCAACCGCATTTGTATACACTATGAACGTAGGGGAAGGGATGATTCATGAGGCCGGGTATGACGTACATTTCAAGACCAATGAGTCAGTTCTTGAACGGTTGTTCGGCTCCTGTGAATCGTTATTTTCGTATGAAACATTACAGTTTGAAGACTATTCAAAGGTCGTCTTCAGTTACTGTGATCCCGCTGAAAGGATTGCGAGGAGAAAGACGGTGTTTCCAAAGGATTGCGAACGGGCGTATGATCTTGGAAAGAGGCTCATACAAAAGTCATAACCAAGCAGGTTCTTCTCCTTTTGTCATGAAGCCCTGTTGCTCGGTACAGGTTTTTCATGACAAATCCCGGTATTAACTTTGCAACAACGGGTGAGTATAAGTAGAAGATACATGCATTATCCAGTAACCCATCCTCATCACTCTGAAGGACAGGTGCTCATCATGAAACGAAAGATAATCACGATCGACGAGGAGAAATGCACCGGATGTGGCCAGTGCATACCTGACTGTCCTGAAGGAGCCCTCCAGCTCCTTGATGGAAAGGCACGGCTGATCAGCGATCTCTTTTGCGATGGTCTTGGTGCCTGTATCGGAACCTGTCCTGAAGGGGCGATATCAGTAATAGAACGCGAGGCAGGGGCGTATGACGAGAAAGAGGTCATGAAGAACATTGCTCGTCAGGGTGAGACAGTTATCAGGGCTCACCTCGAACACCTTGCCGGGCATGGGGAGATGGATCTCTATCACCAGGCACTGGCATCCCTGCAGGAGATGCATATCGATGTGCCAGTTCACCGGGGAAGTCCTGATCACACAGGGCATCAGCATGATCATAACCCGTTTGCTTCCTGCCCTGGATCAGCGGCAAGGACCATAGAGCACACGAGGCAATCGTCACAATCTCCTGTTCATACAGAATCTGAACTGCGACAGTGGCCAGTTCAACTTACGCTTCTCAATCCCGCAAACCCTTATTTTGAGAATGCAGATCTGCTCGTTGCAGCAGATTGCGTCCCGTTTGCGTACGCAGACTTTCACCAGAAGTTACTCAAAGACAGGATTTTGATCATCTTCTGCCCAAAGCTGGACTCAGACATTGAGGGTTATATCACTAAACTGGCAGAGATCCTGAAGGTACATTCGATACGATCCATCACGACCGTGCATATGATCGTTCCCTGTTGCAGTGGTGTTACATACGTGGTCAATGAGGCCCTGAAATTATCAGGAAAAGAGATCCCTGTTCAGGATATCACAATCACCCTGCAAGGGACAATTGCAGAGTGAGCCTGGGATATGCCTACCCACGTATTTATACAACCCGGGTTCTAACGTATCGGTATGGCACACCATACGATCAAATCCCCTGTGGTTCTTGTTAACCTCAAATGTTACCAGGAGTCGGTGGGTCACGGTGCCCACCGGATAGCACAGGCAGCACAGGAAGTGGCAGAAGAGAGTGGTGTCTCTATCGGCCTTGCACCGATGTACATGGATATTCATCCGATCAAGCATCACTTTGATCTTCCTGTTTTCGCCCAGCATATCGATCCAATAACCCCGGGTGCTCACACCGGACGCATTCCTCTCACTGCAGTAAAAACAGCAGGTGCAGTCGGATCCCTGGTTAACCACTCCGAATACCGCCTCTCTATCGCAGATATCGAGACAAATGTGACGGCTCTTCGTAAAGAAGGGATGATCTCATGTGTCTGTTCTAACACAGTTGCCACCACATCAGCAGTTGCAGCGCTTGGTCCTGACTATGTTGCCATCGAACCGCCTGAGCTCATCGGGGGAAAGGTCTCAGTGGCCGAAGCGAATCCTGATATCATCACCGGATCGGTTCAAGCAGCTTTGAAGGCAAATCCTAATGTAAAGGTTCTCACCGGGGCAGGGATCCACTCAGGAAAATGTGTGAAGACTGCTGTTGATCTTGGAACCGTAGGTGTGCTTCTTGCATCAAGCGTGGTAAAAGCAGAAGACCCGGGCGCAGTTTTACGGGATCTGGTCTCACTCCTGTAACGACCAGATATAATTGATTTAATCCTGATAATGTTCGTCTATGGTGAGGAGCACTTCGGTGATCCGAAGTTCCTCGTCATAGTACGGCTGAATACTATAATAGAGAGTCTTTTCTACGCTGCCTTTGGCTTTGTACTCACATCGTCCGTGAATGGGCTGCCTGAGTGCCTGGGCTTTTGAGAAGTCAGTGAGCAGACCTATCTCTCCAAGTCCTGGTATAGAATGCAGATTCATTCCCCGCAGAGAGCCGCTCATTTTACCCAGCAGTTCTGAAGCCCTGTCATTTGACTCATGGATCTCCCCACCGGGATCGCATGTCAAAAGGCCGATATGAATATGATGAAAAATACCCGCGTATCGTCTCCGCTCAACGATGAGGGCCTTTGTCGCTTCCCTCTCTGCGGTTACGTCATGTCCGATTCCGACTGATCCGATGAGTTGACCGGTCTGATCATAGAATGGAACCTTCCTTATCTCAAGATCAACCGGCCTGCCATCCACGAGAACAGACTTATCCTTTGCTTCACTTTCACACCCTGTAATCATATCCGGCTGGGTCAGGATATCGGTTGAACTGGGGAGTTTTTGTGATGCTTCCTTGTTCTTGAATATGTATCTGCCATGCAAATCCCTTGCCCAGAGCATATCTGGCACGGTATCGCAGAGCTGACGCATCATGGAGTACATGGACTCGTACTTTTCTTTCCCTGACAGGAGTTCTGAGTGCATCTCCTCCTGGTGGAGTGCTGATCCAACGATGGAAGCTGCTGCCTGCAGGGCATCAACCTCAACCACTGCCCACTTGCGTTCGGTAAGACAGTCACAGAACCAGATCATCCCCCTCACCTTTCTGTCAGCAATAATGGGAAATGCTGCAATCGATCTGATTTTTTCCTCGTTAATGAACTGGTCAGCAACATCAGAGAAGTTGCCAGCAGATCCTACAACCGGAGATCCCTGCAGGATCTTCTCTTCCCAGAATGAGTCGTTTCCCGGGCATAAGATCAGCCCTTCTGCAGGCTCCGGATCTCCAAGCCTGCTCCAGCCGCAGAGACGGTGGTACCTCTGATCAAAGGGGTTGTGTGGATCTTCCCTGAATACGAGCACCATGTCCACCTCGGTTGCAAGCCCGAAGAGGGTCAACGATTCCTTCAAGGCTTTTTTGAATGCCTCGCCTCCAAGGAAAAGAGTGGCAACCAGGCTCACTGCCTCAAGTATGGCATCCCTTCGCTTGAGGGCGAGCCTTGCGTTATGCTTTGTTATTGCATAGTCAACCTTATGGTTAAGTTCGGCAAAGAGGGTCTTTGTATCTCCTCCTTTCTGGATAAAAAAGTCTGCACCAGTATTGATAGCCTCAATAACCACGGTCTCCTTGCCCCGACCGCTGAAGAGGATGAAAGGGATCTCTGAATCAAATGAACGGATCTCTTTCAGAAGTTCGATACCATTCATTGCAGGCATCTCGTAATCTGAAATAACACAGGAATAAGACCCTGATTTTAAGAGAGCAAGAGCTTCTTCTGCGTTGTAGACCACATCAACCCTGAATCGTCCCCCCCTTTCAAGGCAGAGTCTGGTCACGTCGCAGATCATCGGCTCATCATCCACATGAAGCACCCGTTCATGTGCAATAGCGGGAATGTCTGCCTGATTATTCATGTATCGGGTTTGTCACTCGGTTTTTCATCTATTGATTAGAAGATTTATGAGGAAAATCAGATGGAATACTTGATATTGTTTGTGGAATGCCTTACATATCAAGATGCGTTGCAAATATTAATACTCAATGAGTATCTACAATTATCCGCTTCTTCTTATACAATATCGGCCAGGGTTTTGTATCTAATAATTTCGGAAACGAAATATTATCATACCTGACATCAACATAGAATTGATGAGAATATTACCTGCTATTTTTGCTATACTCATATTGTTTGTCTCATTCATCTCGTTTGTATCTGCTGCTCCTGTCCCTGTCCAGAATCAGTCTGTTAAGGCTCTTATCCCTGCTGTAAATAATACATCACCCACGCAAACTTCTCCGGCACTACATGCAAATATCACCGCGACTCCAGCAGTCCCGGTTCAAGTCAATGCTTCTAACAAGACTCCTTCTGCCCAGGTAAACTCTTCGCGTGTCCAGGTTGCTTCAGGTGATCAACAGTTTCTCTTTCTGATGAACCAGTACTGGATACCTGATCTCTTTGATATCAAGGGTCGCATGGACAGTTCTGCAACATTCGGAACTGATCTTCCCCAGATGCTGAACCTGACCGCAGATTATGCCAGGATACGGTTGAATAAGAACATCAATGAGACAAATGGATACTCACTCTCTCCCTCGGTCAGTAACCTGCGGACTGAGTACCAGACCGGAGCAGTCCGATGTAGTAAGGTCATTGATAGTATCATGGCATTGAACCGGAGTTCAGATAAGTTCGGGCAGGATGTACCGACTCGTACAGCTGCTCTCTCACTGTATGGGACCTGGCTTGAGTACCAGGCCATGAAATGCTACGATCTCCCGAACATCACCTATCCCGACATCGCCACAGTCCCACCTGACCAGTTCATGCAGGTCATGGGAGCAATAACCTCGTAAGTGGGAGTTCTTTGCGTTTAGAAAAAATGAGGAATGATAGGAAGAGGTACCAGATTGCGGTCATTGGTGCTGCTGAAGCAGATCAGAATATTGAGGATCTTGCTTTCAGGGTGGGCTGCCTGATCGCGGATGAGGGCTGTATCCTCTTGACCGGTGGCAGAGGCGGGGTCATGGAGGCTGCGAGTAAGGGCGCTCACGAGGCTGGCGGGCTTGTTGTGGGCATCCTTCCTGGTTCTGAAGGAAACCTGTACCTTGATGTTGCTGTCAAAACGCAGATGGGGCAGGCGAGAAATGTCATCCTCGTCGAGTCAGCGGATGCAGTCATCGCGGTGGCAGGAAGTTATGGTACACTCTCTGAGATCGGTGTTGCACTCAGGATCGGAAAGCCGGTCTTTGGAATTGATACCTGGGATATTCCGGGCGTGACACCCTGCGATACCCCTGAAGACGCAGTGCAATATGCTGTCAGTTTTTGCCAGACTCTCTGACTGTCGGGCCTGGTTTTCTTTTTGATCTGTGTTCCGATAATTTCTGGTTATAATATTCCGCCACCAGGATCCGGTAATAGTCCCTATCATCTGACGAACAGAACGGAGCATATTTAGCATATCAGAAGACATTTATTGCGATACCGTGGGGATCAAAGAGTGGCTCATACCTCAGGATAAGGTGTTTTTTGACCTCTTCGAGCGTTTAGCCCGTATAGTCGTCATTTCCGCCGAAGAACTCGAGTCGATGGTGAACAACCAGCAGGATCGGGAGATTGCCTTTAAGAAAATAAAAGAACTCGAGCATCAGGGTGACCAGATCACACACGAGATATATGAGAATCTGAACCGGACATTCATAACACCGCTCGATCCTCTGGAGATCTCGCGTCTTGCTTCAGCACTGGATGATATTCTGGATTATGTAGATGATTCTGCAGAGAAGATGATCAATTACGGCGTCCTTGAGTTCGACAATTATATGCAGGACTTCGCGCAACTGATACGTCTCTCTGTCATTCAGCTTGAGAACGGAGTCAAATTGATCAGATCGACCAAGGATCTGCCAAAACTGGACTCATGCGGAATCGAGGTCAACCGGCTTGAGAACCTTGCTGATGATCTCCTCTCTAAGTCAATCAAACAGCTTTTCATGGGCAATGACCCGGTGATGATGATCAAACTCAAAGATATCTACGAATGCCTGGAGACAGCGACAGATAAATGCGAAGATGTCACAAACGTCCTCTCTGATATCAGCATCCGTCACTCGTGATTTAGATGGAGCCAATCCTCATCATCGGCATCGCCGTGGCACTCCTCTTTAACTTTTTGAATGGACTGCACGACGCTGCTAACTCAATATCCACAATTGTTGCAACCAGGGTTCTCACCCCTATTCAGGCAGTGGCTCTTGCAGCTTTCTTCAACCTTATAGGTCCGCTCTTCTTTACTACCGCCATTGCAAAGACGATCGGAAAAGGGATCATTGTCCCAGGATGGCTGACTCTTGAGGTTATCATCATCGGGATTCTGGTTGCCTCGTTCTGGATCTACTTCACTGCGTACATCGGTGTTCCGATATCGTCCACCCATGCCATGATCGGCGGCCTCATCGGGGCAGCCGTGGCCTATGGTGGGCATTCGGTTGTGATTCTCCCGACTCTTCAGATCCTTGAAGGATTGGTCTGGTATGGAGTTGCCGGAATCATCGCAGGTGCTGTTATTCTTACACTTCTTGCACGATGGAACGGGGAGGAGAACCTGAAGATGTATGCAGGGCTTGGTGGATACTTCGGATTTGTGTTCACGATCCCTCTCTGTATCGCCCTTCACCTCCTCCCGATCTCCGGAATTATCAGTATCGTTCTTTTCATCGTGATCTCCCCGTCTCTCGGGCTTGCACTGGCATTTCTGCTCGGCTGTCTGGTGATCAGGATCTGCAGAAACAAAGATCACAGGATGATGAATCATATCTTCAACAAGTTGCAGATCGTTTCATCAGCATTCTATAGTATTGGCCATGGCAGCAATGATGCACAACATGCAATGGGTATCATCACTGCTATGCTCGTAACAGCCGGGGTGTTGACCGACTTTACTGTGCCCCTCTGGGTAATTCTCCTCTCTAGCGCTGCAATATCATTAGGTACTCTCACTGGCGGTTGGAGGATCGTTCAGACGATGGCAAAACGCATCACTCATCTCAGACCGTATCAGGGATTCTGCGCAGAGACCGGCGGGGGAATTGTCCTCCTCCTGGTCACCCTTTTCGGAGTTCCGGTCTCAAGTACCCACGCCATCAGCGGGTGCATCATGGGAGTCGGTGCAACCCAGGGGAGTTCGTCTGTCAACTGGGGTGTTGTCAGGCGGATTGTAACCGCATGGGTCATCACTATCCCTCTGACTGCTGCATTCTCCTGGATTGTATTTTCAGCATACCTTGCAATCTGGGGCTAATTCTCTTTTTCTTCTTCTGTACCAGCAATTCCTGCTTAACCTTATATGCCTGCAGACATAAATGGTCAACTGACAGCGGGTACCTGCACCGTCCGGGTCCAGGGCCTGCAGTGAATGAATTCTGATTCACTGCAATACGGCCTGCCCGACTCTAGGGGCTATGTTCTCCTGTGGTCCAGTCTGGGAGAGAGCTTCTATCTGTGGTACTCCTGCGGAGTGATCCAGCATGAAGGAATTATATGAGAAGATGATCCGGGAAGCGATGGCAGCACAACGGGCTGACGTCTCTACAGTACAAAAGAAACGCGGAACAAAATTCTCGATGGCTGACGCAAAGCCGTACCTCGATGCAGTTTCCGGGATGAAGGCATGTGAAGGGCAGAGCAAGGCCGTTATTGATCTCCACAAGGAATCGGTAAAATCACATTATACTATCCTCTCCAAACTTACCAAGACGGTCCGTCCGGAAGATGACCCCTTTGTTGAGCATTACCAGACACCGGTGATCCTTGAGATCCTCTGTGACAAAGATCCGGCATTTAAGAAGAGTATGGCCGAGTTTGTCAAGCAGATCAAGAAGAGTGAGGGGATCATCGGCCTTGAGTCAGCAAGGCGGTATGCAGGTTTCTATGGCCCTACCTGTGTGGTTGACTTTGCTCTGATTCCAGGTAGTACAAGCAATGTTGTGAACCAGATCCTCACGGAAACAAAGATTCCCGATGACCACAAAAAGGCCATCCTTGCTGCAAAATCATGGGGTATGAACACCAGTTATGGGATTGGTGACATATTTGCGCATGCTGTTGAGTCAGGTGACACCCTCGCAGTAGCAACAAAGAAAGAGATCGAGATGCTCGCCTCGATCTATACGAATCCTGTATCCGCACAGGCAGATCTCATGGACTCCCTGGGCCAGAACTCGTTTGACTGCAGGAAGTACATGCAGGAGTACAGGGTAAAGATGGAGCCTTTCGTCCAGGCTGCCATGGCGGACAATGTTCATTACGCAAACATCGTGACAATTCCTGCATACTGCGTTGGTGATGTTGCCCACCATATCTCACAGTCCACCTTCAACATGTGCAAGGACGATATGGTGATGGGGGTCATCGAGGCTGTCACCGATGTAATCGAGAACAGCCTGATAGCGTCGGTTTCCAAGTTCAAGACCCCTGAGCAGCTGGTCTCGGTCGCTACCGGTGCAAGTGCTGCGGCAGTTGAGTATATTCTTGAGATGGACGGGTTCAATGCCCTGATGATCGTTGACCTGCTCACGAAACGTTACCACAATTATGTCCAACTCAACCCTACGAGAGGAGCCGCAGCAGAACTGCACAACTGCGACTTCATGGACATGATATACCGTGGATGGGGAATTCTTGACCGTGCACGAAAGATCAGAAACGGCTCAGGAAAGGATCTGAAGCCGACTGTATCGGGTCTTCCTATCGATCTCACACCTGTGTATAAACATGAGATCATCAACAACCCGCAGTGGTATGCTTATCCGGCCTGTGCCATCACGGTTCGCCTCTCTGCCCTGATGAGACTTGCTGATTATCCCTGTCTGCTTACGAGTGAGCCGATCACAGCCACCCTGATGACTAATGTCATTGCTCTGAAGAAGGAGATTCCCGCTGCCCCTGCACGGATCTGCAAGAATTGTGCATCCGCATCCTGTGCAGACTTCAGGCACGAATACTGCCAGTACCGCGAAGCAGTATAGGTTGATGAACATGAAGTGTTATGTCT
>CAZVAS010000014.1:27857-30031 GCA_964625165.1 uncultured Methanospirillum sp. | reverse complement strand
GTATCATTCCCGAGCTCACCAAAGTGAAGTTTTACCGCAGTGAGATCACCCTCCTCTATCCGGTCAGAAAGCCCGGCAGCATGCAGAAGTTTCGTGATCTTGGTGAGATTATTCTCATCCGGACTCTTGATCCGCATTCGTGCAAGAAAGACATCGCTAACCATGAACTCGCCTGTACCGAGATCAACGCATGGGTATAAGAACCATCCTGCCTGATGACAGCCGGTTCGGATATCCCCTTTTACGCTTGGACCTTGAGAATACTCTCACAATTTAAGGAAATTCATATATGGAATATCAATTGACTATGACTCATGGTAACAATGGGGGCAATCGTCACACGCAGACTGCGGGAGGGAAAAACCTATGAAGATTTCAGAAAAGCATGGTTTCATACAGTAGGATTCGGATCTCAAAACAGAATGTTCACCCTGATCAATATTGAGGATCCCCGAGAGGTCATTGTCATCGGATTGACCGAGAGTTCTATGGAAGAAATACTCGACAAACTCAGGATCGATGTGAAAGAACGACTCGAAAACCCACTTGATGAGGTGATTGAACCTGAAATTGGGAGAACATTCGGGGTAGTAGTCTCTGAAGATGATTTCTCATCGGAGGGCGCCATAGAATATTCAGAACCATCAGTCAGGGGAAAGAAGACTGAAGTCAATGAGATAATAGGCAATATGGAGGATATCAGATCTGCCTTTGCAAGAGCAGCCATAGAACGAGATGAGGCTAAGAAATAGTGTCCAATAATAAACATTCCTGAATCTAGTCTCTATCCAGCCCCGAGAAGAAACGCAACCCCAGGAATCGTTATCAAAGAAAGGATTGTTGAGATGAACACCCCTTTAGAAGCAATCTCAGCATTCACTCCGTACTCCTCTGCGAGCAGAACAGTATTAGCGGCTATAGGCATCGCAGCCAGAAGAACGGGAACACTGAGGAGAAGCGGATCAGATACAAACGGGCGGAGCAGAACAAGAACAACCAATGGTATAATACCAAGTCTGAAGGCTGAGATCACCCAGATCCTAAAATCACCGAACATCGAATAGAACGGCAGTGGAGCAAGAAGCGCTCCGATCACGATCATCGCAAGTGGTGTCGTCACTGAACCGAGCAATGAGATAGAGTCTGAGAGTGGTGACGGGATCGTGACTCCTGCAAAGAAGAGGAGCAGCCCGAGCAGCGATGAGACCAGACCAGGTGAGAGGATACGCTTCAGGTCAGGATTTCGTGCAAGATCAGGCCTGAGCAGAAAGACGCCCACCGTGAAGACCAGCAGACCGAACGGGATATTGATAAGTGTCACATAGAAGAGTGACTCCTGCCCGAAGAGAGCCTGACAGACCGGGTATCCCATGAATCCAAGGTTGGAGAAGATCAGCATAAACCTGAAGACTCCCGCCTCAAACCGCGAACCTGAAAGAAGATATGGGACGAGAAAGGCTGCAGCAAATGATACACCATACACAACAAGTTCAATCGTGAAGATCACTGCGATCTCATGAACACGATCAGGAGTCACAGGAACCTGCATACTCTCGATGATCAGGCAGGGTAATGTGATATTTACGAGCAGTGAGGAAAGACCGGTCACACCAGAGCGGGTGATAACTCCGGTACGATATGCCAGATACCCAACTGCGATCAGGATGAATAAGGTAAGAATACTCTCAATAATCGGGAGAAGATCCATGAATGATCACATCCTTGAAAGCCGGATTATTCCAACTCATCACTCAGGGGTACTTATCTGTATCTTTTTAATATCAGTGATGAGTCACAAGAATCTGAACCAGGATAACCAATAATATTCATTATTTCTATCCTGTACGAGTAAATCTTTGTATAAAACGGGAAAATTTACACCAATATTCCGTAGTTTGTCAGACCATAAACATGGGTACTATCTACAGTAGTTATCCGTGCAACAACAGAGGAGATGAAGAGATGAAGGTAATCTCATATCATCAGCAGTAGATGCATACGTAGTAACCTGGTTTTGCGTATCATGGTCATGCAGATAGCAAAGCCATTGAATCGAAGCATTTCAGATCTGAACATATCACCAGCAGAACAAAATGAGTTCGCTGATCACATGAACAAGAATAAATTATTCATCGGAAACCTGCACTACTCGGTCACTGAAGATCAGTTACGGG
>CAZVAS010000014.1:26302-27757 GCA_964625165.1 uncultured Methanospirillum sp. | reverse complement strand
CATCATCTCACCGATGTGACCGACGAGTTCAGAAAGTCTAAGAAACCGGAACCGAAATCTGAGAAACCCACAGTTCGTATCGGCCAGTATGCAGCCCCTGTCTCAGAACAGACAAAACATAAGGGATTTTCATCTGGAAAAGACCAATTGCAAACTGACTCAGAAAAAAAGAGAACAGAGACAAGAGATCATCAGAAAGGAAAGAATTCCCCACCATCAGGCCAGGGAAAAAAGACAAACCATCCTGGAAACAGGGATGGATCTGATCGCAGACCAAACGAGACGAAACCGAAGAAGATAAAGGAAAAACCTCCAAAAAATCCACATCCGTACCAGGGATCAAAGAAGGCAAAAACAGCACAGAAACCGGACCACAAACCAGAGCAGGTTTCTCCTGAACCTCAGGAAGACGAGAGGATAAGTTATCTCAAGTACATGGCATCACGTACCGGAAAGAAAGAATAGAACTACAAGATGAATCACAAAGACGTTGAGAAGATACCGGTCGGGCTGGTCAGATGTGACGGGTATGATGAAACCCGGATCCTTCAGGCAGTGGAGAACGCAATAAACCTGGCAGGGGGTATTGACAGATACCTGAAACCAGGTATGCATGTCCTTGTAAAACCCAACCTTCTGATGGGAGCAGAGCCTGCAAAGGCGGTCTGCACTCACCCGGCTGTACTAAAAGCGGTCTGCACACTCATCACCGGACTCGGGTGCACGGTGACCGTTGCAGACAGTCCGGGAGCAGGAATACCATATAAACCAAAGAACCTTCTCAAGGCGTATGACCTCGCAGAATACACCGGTATTGGCACATTACCCGGAGTTACGCTCAACGAAGACACCTCTTCACGAACGATATCATTCCCTGACGGCTTCTTTGTAAAACAGTTTGAGATCATCTCACCGATCATTGACGCAGATGCAGTTGTTGTCGTCTCAAAACTCAAGACCCACATCTACACAGGCCTGACCGGTGCAACGAAGAACATGTTCGGTGCGATACCTGGCCTCGACAAGCCCCCATACCATGCCAGAATGCAGGATGCCTCTCTCTTTGGAAAGATGCTCCTTGATCTCAACCGCTGTATAAAACCGGTGTTTCAGGTGATGGATGCTGTAGAGATCATGGAGGGAGACGGGCCGATGGCAGGCACTCCTGCAAAACTCGGTGCAATTCTTGCCAGTCCTGATTATATTGCCCTGGATATTGTGACTGCAAGGCTGCTCGGGTTTGATCCGCTTTCAATAGGGAGCATAAAGGCTGCGGAAGAACAGGGCCTCACAGATGAGAGTCGGATAGAAGTGAGAGGTGCAACAGTTGAAGAACTTGCCCGGCCAGATACCAGAAAGCCCCAGACCCAGACACCAGGTGGCAGCAGTTCATGGATTCGAAGCCTTCTTCGCCCAGTCCTCCACCGTCTTGCCGGTTCATACACTCTGCATCCC
>CAZVAS010000014.1:2379-26202 GCA_964625165.1 uncultured Methanospirillum sp. | reverse complement strand
TTATTTTACCGGTTATAGGTAACAGATCACCACATGTTGGATACAATCCCCGGGATTATTGATCTGTTCATCCATCTTGACAAATATCTCCCTATGATGGTTGCATCGTATGGGAACCTCATCTACGGGATTCTGTTTGCAATCATCTTCTGTGAGACCGGGCTTGTGGTCACGCCGTTCCTCCCCGGTGATTCTCTCCTCTTTATTGCCGGAACAGTCGCTGCTGTTGGTGGACTTAACCTCAGCCTTCTCCTGCTTGTCATTATATCTGCAGCCATCATCGGAGACAACGTGAACTACTTCATCGGAAGATTTGTGGGCCAGAAGATCCTCGAGATGAACCTGCCGATGATCAAAAAAGAACACCTTGACAAGACCCATGAATACTTCGAGAAATATGGGCCGCTGACCATCATCGTCGCTCGGTTTGCACCATTTGTCAGGACCTTTACCCCGTTCATCGCAGGAATGGGAGCCATGGAATACAAGAAGTTCCTTCCCTTCGACATCTGCGGAGGTATCCTCTGGGTCTGTACATTCACCCTTGCCGGTTACTTCCTTGGAACAATCCCGGTCATCAAGGAGAACATGTCACTTGTTGCCCTCATCATCATCGTGATCTCCCTTGGGGCAGTAGGATCCATCATCCTTGAGATCATCAGATTCTTCAAGAACTGCATAACCTGCCGGAGAAAGTAATACTCCAACACAATCAGGAGATCTCCCTTTCGGAACTTTTTTGATCTCGCGGTGCTATCTCTTACCATGCGATACTATCCTGCCCCGGAATCCTCCATAGATATGCCTGATCTGATAGAAGCGGTGAGAATGGCATTTCTGGATCACGGGAACGGGAGATGTGAGATGCCACCGAAGAGTTATGTCTCTCTCCCTGGCGGGGATTTCAGAACCATGCCGTCGTACCTCCCCAGTCTGAAGACTGCAGGTGTGAAGGTGGTGAATGTCCACCCCGGTAACAGGAGTCATGGGCTCCCAACCGTTATGGGACTCACAATTCTTCTTGATCCTCCGACAGGCAGACCCATTGCAGTCCTGAATGCAACCGGGCTGACAGACCTTCGGACCGGTGCTGCTGCAGCAGTGGCAACACATGCCCTTGCCCCGGTAAAAAATGGAACGCTCGGTCTTATTGGGGCAGGAAGGCAGGCACGATCAGGGCTTATGGCAATAAGAGAAGTTTTTGAAATCGAGTCGGTCAATGTCTGGTCGCGAAGTCAGAAGAGTGCAGAACGATTGGCTGCAGAGTTCTCCTCGCTTGATATCAGGGTAACCAGCATTAAGCAGGCTGCTGATTCTGATCTGCTGCTGACCACCACCCCATCTACAAGCCCGGTTATCATGAATGACTGGATCTCTGACGGGACCCATATCAATGCGATCGGAGCCGATGCCCCGGGAAAACAGGAACTTGATCCGATACTTCTCAGAAGATCAGAAATATTTGTCGATGACCGGGAGCAGGCTGTTCACTCAGGAGAGGTGAACGTACCAATAAGGGACGGAATGTTATCACCTGACAGTATCGCAGGAACACTCGGGGATGTTCTGACCGGAGGAGCAGGGAGAAGCAGTCAGGAAGCGATCACCATCTTTGACTCAACCGGGATAGCCATCACTGATCTGGCTGCTGCATCAGAAGCGATGAAACGCGGAGAGTATATCGAACTCCCTTTCCTGCCCGAATGCGAACGATAGATTAAGAGCTCATCCGGATCATCTGCAAGAGCGGATACCACCGGGGGGTATGCCGATCTCAAACCGTGCTCCAACCCCGAACTCCCCGGTTTCTGTGATGGAAAGTCCTGTTATCGAGAGGATCTCACGGGAGAGGAAGAGCCCGAACCCGGTGTTGCTGAAGTACCGGCGATTAAAGATGTTCTCCTTCTCTGCAGGCGGAATACCACCACCGTCATCACTGCATACCAGAATGGTTCTGTCTTCATGCTTCTCAATGGTGAATGAGATCATTGTGAGGTTTTTGCCATACCGCAGGGAGTTGTCGATAAGATTAAAGAAGACCTTCTCAAGCAACGGGTCTGCAAATATCTCACAGTAATGAAGATCGATCGAGATTGCTATATTACCGGTGTCAAGAAGATGGGCTGCCTGCTGAATAACAAAAGAGAGATCCTGCCAGATAGGAGACTGAATCCCGATGGTCTGGTAATCCCGGGTAAAGAGGATCTGCCTCATAATCGTATTGGCAGTCTTCTTCTCTTTCGCAATCAGCCCGCGACTCTCATCGCCGGCTGCAATCTCTTCTGAAAGTTCAAGGTACCCGCTCAGGGCAGTTAACTGGTTGAGGATATCATGACGGGTGATGCTTGAGAGCAGATTCAGCTTGTCGTTTGCGGTCCTGATTGCAGACTCATACCGTTTCCGTTCAGAGATATCACGGGCAATTGAGAGGACCACCTGAACACCCTTGAACTCATACGAATGGGAACTGATCTCAACCGGAACAGGATCACCTGCCTTAGTAAGGAGGACAGATTCATAGGTTGCATGACCCTTCTTCTCCAGTAGATCGAGGTGATCACGTTCACGCAGGATCGATTCTTTGTCAAGAATATCAGGAGGAGAGAGTGTGAGAAACTCTTCCCGGGTGTACCCAAGCCGGCTGCAGGCGGTATGATTCACCTCGACGAACTGATCTGGTTCTCCGTCAGAAATCCTGTACAGAAAGATTGCATCGTTCGCAAGGGTGAAGACGGTCCGGAACCGTTCTTCACTCTCAAGCAGGGAATTTTCTGCCCTTTTTCGCTCGGTGATATCCTCAAGGGTCTCAACAGCACCAATCACGTTCCCGTCGCTATCCCTGATCGGTGCAGCCGTAAATGACAGCCATGAACCCTCGCCCATCGTTGGAAAGTAATCGATGGCCTGATATCCACCATCTACCAGAGGTGAATGCTCATAATGTTCAGGGAACGCGAAGTTAGTTGTGGCATCAGCACCATCAACAACCAGATCAGCGATGCATGGGCGTTTCTCCGGGTAAAAGGCACGCCAATGCTGATCCGTCCCTACAACTTCGCTTTCAGGAATTCGTGAGTAGGTCTCAAGTGCCTTGTTCCACTGGATGACACGATGGTCACGATCTATCACAAACTGGGGAATCGGTGAACCTTTCACGATCGCCTGAAGGGTGTTCTCACTCTCCCGCAGTGCCTGTTCGGCCTGAATTCTACCCGAGATATCGATCCCTATCGCGACATACCGTCCGGTTCCTGACACAGCATCACTGAGTCCCCGGGTATTCCAGAGGATCTCTTTCTTTTCGCCAGACTTTGTCAGGATGGTTGTTTGAAAATCCTGAAGATATAGGTTATTTTCTATGACCCGGGCGATGGAAGAGGTCACAGACCTCCGGTATACAGGATCAGGATATAGTGCCTTCCAGATCCAGGATCGCCCTGACACCTCACTTCCTGCATAGCCCGTTATCTCTTCAGCAGCATGGTTCCAGATCACGACCGTCCCCCCTTTATCAAGCACCATGAGCCAGACATTGGCACTCATGATGATACTCTCCTGGAACCGGGTCAGTGTCTGGATCTCCTCCTCAGCAGCCTTCTGCTCTGTGATATCCTGAAGCACCTCAACCGCACCGATGATGACTCCCTCGGCATCCCTGATGGGGGCAGCGGTAAAATAGAGCCAGCAACCCTGTTCACCGATATCAGGGAAAAAGTCCACTGCCTCGTAGGCACCGTCGATGAGCCGGGATGGTGCATACTTACCCTGATACCAGCGGGGAATTTCAGTAATTTTTTCCTGAACGAGGAGATCGGCAAGACATGGACGTTCAGCCCGGTAGAATGCACGCCACTGCTGGTCTGTCCCGATGGTATCACCTGCTGCTATTCCGCTGTACTTCTCTAGTGCCTTGTTCCAGTGAATAACGCGATGTTTGCTGTCGATAACAAAGAGTGGAACAGGAGACTCGTTTATCACAGCGGAGAGAATGGCCTCATTCCTTTTGATACGTTCATGAGTTGCAATCTGTTCTGATATATCCCTGAACGTTCCCTCTATTCCGGCAGGTTTTCCATCAGCCCCGTAATAGACATGGCTGTTTGTGGAGACAGGAACCAGTGTCCCGTCATGCCTCTTCAGGGTTACAAAAAAGTTGGTGACCGAACCATTTTTAAAGACTTCAGAGACAAACCTGTCGCGATCAGATGGATCCGCATAGAAATCTTGTGAGATATTTCTGCCAAGGCAGTCTTCCATGGTGTCGTATCCCATCAGAGGCAAAACACTCGGGCTTGCCATCACAAGTCTGCCTTCTAGATCACTCCGGTAAAAAATATCCTGCAGATTCTCCACAACACCACGGTACCGGGATTCACTCTCTGCGAGAGCCAGGGTTGCCTTTTTCTGACTCGTGATATCTTCCAGGGTCTCAAGTGCTCCAATCACTCTTCCTGAATCATCACGAATGAGTGCTGCCGTAAATGAGTACCAGATCCCATCTTCTCCCAGATGGGGGAAGAACCCAACACCAGCATATGCATCAGGAACAATCGCCGATCTTCCAACCTTATCCCCATACCATTCCTGCAGATGTTCAAAATCTTCGTCTATCAACAGATCTGAAAGACAGGGACGTTTCTCAGGATAAAAAACCCGCCAGTGTTGATCTGTCCCGATAATACCTGATGCTTCAATGCCGGTTGAGAGAGCAAGGGCATTGTTCCAGTGGATCACGGTGTGATCTACACTGATCACAAACAGGGGGATCGGTGAGCCCTGAAGAATGGCATTAAGTTTTGACTCATTCCCTCGTAGTGCCTGCTCACTCTGGGTTATTATCTGGTATTGTGCCTGGAGTTCCTCTTCGGTGCTGAGCAGTTCCTCGTAGGAGGCTGCAAGTTCCTCGCTCTTTCTACGCAACTCCTCTTCATTCCTCTTACGGGCGGTGATATCACGCATGATTCCCAGGAGGAGATATTTGTCATTGACCAGTATTCTGGTCAGATTGATTTCACAGTCAAAGGTAGTCCCGTCAATCCGCTGATGTTTCCATTCAAATAACTGAGGAGTTCCTGAAAGGGCAGCATTGATGAGGGATGAGCCGATATCCTGTGAACGGGACCCATCGTCCTGAAACTCAGGAGAGAAATCCATCGGAGTGTGGCCAAAGATCTCTTCAATCGGTCTTTCAAACAACGTTGCAGTCTGCGGATTGCACTCAATGATCCGGTTGTTATCAAGGAGAAGAATTGCATCATGGGCTGATTCAAAGAGGGCGTGATACTTCTGCTCGTTCTCCTTCACTGCGAGTTCTGCCCTCCTGCGGCGGACAAGTTGGTGGATCTGGTTGCTCATCTCTGCAAACTGTGAGGTGGGATCCCCCCCCTTCTGCAGGTAGAAGTCAGCTCCCTCCCGCAGAGCAGCAATTGCAACCTCTTCTCTCCCCCTGCCTGTGAAAATAATAAAGGGTATTGTGATCTCACTTGCACGGATCTGTTTCAGAAACTCGATGCCATCCATTCCTGGCATCTGGTAATCAGAGATAATGACATCAAAGGGCTCTTGCTTAATGCGTTCAAGGGCTCGTCGGGCAGATATCTCAGTCTGGACCCGCAGGTCTCCGATCTTTTCCAGAAATATCTTGCAGATCTCAAGGAGCATCTGCTCATCATCCACATACAGCACAGAGATCAACGATCTGCCACCCTCTTCAGTGTGGGTATTCTCGTCGAGAACCTGATATTCTTTTCTATAAGAGTTCGTAGATGAAATTTGGAAGGACAGATGAAGAATAAATGATTAGACTTGATACCAGACAGAACAAATGGATTATGGAGTGTATGACACCGATAACCATCACACTGCTCGGGACCAATGGTTGGTATTCGACAGAAACTGGAAATACCCTCTCGTTATTTATCCAGACACCTGATGTAGCAATCATCCTCGATGCCGGAGACGGAATTCACAAGATTGCCGATATATGCCCTGAAGTTCAGACACCCGCCTGCCTTTTTATCTCCCATTTCCATCTGGATCATATCAGTGGGTTGCATTCACTTGCACGGCTCAGGTTTGCAAAAGGTCTCTCGATCTACGGACCACCAGGAACACGGGATCTACTCAGTTCATTCATCGGATACCCTTTCACAGTTCCAATTGCAGAACTACCATACAGGGTGACCATCACCGATCTCCCTGAAGGAAGGACAGTCTGCGAAGTTCCGGTGACGACGGCTCCTCTTGTTCATACCCAGCTTGTGTATGGATACAGGTTTGAGCTCGGAAAGATCATTACCTTCTGTACAGACACAGGTCCGTGTGAGAATTACCTAAACCTTGCAAAAGATGCCGACCTGCTGATATCAGAGTGCTCATACCTTCCAGGCCAGGAGACACCTGCATGGCCACACATGAACCCGGAGATGGCAATTGATGCTGCCAGGACAGCAGACGCAAAAAGACTGGTACTCGTGCATTTTGCCGCAGACTTGTATACAAGCATCGCCATGAGACGGGATATCAGAAAAACTGTTGATATGGATGATCTTATCATCGGTGAGGATGGTATGGTCATCAACTTCTAGTGCACACGGTTGGTCTACACATGACCGGGTAACCCCGGCCTTATGCAGGAGATTTTTTCCCGAGAAGCACGTGCCATTTCCAGATGGCCTCTGCAAGAACCATGACCATCAGGATCATCAGTACTATTGAGATCCCGGTGAGAAGGTACCCAGTTGCGGACTGCATTTTCAGATAGTTAAGAATGTTGAGATACCCCGCATCCAGGGTGATCGGTATCATCACTAATCCGGGAATGGCAGTCACCCACATGTATTTCTGCCGCCCCATTCGAATCAGAAGGGTTGTGCCAACGATAAGGGCAGTCGCTGCAAGCAACTGGTTTGACATCCCAAAGAGTGGCCAGATGGTTGAGATCTCACCGGTGTAGAGCAGGTAACCCCATGAGAATGTGAAGATAATGCTAGTGATGATGATGCCCGGGAACCATCTCTTCTCAGAAAACCGGGGAATAAACCTGCCAAGTAGTTCCTGAAGCAGGTATCGGCCGACCCGCGTTCCGGTATCGACTGCCGTTAGCACGAATGCAGCTTCGAATAGGATTGCAAAGTGATACCAGTAACTCATCAGCCCCTGCAGAAATGGGAGCTTTGAGAAGATAGCGGCCATTCCTACAGCGAGTGACACTGCCCCACCGGTCCTGCCGGATAGAGTTTCACCGATCATCTGCTCGAGTTCAGGGAGCTGGACCGGTACCATTCCAAGTGTACTGTATACAGCAGGAGGTACATTGATGGCATAATAATCGGCAGGAATCATCGAACAGGCTGCAATGAGAGCGATGATTGCTACAAATCCTTCCATGAGCATGGCCCCGTATCCTACAGGAAGAATATCACGTTCATTGGTGATCATCTTCGGTGTGGTTCCGGTACCGATGATCGCATGAAATCCTGAAAGGGCACCGCACGCAATAGTAATGAACAGAAACGGAATGGCAGGGCCCGGGATGACAGGGCCGCCCCCATTCACGTACCCGGTCACTGCAGGCATCTGGATATCAGGCTGGACGATAAAGATACCCACTGCCAGAATCAGGATCGTGCCGATCTTAAGATATGTCGAGAGGTAATCACGTGGGCAGAGCAGGAGCCAGACCGGAAGAATTGCGGCCAAAACACCGTATAGTGGGATCATAACCCTGAGGGGGATCTCCCCAAGTGTGAAGAGCGAGGATACCAGCGGGATATGACCAAGGAAGGGTCCTGCAAGGATGACAAGGGTGAGCATCACCAGACCGATGACCGTCCCTCCCAGGTAATCGAACGGCCGTATCCGGTTCATGTAATATCCCATGAAGAGAGCGATAGGAATTGTTGAGAGGACCGTGATGGTGTTGACCGGACTCATGTAGAGTGCCTTGACCACTGCCAGGGAGAGACCTGCTAGTGTGAGCATCAGGATAAAGATGATAGCAAGTGAGGCGATGATCCCGGCACGTTTGCCGAGGAGATCCTCAGCTATCAGTGAGAGACTCTGCCCACGATACCTGACCGAGGCAAAGAGCACAACAACATCATGCACGGCCCCTCCCACAACTGCACCGATGAGAATCCAGAGCATGCCGGGAAGGTACCCAAACTGGGCTGCTAAAACCGGGCCTACCAGTGGACCGGCGCCTGCAATCGCTGCAAAGTGATGGCCGAAGAGGACATATTTATTGGTAGGATAGTAATCCTGCCCGTCGTTCTCTGATTCGGCAGGAGTCCTCCTCTTCTCGTCGAGTTGAAGCACCCGGGTTGCAATGAACAGACCGTAATACCGGTATCCGAGAGCAAGTACACAGATAGAGATGATAACAATGATGACTGCGTTCACGCCACACCAGGCTAGAAACTTGGTGGGAGATCCCGATAAAGGATAAGCATCTGACGCTCGTGGGAGGCAGGTCAGATGTTGGGTTCTATATGATAGATACTCATATTGCACCTGACCTCGATCATGTCATTCAGGAAGATATCGATCTTCCCGTCATGAATTGCCTTGTGATGACTCATACATACCACCAGCATGTTTCTGCCAGTATCAGATCCTCCTTCAGACAAGGGAATTATATGATGAACCGTGATCGGGGATTCGCCGGTTTGATCTCTCTGACCAGTCAGCGCACAGATCTGGCATTCTCCCCCATGAAGCTGTTTCACGAGAAATGAAAGAAACGTGTTTCTACGTAGTTGTATCGGGAGTATCCGCTGTTCTTCATCCCTGATCATCTGCCTGAGATCATATCCCTGCTCAAGCAGGTGGGTATACAAGCGATGGTATCTCCGTTGGGATGGGAGTGGTGACCGGTCCTGCCTTGCTACGATCAGTTCCTCCCGGGTTTTTCCAACAGGAATGAACTCTGATTGATATTGTGGAAAGACCTCTAGCAGCCGTACAAGCAGGTCGGGATCCTCTGAAGAGATCCGGTGACTGATATCGGATTTCTGGAGAATTGCATCAAAGACCTGTCGCTCCGTTACCGGCTGGAGACCGAACATTGGCCATCGTTCAAGCAGAAGTGAGAGTTCAAGTTCATCGGCTACAGCAAACTTCAGCCTGCCTCGCTTATTCAGGATCATGTTTCCTATGGCATCTGCTGCGTTGAGGTCAAGCAGGGTTCTGAGTGGTAAGGAGAGACGAAAAACCAGGGTGATAAGCCGGGAGTATGACTCAAACAATGGAGAGTATGGACCTTCAGCCCTGGCAAAAAGAAACTCAAGATATGCAATCAGCGGTGCTTCAGCACCGAGGATCAGAAGGTCAACTGCTGGATCATCATGACAGATCTCATGCAGTATTGGAAGAAGAGATGCCTTATCAGGAGTCTGTTCAGATAGAATTTCTCCAGAGAGATGTTCAAACCGGTCCTGATACTTCCGCCAGTTCAGACGGGGCATGGTTACCGGGGTGAGGTGGATTTCTCTTCAGTGGATGTATCAGGCTCTGACCTGGTACGTTCGGTAATTCCCCTGACGTACTCGATAACTCCGGTAATCTTCCCTGCAACCGAATCATAGAGTGGATAGGTATAGACATCGAGTTGACCGGATTTCTCACCCTCTCCCCGGCCCTTTATGAGCTTATGTGAAGGGTGACCGGTTCGCAGAGTATGCAGGGCAGGACAGTCAACACATGGTGTGGCCGATTTATGATAGACCTCATAACACTTCTTTCCTAGTATGGATTCATTATCATGGGACAAACCATCCATCGCCTGATTTGTTTTCAGAATGCAGAGATCAGTATCAAGAACAGTTATTCCATCCTGAATGCTTGAGAAGACGTCGCTGATAAACCGCTCATCCTCCCTGATCCGTGCCTCTCCCCAGGCAAGATCCTTGTACTGCTGCCGCAGTTCCTCTTCGGTGGCTGCAATCTGTTCGTATGCAGCCCTGAGTTCGTCCTGCTCCCGCTTATATTCAGTTACATCACGGATTGACTCGATTGCCCCTACGACCTCACCTTCAGAGTTGTACAGCGGAGTTGCAGTGAACCAGAAGTATCCACCTTTTCCTCCGTAAAAATGGGGAAGCTCAACCTCTGAAAAGAATTTATCGCCTTTCTTTGTCAGGGATTTGTATTGGGCTTCAACCGAAGGATCCCCCCGGAGCACGGCATCGATGAGCATCGGCCTTTTGCTGCCCCAGATCGGGACTGCATATGAGAAGTCACCGGTTCCAAGCATCTCTTCCTGTGAAACACCGGTCATCTCCTCTATAGCATGATTCCAGGCAATGACTATTCCATCCCGGTCAATGGCAAATGTGGCATCTGGAAGGAAACTGATGATGTCATTCAGGCGCCGCTCACTGTCCCGGATCTGCTTCTCACTGAGGGCAAGGTCCTGGTACTGCTGCCGCAGTTCCTCTTCAGTTGCGGCAAGTTGTTCAAATGCTGCCCTAAGCTCTTCCTCAGCCTTTTTTCTGGATGTGATATCCCTGATGGACTCAATGGCGCCGATGACATCTCCTTCTGAGTTGTAGATAGGAGAGGCAACAAGCCAGAGGTATGCTCCAGCACCTCCGTTAAAGTTCGGAAGGAACCGCTCTGCTATGAACTTGTCACCCTCATGGGCAATGTATGGATAGAGTTTCGCTGCATCAGGAAACTCACGCAGGACATGATCAATAAGGAGTGGACCCTTCTCCCCGAATAGATGAACAGAATATATCTGGTCCCCACACCCCAGCACCTCTTTTTTACTGATGCTGGTTATCTTTTCTATTGCCCGGTTCCATGCGATCACCTTCCCGTCAAGATCGATAGCAAAGGTGGGATCAGGAAGGAAGTCAATCAGATCGGTCAGCATCCGTTCAGAGTTACGCAGTTCTGCTGATACTTGTCTTCTTTCAGCTGCAAGTCGAACTTTGTGTTCAAGCTCGGCAAACTGTGACCTCGGTTCACCTCCCTTCTGCAGATAGAAATCAGCACCATTATTCAGGGCTTCAATCACAACTTCTTCCCTGCCTTTTCCGGTAAAGAGAATAAAAGGAAGGGTAAGCCAGGTTTCTCTGACCTTTTTCAGAAGTTCCAGCCCGTCCATTCCCGGCATCTGGTAATCTGATATCACACAATCGTATGTGGACTCTGCAATCTGAGAGAGTGCCTGAAGAGGTGATGAGACAATATCAACTGTGAGATTTCCTCCCCGTTCCAGGAAAATCTTCCCGATCTCAAGAAGGCCTGGCTCATCATCCACATACAGGACCGACAACATAGAGTTGTACACAGGTTAACGTCAATAATATTAATCAGGATTGGTAAGACAGACAATTTTTAATTATATTTGTTTCTGCATCCAGACAGTATCGAAGAACATTCCATTCTTCTTTCCAACATTCTGAAATCTTCCACAGGGGATAAAGCCCTGTTTCTCATGGAATCTGATACTCCCATCATTCAGAGATGATATCTGCGCAAGTATACAGGTAATTCAGAGTTCTCGGCCTTTCTTCTCCAGGTACGAGAGCATTGCTCCTCCGATGCCCAAACCGGTATGGGTAGGGCTGATAAAGTAAGTCACCTCTGCCGTATGTTTAAAAGCAGGCATGGGGTTATGAGGGCGAAGCATCCCGAATCCTACTAGAACGCCGTCTTGTCTGATGGTTGCAGATGGAAATGAGCCCAGAAGCCCGATCATATGTTCATAAAATGCATCAGGTACCGGCTGTTCCAGGAAGGCAGCATAACTGTCCTTGATATAATGATTAAAGATAGCGATCACTTCAGGTCCATCAGCCTTACTGAGCGGAGAAAAATCAGATTCAGATATGTGTTTAGTCATTTCTGCTCCATATCCGGGTCTCATGAAGTAAGGATGCTTCAGATCAGATCCCGACGAAATAGTTTATTGAAAGAATGGTTTAGATACTTTACTGTGATGAATCAAAAGTGAATACCACAGGAAGGGAATGTTATCATGGGGATTCAACTGAGTATCTGGAGAGAAAATTCCTGATATGATCATCCCGAATCTTCAGAGAATGATCTATGGTTGTACTCAGCCTGATAAGGAGCTCGAGCAGAATCTGGCGATCATTATCTGTAAGAGATGAGAGATACGAATAGATCTGTTCATCAACACAGGAGTGAAGTGATGTATGCCATGCATAGGCCTTTTTCCCGGATGGGGTTAGATGCAGACAGATATTTTTTCGGTTACCCTCTTCACGGCAGCGGTCAATATATCCTTTGACCACCAGTTTCTGCACCATCTGGGATACCGCACTCTTTGTCACACCCAGACGGCTTGCGAGTCCTGATATTGTATCGTGCGGATACTGTCCAGCCATGTCAATCAGATGAATCTCCCCGGCCGATAATAATGAACCATCCCCAAGATCCACCGGCTGGCTATCAATGAAGGCTGCTTTTTGTATGACCCTGACGAGAGTCTCGAGAATCTGTGTTGAAATCAGGTCAGACTCACCTACAGGTTCATCCTCCATACAAGAATATCAGGGGTCTGCAGATATCTGGTTGTCGAATATTCCCTGGGCTCAATCATTTTGAGGAAATTGCACGAGTCAACACACATGCGACACAATTATCATTAAGAAAGGACGCTTCTCTTCTATGGTACGGCTCCACATTCTGCTGATACTTATTATTCTTAGTACTGCTATCGGGATGACAACTGCTGAAAATACGTCGGCTGATTCAGGCCTGACAGTTGTTGGTGAAGTGTATGCTCCATTCTCGTATCTTGCCGATGGCAAGGCTACCGGTCAGGCAGTTGATCTCATCGAGAATGTCTCAGTTGATACAGGTATCAAGATAAATCAGGGATCCATTACCCTGCTACCATGGAGTGAGGCGTATAATGCCACAAAAACCGGCCCCAATACTCTCCTTCTTGCCTTATACAGAACACCTGAACGTGAGAACGATCTTAAGTGGTTAGGACCATATTCTAACGATTCAAGTGCATTTTTCGTAAATTCTGCATCTAACATCAAAGTCACAACCCCGATGGACCTGAAAGATCTGAAGGTGGGGGTTGTTACTGGAGATGCACATTACGGGATGCTTATGAAATATGGTATCCCAGAACATAGCATCGTGATAGCAGATAATCTCACTGAACTAATTCAGATGACAGAGAATGGCTCAATAGATGCCTTCTTCCATGGTGAACGTGCAGCGCAATGGGCCATTGCAGAGATGAACATAGATCCAAAGACCATATCGGTCGCACTCAGGATGGATGAAGAAAAGGTCTGGTTCGGACTGAGTCAGGACATATCTGAGGAGACTGTTGCTGTACTCCAAAAATCTCTTGATAAGAGGGTAACAAACACCTCTGATGGCAGTGCGTAAACCAAAAAAAATCCTTTTTTTGTGCAAGTCTGCATAATTCACCATCTAAAAATAATTTGGGCATATAGACAGTTTTATCGGTACGTGGATGATACCTGTCCAATCAGGACATGAGCCGAGTATGATGGAGAACGAATCAGTTATGGCGGATGAAATAAGAAGACTCCAGAATGAACTTGCAGATGCAGCGAAGAACTGGCTTGCCATGGACGGGCTCTGGTTTCTAGCCGTTGAAAAGGCATACGGACTAGATGCAGCCATGGCTTGCGATATAAAGGTCTGGGAGGAATTTTCAGTGATCGAGGCACGTAGGATCTCAACACGCCTGAATCTTCCAGAGCACGGGGGGCTTGATGCATTGGAACATGCACTCGGGGCTCGGCTCTTTGCACAGATCAACTCCTGCACAATATCAAGGCCTGATCCTCAAACCCTCGAACTGTTCATGCTGACTTGCCGGACCCAGGATGCACGTGAACGAAAGGGACTACCATTCTTCGCATGCAAACAGATCGGCCTGGTGGACTATCCACGTTTTGCAAGCACAATCGATCCAGACATCAAAACCGAATGCATATCCTGTCCTCCTGATGAACCAGCAGGAGACTTCAGATGTGGATGGCGGTTCACCATGAACAAACACTGAGGATATGTTCTGATAATTCTGCGGATCCAATACCCATTATGCAGAAGAATCCAATGGAGTTGTTCCAGCAGGAAGCGCCCGAGGTTGCAGAGGCATTCAACAATCTGATTAAAGCGGTTGCCGGATCAGGTGGTCTTGACGGGAAGACAAAACAACTCATCTATATCGCGATGAAGGCATCAACTGGTGATGAAGGGGCAGTCCGGGCTCATATCCCCATGGCAAGGCAGATGGGAGCAACAAGAGAAGAAGTTGTGGATGCCATCCTCATGACACTCACCGTTTCAGGAATTAAGGGAGTGGTATCCTGTCTCCCGGAAGTAATCAGACAATTTGATAGTGAATAGAACTGAAGCTCATACTGGTGGTGTTCAGATCAGGATCTTCGCGATCCTGATCCAGTATTTCTCCGTGAAGGCATTGATGGCCGCCGATTGGATGGAGAACGCTGACCAGGTCTCCCTCCGTGTCCGGATGGATTTGGTTTTTTGCCACGGTATCCGTATCCGGATCCAGGCTTTGCAGGTCTTGAACCGGGACCGGAATGTGAACTGCTGTTAGGTTTAGATCTGTGCGAACTCTTCTTTGACTTAAGCGGAGGCCTCACACCATCTATTAACAGATTCCGACCTTCAAACTCGGTCTCACTCAGGGCCTCACGGGCAGCACCGGCCTGCTCCGAGGTAGCCATCTCAACAAAACCATACCCTTTCTTCTCAAGTACCCGTACACTGACAACCTCTCCATAACGGGAGAATAATGCCTTGAGCTGCTCTTCCCTGACTGAATACGTAAGGTTGCCGACAAATAATTTCCTGCTGTTCATGACCGGCTCCAGAACCTGAATCCCGGGCAGGTATTGTATCTGATCAGACCAGCGTCGGATCCTTACCTGGGAATGAGGTTCTCACTTTGGTGGATATCTGTGCGAGCAGAGCATAAAGCCATATGGTTAATTGTGAAATTAATGAAGATTACCCAGGACAGAAGGTCCCTGAAACAGAGTCAGTCAGTTATGTTGGGAATGACTGTCCGTCGTCCTGTGCCCCGTACGGCATCGAGAAATGGGTCTGGGCAACCTGCCACCCGCCAGGAGTTGAGATAAAGGCCGCACTCATCCTTCCAGTTAAGGAGAGAACTTTACTACCGGTCCGGGCAATTATTGTGCATATCGCAATCATCCAGGCAAAACCATGAATTTCTTTAATTTGAGTGTCTGAAAATTTCATGGTGACTTCATCACACTGGGAGAAATCACGGGAGATTCCTGCACGTAACTCTTCAAATGAGTGAACAACCTCATCCGGACCTGACCCAAATCCGTTGAAGAGCGGCGAGGTGATAGCAAGCAGACCCTCAACATCTTTGTGTGAGTAACAATCTGCTAGTTGATCAGCCGCTTCTGTAGCAGATTTGGGAAGAGAAATTTGAGTCATGAGTAATGATTAGGATGACGCGGGAAAAACCTTCGGAATTATTACCGGTATCTTCTCATTCAGAAGAGTTATCTCCAGCAATTCGCCATGCCCCTTCTGGAACATGTATCTCGAATCTGGCACCCTGACCGGCAACTCCGTTCTCCTCTATGGTAATTCCGGTGATCAGCAAGATCTCCCTGACCAGAAAAAGCCCGAGTCCTGTGTTTGTGCCGTATCCTCTCTCAAAGATCTTCTCCTTTTCACCGACCGGAACTCCATATCCGTCATCAGATATTACAACAATCCCATCGCTCCCATTCACCTTGAAATCAATGATTATACATGAGACGTCTCCACCATGCCGGACTGCATTCTCGAAAAGATTGAATACTGCCCGTCCGGCCATGGGATCTGCATAGATTTCAAGCCTTCCAGCAGTATTCTCTACCCTGATTCCATGAAGGCTGATCCCCTCCTGTGCATGAATAACCATCTCATCTATTCGTTGCCATTTGGGCTGATGCGAGCCCATCTGTTCGTACAGCCGGGTAAATGAGATCTGCTTATGGATGTTGGCAACAGAACGCTGAATGATCTCGATGAGGTACAGGTTGTTGCACCCTTCTTCAGGAAGCAGATCAATAGCCCCGGTTATCACCGAGAGCTGGTTGAGGATATCGTGACGGGTGATGCTTGAAAGCAGATTCAGCTTCCGGTTTGCAGTTCGAAGTGACTCTTCTGCTGCAATACGCTGTCCAAGCTCATGATCTATGTCGTCTGACTTCTGCCTGATGCTGATGATATCATCCTTGAGATGTTGAACCATCTTTCCGATACTGGCTTCAAGGCGCCCGAACTCAAAGCCATGAGTATGTGTAATGGGATGATCATACGCACCATCAGATATGATCTCGATGTCAGCCACAATCTGATCTATTGGGTGGGTGATGTACCGGGTGATCACAAATGCCACAAGCATGACCATGACAATACAGCAGAGAGCCCCGATCAGATATGTCAGAAGGGCACTGTGCTGGCGATCCCTGATATCCTGCAGATCATATGTTATCTCAATGACATGCCCAAGTTCAGACAGCGAAGGTCCTGTTGACTCTGGTGAAGGCACATATATGTATCTCCGGTATTCGTCTGCACCAGGATCCCCCGCGACAACAGTGCTCTTCGTTGCAAAGGCTTCTTTAATACGATCTAACCGGTCAGGCAGCGTTGTGTATGGTACCTTGTAATGTTCAGGATTCTGAAGACCTTCTTTGGGATCATTCCTAAAGACTGCTAGTTTCCCAAAGATAAAAACAGATTTGACTCCGGGAACACTCCCAGTATACATATTGGATATCGTTGAGAACGATGAGAGGTTGACTCTGCGTATCAGATCATCAACATCCAGAGAGATCTCAAGGATATTCCGATGATCAGGAGTGGGCTGATATCCGTATTTTCTGAATTCTCCCGTCCCCAGGGACTGGACTATACAATCAGATACATATGCATCACCTTTGCGCATGGATGTCAGATTTTCGTAAAAACCAGGGAATAACTTAAAGTCAAGACCCTTTTCTGAATCATCCGTACTCCAGGTGACGACTCCTTCATCACTTATCACAAAAAGGTCGGCCTGATAACCGGTCTCCTGATGTATCTGCTGCTTAAGGGCCTGAAGATCTATGGTACCTGGATCCCAGTTTGAGCCATTGAGACTCTGGAGGTACTCGGACATGGCTGCCTTCAGTGCGGGTTCGTAAGCAGCATCATAAATATACAGAGTCTCCTGAAGAAGTCTGACCGAAGTAGACAGACTCTGTTCGGTATAGTTCTGGCTGAGAACAAACTCATTCTCTATCGAGCGTGAGTTATTCAGATAGAGAGCAGTGAAGAGTATCGCGATCAGGAAGATACCAATCAAAAGAAGGACTGAAATGAGCCGGTACGACAAGGAATACCTGGGTACTATCAGTCGTTCATCTCCAGCCCTGCTCATTGTATAACCCCGGACACTCTGTGAAGGGGTAGAGTATTACCCATTAAAGGAGATGATAATAACTGATCTGTATGATTCTTTTAATCGTCGCTGGCATTGTTGTACTGGTAATAATAGGCCTGCTGGTCTGGGCCGTATCACTGTACAACAGGTTCTTCAGCCTGAAGAACACCCATGAGGCTACACTAGGACAGATCAAGGTTGCCCTTAAGAAACGCCTTGACATGATCGAGCAACTCCTTGGTGCAGTAAAATCCTATGCTGCGTTTGAGAAGGATACCCTTGAGAGGGTAACAGCCATGCGTGCATCGGTGGGCACGGCAGGTGCAGGAGATCTTGCAGGAATTGAGGCCGAATCACGCTCGATGCTGGGAAGACTCTTTGCAGTAATGGAAAACTATCCTGATCTCAAGACATCTCAGACGGTAACAACCCTGATGGACTCGGTGAAACAGGTCGAGGATGAGATAGCCAGACAGCGTTACACTGCAAACAACGTAGCAGAACAGTTCAACACCATGATGGATACAATTCCCTCAAACTTTATCGGCAAATTTGCAGGCCTCATAAAACTCCAGTACCTTGAGTTTGCCGGGGAAGATATTGAAAAGAGACCCGACATCTCATTTTAATCCTTTTTTTCGTCAGGCATATACATTGCGGAGCATCCTCTTCAGGACAGGGATCGTATTCATCACCAGGGATTCGGCATCCGATTGAAAGAATCCTGTAGAACGACTGATATTTCGTAGGATTAAAGAGAGGAATATCCAAGGATGCAAACCGATCCATACGCTTCATCATAAGGAAAATGTGGTATCATCCGAATATCCATTTCTGCATATATGAAAGAACCAGGGACCTGTACGAGGCAGGAATCTAGCATACTTATGCTCCAATTTTCCTCATTTTAACAGAAGATAATCCATCGCAGACACCTGAATAAAAATCTGCAATATACCCACCCAGTACTCCCTTGGCAGTTATATCAAGCAGGTCTTTACGACATTTTTAATTGGACAGGAAGTAGGGATGGTCATCACGATGTGCTGGAGAGCAGGATCACATCGTTTCGACGATAACTTTTCCATTGGAAAAGACCCTGACCACTCCTCCACTCTCTGACACCACAATTCCTATTGCACCGGTCTCCTGAGTGATTGCTGCCACTGAAACATGACGAGTACCGAATCCTTTCGGCAGGGTAACCCCACTGGTATCAATAGAGATGTAACGTCCTGCAGCCTCGACAATACCATTCTCCCTTATTACAAATGCACCGTCAACAAGTGACAGTTCTTTGATATTCTCCCTCATGTCAGGGCTGGTTATCAGCCGATCGTTTTCAGAGTGCCCTGATACCGGGTTCAGGATCAACTGCCGTGACCGTTCAAGAACTGCATCACTGTCTCCCAGGATAAACGCAGTTCCCACAGGTTTTCCTTCCCTTCCTTCCCGTGCTATCTCAACTGCGAGTCGCATAACTGCCTTGAAGATTTCGGGATCACCACAATAGTACGGGGCAATATCAGATGCGATAGCGTCAAGATCAGGGAACGGTCCCTGGTTCGGTTGTATTGTGCGGGTTGAGATAGATATATCCCCGGTTTTTACAGCTTCCAGGAACTTTCGCCGGTGATAGAGGGCAAAACCGGCTGCAAACATCCCGGTGATTATCACTCCGGATGCAATCCAGAGCAGGGGGGTGCCGGTTGGAGGCGGGGCATTTACCGGTCTGTGGTCGGTAGTATTGTTCACCCTGATACTACCGCTGATGTTTGCTGATGCCGGATACCCGGGATCTATGGTGAGCAGGAACCGGTATGCCTGATACGCCTCATCCCACATCCCGAGGTTCTCATAACAGAGTGCCTTGTGGTACCATGCATCTGCATTGTAGGGTTCTCGTGCAATGGCACGATCATACTCCTCAACCGCTGCAGCGTAATCACCGGCATCTTCATACGCCCGTCCCCACTGGAAGTATGTCGATGCAGATTCGTTATCGTTAGGGTTTCCGGTCAGTTTACCTTCAGGGGTTGTTGTAGTCTTAGCTACCGTCGGTGTAGCCCTTACCTGGGGGAGCTCAGGGGTAGGAGTACCCGTTGGAGTTGCAGATGGCTGGTCAACAGGCGGTTTTATTTCCGGCTCCTTGGTATGAATCGGAGCGATGGTCGCCTTTGCTGTAGGGCTCACCGTTGTCTTAGGCGGGGTTTCGAGAGCCGTAAGTGACGTTATCTGTGTTGGACTTGTCTGACCTGATGAATCTGCAAAAGCCCCCTGGGAGGCTGCGGACACTGCAAGAAGCAGCACCAGCAGTAGACAATACCAGGGGGAGGGGTTCATGGTACAAATAACGTTTTTTTGCAAGATAAAGATAACACCCGGTATTGAGGCCTGATTTTTCTATTCTGCTGGATAATCAAATTTATTCGATGACAGCGCCATAGTGGGAAGTATGGACTTCCTGAATCCTATCACAGTTCAGGCAAACCCGGCGATTATCGTGTGATCTGATGTGACATTGATGAACCGGTACTCTGACATCGGGCTGGTCTGAATACCATCGATGACCAGGTATGAGATCTTGTGGGATCCATCTGGTGCGATCATGAACGAACCGGTGCCATTATCCTCAATACTCACAGAGCCATTCGGATAGATAGAACCTCCCGGGCCTGCAGATGCACGGATGACATGGGATTGTCCGGATGAAGACTGGCTTACTCCGTTAGTTACAACAACCGCAGCAGGGGTTCGCTCTGTGTGGATCGGAGATGTACGGGTCTGGTTGGCTGCCGAACTGTTTGTTGTATTCAGAGTCTGGTTGTTCACCACAGATGATAGTGATGCCTTTTCAGTCTTGTTTATACTTGGCGAAGACAGAGAGGAGTTTGTCTGATTTACGGCACCAGTAGTATTTGCAGATGTCGGGCTATAGGTGCTACCTGATGGTTTAACTCCATTCTGTATAGGTTGAGGGATCGACTGACTGGTTGTATTGGCAGGGCTTTTTATCAGGGTTACAGAGATCGATGTTGTCTCCCCGGCACCAGGATATGGATATATCGGCCCGGAAACAGGAATGTATCCATCTTTTTCAACCCGGTATGTTGTATACTCGAGTCCACCCACAGGAACCGGAACCGCCAGATCCTTCTGCTGCATGGTATCAAGTTTGATCTCATAACCGGTAGTGGTTGTCAAAATTACCCTGCCTCCTGCCTCTGACACCTGGAACACAAGGTACCCATTCTGTGCAGGAAGTACCAGTTTGTCTGCTGCACCTGTTGACACAGAGGTATTTTTATCTGGTTCAGAAGACCGATTTCCACTAGTAAAATTCTGACCTGAACCTGAAGTGTTAACAGATGGAGAGGAGACCTGAGTGAACTGGCTGCTTACAGTCGGATAGGCATTGGCTACAGACCGGTTCATGATCGGATCATTGAGAATCAGAACAGGGGCAGGAGTACTGATATTGGTTACATTGCCGGGCTTGGTGCTATTTATCTGAACTACAGCTTTTTCTGTGACAGATGGGGTTACTACCTCTTTCACAGGAACTACCGAACTATTTGCAGATACTGATGATAATCCCTGACTCTGCTCTGGCTGTGTTTCCTGCACGGGTGTCTGATTGGATGAGGCCTCGGGGGTTGAGTTGGTAGTATTTACGTCAGGAGTTATCTCCTGCTCTTCAGGAGCTTTGGTTGCGGTTGTATGAGTGAGCGGGAGGTAGTCGATGTTGTACTCGTTGATCCTGTACGGTTGATCAGCAATACCAAAGCCGTCTTTATCAACTGCAGTGTCTGAATATCCCTTTGTCCCGGCTGCAGATCCCCAGTAGTTACCACCCAGATACGGTCCTCCCAGGATGTTGGTACCTGGTTTCTGGGTTTTATTCCAGGCAATATCTGTACTCACATCGTCTACCACAACATTCTCGAACGAAGTGAAGTAGTTGTCAGTAATCTCTGCATTGTGGACGTCATTGCCGATGATGAGCACTGCACCGACTTCGGTCTGGGAGAGGGTGTTTCCAGAAATCTCCGATTTTTTAGAGTTTTCAACCTTTAACGCGGCATATTTGTTGTCGCTGATTCCATTCTTCGTTACGACTGTGCCCTCTGAGTCGGTAACCTCGACGCCGTAAACCTTGCAGGTGTTTATTGTATTCTCTTCCAATGTGGTCTGCTGCGAGTTGGTAACGCCGATCCCAACACCACAACTCTTGATAGTATTCTTCTTCAGGTCAGTATTGGTCGAGAGTTCTTCAACAACGATACCGGATGAACAGTCTCGTATCTGGTTCTCTTCAACCCTGACAAAATCAGAGTACTCAACATGGATACCCTTGTCACACTTTACAATGTCACAACCAGTGATAAGGTTTGAATCTCCCTTCTGGCCTTTCACATAATTATAGACAATGCCACCCTCCCAGTTCTCAAGGTTGAGATTCTTTACGGTGACATTGGTGATCGACCCACCATACTTGTTGACAAATACACCGGCCGACTTCTCACGTTCTTCTCCCCCAAGGAAGTGGCCTGCACCATCTATGACAACATTCGAGCACTGAATCTGGATACCATAGACATCTGTGATCTGTCTGGCATCCTCGCTCAATTCATACACACCGGGAGAAGTGATTACAGCCGGTGCCTTTATCGGCTGGGCAGCAGCCATTGTCCCGAAAAGTGCCCCCATGACAACCAGAAGGAATATCCCCCGGCTGATCTGTCCCATCCTGCTCATATTGTTACACCTGATTTACGCGTACCGGAAGAGGTGACCTCAAACAAACCCCGTCACCGGCAAGCGCCTTAATAGTAAGATTTCACCAGATCGGCTATAAGGTTCTCGGCTTATGCCCCCATTTTTCATTGGTGACACAGAAAAAGCCGGGAACAATGAAAAGATAGTGCGCACGAAATAACGTGCAGAAAATATAATAAAATTCGAATATTTGATAAAAATAAAGAAAATCAGGGCTGATGACTCAAACATGCCGAGAGACTTCTGCTTCCAGACGACGTACTACTAAAATGTTTTCGGCATCACCGCGCCGTTCATCCACCGGAGTTTCGCAGATGACAGGAATTTTGTTAAAACCCGGATGCTGGAGGACTGCTGCGATGCCCTGCTCCCCTATAGACCCACATCCGATATGCTCATGTCTGTCAAGACCCGAACCACATCCTCCCTTCGCATCATTCAGATGGATAAGGGATATTCGGGACAGACCAAAGCGGGCATCTATCTGGTCAGCCACTGAGGAGACATCATCTGCGGTCCGCAGATCATACCCTGCTGCAAAAGCGTGGCAGGTATCAAAGCAGATGCCGGTCCGGCTTTTGTCCCCTACCCCGTCCAGTACCGTGGCAATCTCTTCAAGCCTGCTGCCGACCGAGTTGCGTTCACCGGCTGTATTCTCCAGGAGCAGGGTAACATGAGAGGAGTCCTGATCGAAAGCCTCCAGTACTGCAGAAACCACCCGATCACGACCGAGATTGGTATCATCGCCTGCATGCCCGAGATGGGTTACCAGATATGGGATACCTAAGAGAGAGCACCGCTGCAGTTCAAGCACCAGGGCCTCGACTGACTTACGGTACATATCAGGTTTTTCTGATGCAAGATTGGGGAGGTACGGCATATGGGCAAAGACTGGTTTCAGTGATGAGACAGATACTGCATTCCTAAATGCTTCTGCATCCTGATCAGTGATCTCCTTTGCTGCCCATCCACGGGGATTTTTGGTGAATATCTGGAAACAATCACACCCTCGCTCCACAGCCCGGCCTGCCGCCTGATCCAGTGAACCCGCTATTGATACATGAACTCCTGCAACAACCATAATAATCACGGTTTTATCAGGATCGTCTTCTCTTCCAGATAATGCTCCAGAGCATAGCGACCGTTCTCTCTGCCGATCCCGGAGTCCTTTGTTCCGCCAAAGGGAACTTCAGGAGGGATCTTGAGATGCTGATTCACCCACACAATCCCAGACTTCAGTTCATCACATGCCCTGCTGATGATTCGGCTGTCATGCGACCACACCGAGGCTCCAAGCCCGAACTGAGTGCTGTTTGCAGCCGATATGACATCATCAAGCGTATCAAAAGACATGACTGGGAGGACAGGCCCGAATACCTCTTCCCTGAGAACAGGAGCAGCAGAGTCGAGGCCTGAAAGAAGAGTCGGCTCAAAAAATGAACTGCCAGAATTGCCGGCCTGTATTTTATTTCCTCCGGTTTTGATTTTACCAAATCCCCCTTCGATCGTTCGCTCCACCTGGTCGGCAATAAGGGAACGTTGGGCAAGTGAATGCACCGGTCCCATATCAATCCCTGATTCAAGACCGT
>CAZVAS010000014.1:0-2279 GCA_964625165.1 uncultured Methanospirillum sp. | reverse complement strand
GAACGTTGGGCAAGTGAATGCACCGGTCCCATATCAATCCCTGATTCAAGACCGTTGCCTACCTTCAGGGATGAGATCATAGTCTGCAGTTTGTGTACAAACTCATCTTCTACAGATGAATCAACAAACAACCGTTTCACTGCCGTGCAGGTCTGGCCACAGTTAAAGAATCTCCCGGCAACAGCTCCCTTTGCTGCTTCGGTCAGATCAGCATCTTTGCAAACGATCATCGGGTCACTCCCACCGAGTTCAAGGGTGACACGTTTGAAGAATGGAGCAGCCAGTGATGCAACTCTTCTTCCGGTTGCAACCTCACCGGTGAACGAGACCGCTCGGATACCAGGATGGGCTGCAATAGCCTCGCCAACAACTGGTCCAGAACCTGTGACAACCTGAAGGATGTCAGCGGGGAGACCTGCTTCCACCATACACCCCGCGAGTTGTATACAGGTTAGTGGGGCTGATGTGGCAGGTTTCAGAATAACAGAGTTACCGGCTGCCAGGGCAGGACCCACCTTCCATCCCATGATGATGGCAGGAACATTCCAGGGTATGATGGCTCCGCATACGCCGAGCGGATTTCTGGACACGATCGCATGTCCGTATGCTGATGAATGCCCGTAGTCACCGTTTAAAAGACCTGATATTGAGGCATAGTACTCGAGGATCCGTGCAAATCCGGCGATCTCATTTCTTGATTCTTTGAGAGGTTTTCCCTGTTCACGGGTGAGAAGTTCTGCAAGTTCACCTTGTCTGTTCCTGACCAGGGCAGCAGATCCGAACAGTACCTTTGCACGTTCAGTGGCATCTTTAGCAGCCCACTTGGGAGATAATTCAGAAGCACGGAGGACTGCATCATCCACATCCTCTGCTGATCCCTGACGAATTCTTCCTACAATGTCCCCGGTTGCCGGATTGATGACAGGTATCGTATTCGACTGATCATGCTTATCATCAGGGGCAACAGCCGGCATATCCATGATCAGGCATCGTTGTCAAAAGCAAAAAAAGATGAGTCTGGATACACAAATCCGGTTTCAGGAGTTGACTCCGGCATACATGCTATCGAGCCGGTCCGCGATCCCGCTCCACTGGAAGTCCCGATATACCTTGGCCCTTCCACTCCGGCCCCATCTTCGTGAACGCTCCATATTGTCCAGTGCTTCGCAGATCCCTGATGCGATACTGTCAGCTGATACCGATGTCCGTATGCCATCGTGGTATTGTTCGATGTTTTCATGAAGACCACCCACATCACAGGCCACCACTGGTTTTCCTGCACTCCATGCTTCAGGAAGCACAATGCCAAATGGTTCATTCCTACTCGGTATCACAACAAGATCTGCTGCAGCAAGCAGACGGACATACTGTGTATCAGTAATATACCCGGGGAACCTGATCGGGAGACCCAATGCTGACGAACGCTCCTGGAGCCATGGCCGCATCCCCCCGTCTCCGGCCATGATCGCCTGAACTCCCCAGAATCTGTCCTTCACCCGGGGTAAGGCGTCGAGAAAGAGATCAGGACCTTTCTGAACAGCCATCCTACCGATGAAGAGAACAGTCGGAGCATAGGGATGAATCCCCATCTCCTGCTTTACTGTACCCTGGTCAAGACTCACATCAAACTGCTCTGGAACCACCCCGTTCGGGAAGACCTTCACCTTCCAGTCAGGGACATTATAGAGATGCATGACCTCATCTTTCAGTACACCTGAAACAGTGGTCACCTGTTTGGCAATCAGCCCGGCATACCACTCCTTCCCGCAGATCTCATGGTACTCCCACCAGCTGCCATGCTGATTTCCATTACGCCCGTACTCAGTCGAGTGATAGGTGAACACGGTGTTCCTATCCTGAAGAAGATGCAGAGCCTCGGTCACATGCCAGTCATGGAAATGAAGGAGATCAAAACGTGGAGAATCAAGGGAATGAAACCGGTCTGCCATCATGTGGCTCATATTACGGCAGTACTCCACCACATTGTTGCCATACGGGCGGACCGTATGGTAATGAACTCCTCCGAAGGTGAAGTCCCCATCCCCCCGGGTGAAGAAGTGAACTTCATTCTTCTTTGCCAGTTCCTGTGCGAGATACGTGGCAGCGTTTGCAAGACCGCCAACCCGATCCGTGTAAAGTGATTCCCAGCAGAAGTATGCTATCTTTTTCCGTTCCATGTGTCATCTCCAGTTCAGTTAAGTGCCTATGATTGATATCAGGCCGAATTTTTGGTTTTCAGAGATCAGGCTTCAGGACATCATAATTTTTATATAATTCAA
>CAZVAS010000013.1:25231-30242 GCA_964625165.1 uncultured Methanospirillum sp. | reverse complement strand
GATACCCCGATCATTCATTATTTCCGGCAAGTTTCAAGATGGCATCAGCGATGTCACCCTTCGATGCTTCAAGTGCTGCCCTGGCAGTATCGACCGGAACACTTGCCTGCTCAGCAACCAGTGATACATCATCATCAGGAATTTCCAGCACTGCTTCTTCAAACCGGGGTTCTCCTGTTATCTGCCAGGTGGTAACACCCTGCATCTTCATTATTGCAACTTCAGCCTGATCAAAAACGTATCGCCCTTTAGGAGTTGTGACCACGATCTCCTGGACATCCTCAACCGGGCGGACATCCATACCGAGCTGCTTCATCACCTGTTTCATCTTTCTGGGGTTCATTCCTGGTATCATTCCTTATCCTCCTGATCTTTTCCTTTTCGCACAGATACTGCTACACCACAATCTGACAGAACCATCTCGTCCCCTGATATCATTGCATCCCCAACGGCCTGGAGGGTCCCGTCACCAGAGAGCACAAGAACCTCATCTCCAGCCTGAATATCAGAAGATGCCTGAGTCACATGTTTTGCAAAAACGCTCTTACCAATAGCAATGTACGGGCAGACATCGTCACGGACTATCACCCGGTTCAGGGATGAATCCAGAATCCGGTTCAAACGTTCGGCCCCTAAAAGCCCCAATGTTAACCGCCCGTCATGAGCACGAAGAGTGGCAAGCCGTCGGCCATCAAGCATAACCTGTCTGACACCACCTCTCCGGGAGGTTATAAATCGGCTGGTTTGCGGAAATAACTGAACTCCGATACCCTTTCCAAACTGATAGTCAGCAAGAATCTGAACTCTTTTGAGCATATTGCTGCTTTATTATTCGGTTGACATCTTCGATAAACTCTTGTTCAGCTTCACGGGGAATGAATGCCCCTGCAGCAATCCGGTGACCTCCTCCCGAAGAACCGTCAAACCGTTCACATGCCACACACAGGGCTTTCTGAAGATCAACCCCTTTATCCACAACTTCAGGCTTGGTTCGCATCGAGATCTTGGTTTTGGTCGGATCAAGAGAATCCTCGCACATGATTAATATCGGTTTTTCAGGATTCAGACGCGATAGTGACATCCCTGCACCAATGCCAACGATGGTATCAGGGAACCGGTCACCAACGTGGATGTATAGCAGATGAGACAGTTCAGAGACTCCCGTGTCGGCGATATACTCCATCACTTCCCTGATCTTACTCCGGTGGTTTCTCAGCATCTGCTCAGCTTCACGGTATGCCACCACCCGATCCCCACGACAGATTGCTCCTCCGAGTTCTGGTCTCTTCCATCGTCCACATGAATTAAGGAGGGTCGCATATTCTGATGCATTCCGAAGAGTCGCCTGGGTTACATTCTCATCAGGAAAGAGATAGTGGTCCGCAAACAGACGATCCAGACTCTTCCCAAATGCCATCATCTGATCAATAATAGAACAGACAACAGTCTGTTTCTCTTCAAATGAGAGTGACTCCCATACCGGCCACCGGTTTGCAGAAACCGGTTTGATACCTATCTTCTCAAGAAACCTCCTTGCACCATCGGGATCATGGGATACTCCGGGAATGTCTATGTCGTCGGAGTACGCAAGTGCATTTGGAAGCGGCCTTGTTGATATTCCATATATATTGAGATCATGCTCCCAGACCTCGACATTACCATAGCCCACCCCATCGGTCATGATCTCCCGTGCAGGACCTGATAATTTCAGGTTCTCCCGGTCCATCATATCTCCAATATTGCCGATAACTGCCAGTTTTGCAAGATCACAATTGATCTCATCCATCTCACGAGCAACCAGATAGGCGACTCCGGCAGCACTCATCTTTTCATGCCCGTGCAGAAGGCAGTTGACCTCCAGGTACCCTACATCAGCAGGCTGGCTTACATGATGATCGATGATGACAACATCATCAGGATGAATTCCCTTCTCCTGGAGCATGGTCTGTTGACCTGAACCAAAGTCAGAGAAGATCTTGAGCGAGTTGTCCTCTGGGATCTCATGAAGGGTGAGGGGGTCCAGTTGTCTGAGATAAATACTCCGGACAGGAATTCCTGCACGAGAGATCGCTTGTGAAAGGATGGACTCGCTGGATATGCCATCTGCATCGATATGAGAGATGACGGTCGCTGATTTGCATGAAAGAATTGTTTCAGCAGCAGAACGCACATCCTTATCAAGACTCATTAAATGTATGATATGGGACGTACACAGAAAAGAATGAGTCCTTTTGGAAGAGTGATATGACAACCTGTAAAGGATTTTTCAGGTTAATTTCGTAGGCTGAGATGCTCAGATATCACTACAGAATCTTCGAGGATCGTAAGGTCATATAATGAGATTTTGGGAAGACTCACACCAGAACAGGAAATATCTGAATCGGCAGATCATCACACCTGAAAGGATGAGGGTGATAGATACCAACGCGATGGCCCTTGGGGTCAGCGATCTGCAATTGATGGAGAATGCCGGGCATGCTCTCGCTGATGTTGTCCGGAGGTATTGTCCTACCTCTGTACTCATACTCTGTGGTTCAGGAAACAACGGGGGAGACGGTATGGTTGCTGCCCGTCTTATCACCAGGGAGACAGAGGTTACCATAATCTATCATGACAGCCCGAAGATGTCTCCTGCCTGTAAAACTCAGTTATCCATTCTCCAGAACTGTGCAGTGAAAATCTATCCCATGCGATGCAAAGACGATATTCTCTCCCTAGACCATCTCTTCTCACAATCTGACCTGATAGTTGATGCACTGCTCGGAACAGGTTTAGCAGGTGATCTCAGAGAACCTTATAAAAGCTGCGTAAGCCTCGCTAATGAGACAAAATTGCCGATAATCTCTGCAGATATGCCAACCCCGGGGATCATACCAACAATAATCTGTTCATTCCACCGGGCAAAGTCAGAAGGTGCAGAGACGGTTGATATCGGCATACCGGTTCTCGCAGAGATCTGTACCGGACCAGGGGATCTACTCCTCATTCCTGATCGAAGTTCATCCGCGCATAAAGGAGTTGGAGGATCAATCCTTGTCATAGGAGGGGGACCATACCAGGGGGCGCCATATCTTGCAGGGATGGCAGCACTTCGGGCAGGAGCGGATATCGTCCGCGTAGCATCACCCTCATCTCTGCAGTTCCCGGATCTCATTCAAGTGCCAACAAAAAGAGAGCGGATATCAGAGGATGATATTGACAGTCTCGCCGGTTTGTGCGAGAGGACTGATGTAGTAGTCTGCGGTATGGGTCTTGGTCCTGATTCACACGAGGTGGTTAGTGCAATCGCAACGTACTGCAGAAAGGCAGTTTTTGATGCTGATGCCCTCCGCCTGCCTCTGCCGGTTGCAAAAGAGACAATATACACACCCCATGCAGGTGAATTTGAGAGGATTACCGGGAAAGCCCCAGGTACAGAGATCCATGCCAGGGCTGATGCTGTCAGGAATGCAGCAACCGATGGAACCATTCTCCTCAAAGGAGAGACCGATATCATTTCAGATGGAGAATCTATCAGGTTTAACCGGACCGGAACACCTGCGATGACAGTCGGTGGAACAGGCGATGTTCTGGCAGGAGTATGTGGAGCATTGTTTGCAGTGCTCCCTGCATTTGATGCAGCATGCATCGGAGCCTATGCAACCGGTGCTGCTGGAGAGATAATAACAGGGCAGATGGGGTACGGACTTACTGCACAGGATCTTCTTCCGGTTATCCCTCAAATTCTGTACCGGCAAATAATACTGGGGCACACATGACAGAGTTCACACATATAACAGATGATCGCGCCCGTATGGTTGATGTTTCATCAAAAAACGAAGTTAACCGCGAGGCAGTCGCTTCAGGAGTTATCATCCTTCGTCCGGAGACACTGAAGGCTATAGCAGATGGAACAACAATTAAGGGAAATGTCCTGGCAACTGCACGGGTAGCCGCAACCCTGGCTGTGAAAGATACCTCCCGGATGATTCCGATGTGCCACAATATTCCGGTGCATGGGATTGATATCGAATTTGTGCAGGATGAAAAGTCCATCACAGCGCGCGTGAGGGTGATCTCAAGCGGAAAGACAGGTGTTGAGATGGAGGCCCTGGTTGGGGCCAGTACTGCACTCCTCACGATATGGGACATGGTAAAATCTGCAGAAAAAGACGAGAACGGACAGTACCCGGTCACCCGGATAAGAGATATCAGAGTTGAAGAGAAACGGAAAGGGCACCAGCCATAAGGGTACGGCAATAAATAGCAGCGCACCCCCATAAACTAAGGAACACGGGACTAGTCCCGTTTAGGAATGTGGCCTGATTTCAGGCTGAACCTTTGGAGAGATCATGGCAAAATCGATGTATGCATACGTCAGGGATGCATGGAAGGTTCCGGCAAAGTCCGGAGTTCGTGCACTCCTCTGGGAACGTATGCAAGTATGGCGCCGCGAAGGCAGTGTAGTACGTGTCCTCCGGCCAACCAGAATAGACCGTGCACGTTCACTCGGATACAAGGCAAAACAGGGAATTGTTGTTGTCCGCGTTAAAGTCCGCCGTGGTGGAAGAAGGGCATCCCGGTACGTCCGGGCCCGGAGAACTGCACGGATGGGCATCAACAAGCGTACCATGGGGAAGAGTATTCAGCGGATCGCAGAAGAGCGGGCAAGCAGAAAATACCCGAACATGGAAGCACTGAACTCGTACTGGGTTGGTGAAGACGGCAAGCAGAAGTGGTATGAAGTGATTTTAGTAGATCCACACCACCCGTCAGTCATCAATGACTCCAATCTCAACTGGATCAGCCAGACCGGACACCGCGGTCGTGCTGAGCGCGGTAAGACCAGTGCAGGTATGAAAGGCCGTGGTATGGGCAAGCGTGGAATCGGTACCGAGAAGTGCCGTCCAAGTGTCAGGTCCAATGCCAACCGGGCCAAATAATTTTTTTGAATGCAGCGTATTGACGGCTGTTCTTTTTTATTTCAATCAGGATCCTGTTCAGTCAGTCGTATTAAAACCGAACTGAAAGA
>CAZVAS010000013.1:20071-25131 GCA_964625165.1 uncultured Methanospirillum sp. | reverse complement strand
TCGATATTAGAGTCAGACCACTATGGGAACTGAGAGGAGTCCCAAGAGAACGGGTGATCCGGACATATGAGGAGATCCTTCTCCTCCAGAACAGGTATGAATTCCCACTCACAATCTCCAGCGGGGCACATACACTCTTTGATATTAGAACCAGCCGGGCAGTTACAGCACTTCTTACAGAGATTGGGATGGACAAGGATCTTATTACGAGATCCTTTGCATCAGTGCCGGGTCTTCTTGAAAACTACAAAGCAGTCAGGGAGATCTCCGAATGAGGCTCAGACCCTCAATGCGGGAGAATTACCGGTATATCCTCGCAAGAGTTGTATCAGTGGAACTGGTTGATGCCAAAGATATCTACCTTTCAATTTCTGATACATTTGGTTCTCTTTTTGGTGAGATTCAGGCATCATATGCCTGGGTAGCGGTAATGGAGTATAACATCCCGTACACCATAATAAGATTCAGAAGAGGATACGAACAGAAAGTTGAGGCTGCACTAGCCGCTATCACATCAGTAAAAGGAGCATCGGCAGTTATACATCCGGTGAAGACCTCGGGTACTATCAGAACGGTGCGAGAAGAGATTCACAAGAGAAATTTCTCATCCCGGCCTGGCAAAGTAAAAATGAACGGTGAATGGTTCTCTGCTGAAATTCGAACAGACAACCGGATCGATCTGATAGAGAAGGGCATTAATCCTAATATACCCCTCTATATAACAGAAGAGGACATCGAGGACCTGCACTATGATGAACAATAACCAAGCTGCATATGATCGTGCGATAACCGTCTTCAGTCCTGACGGGCGCCTATATCAGGTTGAGTATGCCCGTGAAGCGGTAAAAAGGGGGACCACTGCCGTAGGAATTAAATGTCAGGATGGAGTGGTCCTGATAGTAGACAAGCGAATCAACTCCCGCCTCCTTGAAGCAAATTCTATCGAGAAGATCTTCAGGATCGATGAGCATATCGGAGTGGCCTCATCAGGTTTAGTTGGTGATGCGCGTGCTCTGGTTGACAGGGCACGTGTCGAGGCTCAGATCAACAGAATCTCATATGACGAACCAATAGACGTCGAGACTCTATCAAAGAAGCTCGGAGATCACATGCAGACCTACACCCAGTTCGGAGGAGCCAGACCATATGGAACAGCTCTTCTGATCACAGGCATCTCTGATGGCGAGTTCAGGCTGTTTGAAACCGATCCCAGCGGTACACTCCTTGAGTATAAAGCAACAGGGATAGGAACAGGAAGACCGGCTGTAATGAAACTCTTTGAAGAAGAGTATACCCATGAGTGCTCTCTTGATGATGCGATTAAACTCGGACTGAAAGCACTTCACGAAGCAACTGAAGGGAAGTTTGATGTCTCAACGGTTGAGATCGGAGTGATCTCCAGAAGCGAAGGCATCTTCAGAAAGATGACCAGGGAAGAGGTCGCAACATACATCGATCAGCCCGCGTAATGCGGGATGTAAGAAGGTGATGAGAGATGATACCACTAGATCATGCAGTGGTTGCCAGAATCGAGAGTCATGGAGAACGGTTTGAGATTCTGGTAGATCCGGATATTGCCGCAAAAATCCGCCAGGGCGAGTCGATCGATATTGAGGAAGCAGTTGCAGCCCTCTACATATTCGAGAATGCATCACAGGCAGAGAAAGCATCAGATGAAGCCCTGAAGAAGGTATTCGGGACCACTTCTTTCCAGGAGATTGCAACAAAGATCATCCTGAAAGGAGAGATTCATCTTACTGCAGAACAGCGGCGGGCGATGATTGCAGAGAAGCGCAAGCAGGTCGTATTCTTCATTGCACGAAATGCAATCAACCCACAGACAGGTCACCCGCATCCACCTCAGAGAATTGAGATGGCCATGGAAGAGGCAAAAGTGAACATCGATCCATTCCGCAGTCTGGAAGAACTCGTGAAGGATACGATGAAACTACTTCGCCCTCTCATCCCGATTAAATTTGAGGAGGTAAGGGTTGCTGTTCATATCCCTGCCGATTATGCACCCCGGGCCTATGGCGAGATCCAGTCTGCTGCCACTATTGATCAACAGGAATGGCAGAAAGACGGCTCATGGATCTGTGTGGTAACCATCCCAGCGGGAATTCAGAATGAATTCTATGATCTGATCAACAAGATCAGCCGCGGAGAAGCAGAAACTAAACTTGTCAAGTAACTATAAGTGGAACTAGAACAGATTAGAAAGGACATTCGATAGAGGTATCTTATATGGGTAGTGTCAAGACAAAGGCCAAAGGAAGGGTTTCCGGATCAACTGGTCGCTTTGGCCCACGATATGGAAGATTTATCCGCAAACGCGTTCGGGAAATTGAAGTTATTTCAAAAGCTGCTCACACATGCCCACGGTGCGACAATATTACTGTAAAAAGAGTCGGAACCGGAATCTGGGAATGTAAGAAGTGCCAGTTCAAATATGCCGGTGGCGCATATGTTCCGGTTACTCCAAACCTGAAGATCGCACTTCGCGCAATTGAACGCACGGTAAAGGAGGGATAATCCTCCCATGCCAGGCTCATATAAGTGCGCCCGGTGTAAACAGAAGGTCGAGATCGATATTAATGTCCGTTGTCCTTTCTGCGGACACCGGATCCTCTTCAAGGAACGAGGAGCAGCGATCAAAGAACTGAAAGCCCGATGACTCTGGTAACCACATCACGCCGTTCAACCACTGAAAGCAGAGGTGTGGCAAAAGATCTCGCGTTTGCCTTAGGTGTCAGGTATGTCGCCAGGGGTAAACGGGGAATGCGTGAGCTTATTGAGGATGAATCATCTTTTTTCATCATTTCTCAGGATGAGAAAGGTCTTATGCTTCGCTGGTATCATAACGGCTCTCCTGAATTACAACGGAAGATCGTATCATATGAATGCAGAACCCGCGAAGGAGTATTGACCAGAGGCGTTGTCACATCTGATAAGGATATTTATCAGCATCTGAGCAGGATGTACCCGGTAATAATGCAGGAAAACGAGATCGCTCTTCTCATTGCAGATGGACCGCAGCGCCGGCAGAGTATTTTGAAACTCGGAAAAGCAGAATAGAATACTCATGCATGTTGCACAATTCAGGATAGAAACGATCTCAGCATCAATTATCTGTGAAGCTGTTGCTCCTGAAGAAGAGGATGAAAAAACCGGAATGAGATCACAGGGTGTCTGCCGGATGATATCTAATGAATGTCTTGAGATATCAATCCAGGCTGCTGACCTTCCCGCACTTCGAGCATCAGTTAACTCATGGCTCAGATTGATACAGGTTGCATCCGAGATGATTGACAGCACTCAAATCAAAGTAGGTACAATATCAGAGGGAACTTCACTATGAACAGTATTCCACCAAAAGTGCAGAACCAGATAAATATGCTGCAACAGCTGCAGCAGCAGTTACAGACTGTCGCGAGTCAGAAAAACCAATATGAACTTGCTGCCCAGGAAGCAAGAAGAGCAACAGAGGAACTTGGTGATGCTCCCGATGGTGCAGCGGTTTACATGACTGTGGGAACTGTTGTTATTGAAAAACCGCGCGACCAGGTGCTTGAGAAATTAAAGGAAAAGGTTGAGACATTCGAGATCAGAATTAAATCAATCGAAAGACAGGAAAAAGCACTTCAGGAGAAGTTTGAAAAACTTCAGGCACAGGTCAGACAGGTTCTTGACGGTGGCAGCACTCCGGAAGCTGCCTGATATATCCGTTTATTCTCTTATTTCATTAGTACGTGGGAGTATCCGAGCCAGGTCAAAGGAGTAGGATTTAGGGTCCTATCGCGCAGGCGTTCGGGGGTTCGAATCCCTCCTCCCACACTCACTATCAAGACATTTATTCCATTGTGATAATCTACCAATGGGTTTTCTATCTTCCTTTCATTCCATTCGTAAATTTATCCATAGAATAAAAATATGATCAATACCTATACTTTTTTATTGATACATAATATAATATCAGAGAGGATATATTCTGGAAAGTATCCTTTCTGGATGGGGGTTAAGATATGGATTTGGAAAGGGGGAGATGGGGAAATCCCCTGATAGCATCGGATTATAGAATATCACGAATCATTTTTTTGGTTTTAATAATCGGGATTTTTTCTTTTCCGGCGGTATCAGGGGTCATACCACCGAATACAAACACAACATCAGATACTTTGCCTGGGGTGAAGATCGTTGATGTTTCTGCAGTTATGGATGTGAGCCAGATAGGTGAAATTCCAATAGGTCAGATCCCTGACGAGCGGATAACAGTCACCACATCCGTGGTTAACACCGGGATCAATGTTCTGTCTGGACTGCGTATCAAAACATTTCTTGTACGAGAAGGAAGAGAAGACACCATCAGTGCCCAGCTCGGTAGTGACTTCAGGAATGCTGATTTAAATCCTGGAGAACTGAAGGCATTCAAAAATAATTATATGGTGCCCAAGAGTCTCAAGCCCGCCAACTACAAGATAATGATCAGAATTGATTCAGATGGAAAGGAAGGGGGTAATTCATTTGTTCAATATATCAGCGATCATATTGTCAAGATCGGAGCATATGCAGGTTCGGGGGGATCTGTACCGGTGTATTCCCCAAATTCAATAGAGACACCGGGATCATATCTCCTGATGAGAGACATTCAGGGAGGTGACAGGAATACAATCATAAAAATATCCAGTTCTGATGTTACTATCGACGGAGGTGGCCATACAATCCAGGGACTGCCTACAGGGTTCACTTCTGCAATATATGCAGACGGAGGAAATGCAATTAAGAATGTCAATATTAAAAATTGTGTCTTTGATGGGGTAGATTTCGGAGTCTGGTTTTACCGCGTCGAAGGTGGATCCATTGTAAACTGCACGTTTAAAAACTGTAAAAATATCGGGATACGACTGGATCAGTCACGTGCCACAACCATTTCAGATAACACCATTGTGGATAACGTGATGGGTATTGGTGTATTCCAGTCGGTGGGAAATAAAATCACCAACAACTACCTGAAGAACCAGTTCAATGCTGCAGCGAACGATGACCAGCGAAACTTCTGGAGT
>CAZVAS010000013.1:11876-19971 GCA_964625165.1 uncultured Methanospirillum sp. | reverse complement strand
AACCCTGGTTCAGGACGAATTGCTGGCTAACTCATCCAAAAACAGCACGGTTTCTGTAACAGATCCTATTGTAAGGCAGCAAAATGTCACTCATGAAGTCGAAGAAAATCTCTCACCTACACAATCACCAGTGTCAGACACCGAAAAAGGTGAGCAGAACACTACTGGTTTTGCAGATCTGGTTCTTAGTAATCTGACTGCAAGCGACACCGTCTGTAGCACATCAGGTCTCCCCATAACATGTACGATAGAAAATACCGGGGATCTTGAAGCAAAATACTTCTCAGTTCATTACTACCTGTCAGATGACCAGGTAATCACAGGATCGGATCAGGAACTCGGGTATCACATGATCGAGAGTCTTAAACCGCATGAGAAGCAGGAACTTAACGATACCCTCCAGATCCCTGCCGGGACACCCATGAAAATGTATTCCATCGGTGCAATCGCAGATCCATCCAATGATATCTACGAGAAGAACAAGAGCAACAATACAGTGCTACTGAATCACCGAGTACAGATCAGAGACTGTTGATAATATAGTAGCCAAGAACACTACCCCTCTTTTACTTTAAGGCCAGAGGGTCAGTAAGATAGCTGATCAGTTATCGTTTTGCAATTGTAACAGATACAAAAAAGAATTAGAGAGTCTTCTTCTGGGTTGTTGCCTGTTGGGAAGAAGAGGACTGGCTCTTACCGGTTGTATCTACAGGAACCTGAACGGTCTGATTCTGTTCCTCCTGCAGTTTCTTCATCATCTCCTGAACCTCTTTTGCCGGAGTTACGTTGACAAGGGTAACCTCGAATGTAAGGCTCTGGCCTGCAAGCTGGCTGTTCAGATCAAATGTCACGTTCGTGGCATTCATCTCGATGATCTTTGCTGGGAAATATGCCTGACCGTTAAACAGCGTTACAGTGTCACCAACGGTTACATTCTCACCCTTTGGCACAAAGTCAATTGGCATTGATTTGATCAGGGATGGGTCGTACTGGCCATAGGCTTCTTCAGGGCTCAGAGTGAACTTCTTGTCCTGACCTACCTTCATACCACGAATCTGATTGTCAAATCCGGTGATTGCGGTACCTGTTCCTACAACGAACTGGAACGGACCGCGGTCTTTTGAGCTGTCAAATACTGAGCCATTAGCCAGGGTTCCGGTGTAGTTAATCTCAACCATGTCACCATTCTGAACCCCGTCTGTGGGGGCTGCTGACTGGGCGACCTGGGATGGCTGTGAAGTTGCTGCCGGTGATTTTGCTTCCTTGCTGGTGCACCCGGCGGCCAGAAGGGCAAGGGCGAGAAGAACGACGCAGACAACTGTGAGATATCTGTGTCTGCGGGGAATGATCTGAGATCTGTCCATACTCAGCTATAGCACAGATTTGGTCAAATAGTATTCCCTCATGAGAGGTTTTATTCATCGCCAATAATCACTCATCAGAATTATTATCTGATGAAAAAAGCAGTCATGGGAGATCTCTGCCAGGATCAAGAAGCAACTGAGCAGGAAGCCCCACCAGTGCCACTGCCGCAAGAGCGCCGATCACACCATCACCACCGGTGAGGATAACTGAGGATGCGTTTGCTATACGGTGGGCAGTTTTACAGGATACTATTTCGCGACGAGCCATTAAACCAAAGCCTTTGAGAGAGTCAGAAATCCGAAGACCGGAGCGAACTGCTACACCCCATGCCGGAGAGACACTTTCGTCACTTACAAACCTGATAGTCTCAGATATGATCTGTTCTACCATACCTGGCTCAACTGCAAGTTCGATAGCACTGCATGAATTTCCGGCCGTCTTCTCATAAACGCCGGGAAAAAGCATCATCACATGATGGGTAATAGGGAAAACACCGGAAAACCCGGCAAGATGCTGAAGCAGAGCAATTGCCAGTGCAAATGTTGCACCCCCACCTTCTGAGTCTGTATTATCGATCCCGATGGTCAGGTGTGAAAGTGCCTGTGTGCGAATAATTCCTTCAGTGCAGGGGCCATCTTTGAGTATCTCCACATCAAGCACACCCCTGGCAAGTCCCATCATACCAGAGAGAGAAAAAGCGGGGCCACCAACAGATCGAATACGCTGAAGAACCTGATCATTCTCCAGGTGCACGCCGGTTACTGCAACTGCAGAGTGAGGATAGAGGCCGACAACTGCTTCGCATTCTCCGAGATGGATAAACTCGCGGAGCAGCGTTCCATCCCTGACAACAGTCATCCGCTCCCCCCCACCAAGCTGATGATGATACCCACAGAAGCCGGCACATGCACTACTCATACACTCGTGTACGATCTCAACGAGATCACCATCGACCGAAGTGAAGATCCGTTTGCACGCACTTCTTGGAAGGGCACTTGTTGCTGCATACTGGGCAGGTGTTCTCCCCCTGGGGGGGTGAAGGACAACCACACACCCTTCTTCACTCAGACGCAGGATCCAGTCCTGTGCTGTACTTCTGGGAACCCCTGCCTCCTGCTGAACCTCCTGTACAGTAAAGAATCCTTTTTCAAGGGTCAGCCTGCGCATGAGCTGGAGATACGTGCGCCTTCGCTCAATTACCCCCTGCATCCATATCCCTAATAGAGAGAATGTCACCGATCACGGCACTGGCAGTCTCTTTTGATCCTGCACCCTTTCCGACAAAGAGGAGATCACCTGCCAGATCTGTCCTGACAATGACAGCATTCAGCGAACCCTGCACAACAAGAGGATGATCTTTGGGCACAATCCTGGGGCAGAGCCGGTATATGTTTTGCCCGGGTATTATCTCACCGATGAGTCTGATTGTCGCATCCTGCTGCTCTGCAAGCCGGAGTGCTTCTTCGGTCAGAAGATCGATCCCGGTCACGTCAACATCGTCCAGACAGATATTCTTCTTCCATACCGTATTTGCAAGGATGACCAGTTTTATCGCCGCATCGATACCCTTCACGTCGTATGTCGGATCAGCCTCTGCATACCCGAGGGTTCGTGCCTCATCAAGGGCCTGTTTATAGGTGAGTCCTTCTTCAGCCATCCTGGTGAGGATGTAGTTACAGGTCCCATTCAGAACTCCGTAAAGGGAAAGGATATCGTTCCCCCCAAGGTTATGCATAAGTGTCTGAAGAATCGGGATTGCCCCGGCTACCGTCGCTTCAAACCTGAACTGAACATTGTTCTTTTTTGCGAGAGAGGAGAGTTCGTGGTAGTGAAGGGCGACCGGACCTTTATTTGAAGTGACCACATGACAACCCCTTGTCAGTGCTTCTCTGATATATGACGTCGCAGGCTCTCCATTCCTGGCATCAGTGGGTGTCATCTCGACAAGGATATCATACGGTGCAGTCCTGGCTATTATCTCTGCACTGATATTTACATCCCCGCAGATTCCGGTCTTCTCCTTTCGAACGAGGAGGTCTTTAAGGTCAATTCCATCAGGATCGATGCAACCAGACCGTGAATCTGCAACTGCTGTGATCACCAGTCCCAGATCTTTCTCTGCGACTGACTGGATGATACCACGGCCAACTGCACCCATACCAAGTAATGCTAGACGAACTGCCATTTCAGAACTCCAGAGGCTCGATCAGAAGGAACTCCTTCTGCTTTGCAACCTGCCTGAGTATCAGAAGAGCCTGTTGCATATGCTCACGGGTCAGGGATTTGATAATAAACTGTGCAGAGGTTCGTTCATTGATCGCCGGCATTGCAAGGCTCATATAGGTCACTTCTGCAAACCCGGTCTGATCGATTTGATCGATAGTATCACCCAGATCGGTATGCACAAGGTGTCCGATCAGGATAACACTCTGACGGTAACTCATCCGCTCCTCCCCGAGCCGGAGGACATTTATCCCTCGTTCACGCAGCCGGGCAATCAATCCATCAAGGAGTTCGGGCGGTATCTCGATCACCACCTCTACACTCAGAACACCCTGGCCGGGAGTATGTTCATGCTCATGGATGACAGTCTTGATATTACCACCCATGTCAGAGATCGGCATGAGGGCAGCAACTAGCTGCCCAGGAGAATCACGGAGCTCAAGTTTCATCGATACCTGCACGAGTTACCCTCCATCACAAACAGCAGACATGGTCGTATGTCTCAGATCACCTTAAAAGTTGGATGACTGGTTGAAAAGCCTTATCTAATCAGGCAGGTTTATCCAGAAAAAGAAGGGAATCAGGAGGGAGATCAGTGATCAGTCATGATGACCATGACATCATACCCGTCACCCAGGGTATTGGTTGTGGAAATTGTTGAAACTTTGAGATTATTGTAGGTATTTGTTTTGGGAGAACTTTCGGATGTATTGTTCAAATTGATATACGACGGGCTTGAGACCTGATTTCCTGATATTCTCATGCCACCCCGGGCTACATCGACTGCAACATCAGGGCCTGATGTGGTGTTATTACCAGTTTTAGTGTATGCCAGGTGTGAAGATTGGTACAATCCGGGCATGAGGTCAGAAAAAACAGACCCGCCTGTCCGTATACCTGATCCTTCGCTCAGGGTGATATCAAAGGAGACATCACGATCTGCAGTGACATACGCCTCCATCGTCTCATTCTGATATCCTTCCTTGGTCAGGTTCACTGTATAGGAGCCCTCTTTCAGCCCTGCGACTTTATTCGGAGTCACTCCCCGGAGATTATTATTTATATAAATCTCAGCTCCTTCCGGGTTGGTCGAGATCATAATCCCCCCGGTTCCACCCTCCCTGATCTGAGGATGATCAGTACCGATACCCCGAACACCGATAACCTGACTTGTGGAAGGGGCATAATCATCAGTTCCAATGAACCGGGCCCTGAGATATTCAGGTACAGAACCTTTTGGTCTCATAAACTCATACCTGCCATTCCTCTCCGTCACAACCATGTCAATCGTTGAAAAACTATCATTGTTCTGGCTTTTTTCGGAGGAGTCAAGGAGTATCCGTTTGTTTCCAAGAGGCTCACCTCCAGAAGATGTCAGGATCCCTGAAACATGAAATGACTGGTTTATCGTCGGATCAACCGGAAGCGCACTGATGGACAAGGAAGTTGGTATCTTCTCCTGAGTGAGACCTGCAGAGGCGCCACCGGATCCTATGACAACGATAAGGCTGATTAGAACAGAATATCTGATTAAAGCACGGAGATATTTTGATTTGAAGAGAGACATGAGTGTCTGAAGTTGGGTTTCTGCAGGCATGAAGATATCTTTTCAGGGATCCTGTCGCTGGTATTGAAGAAAAAAAGAGGATTCAATCCGGATGGTTGAATTATTGTTTAAGAGTAATATCAATAGAAGCGTCAACCTTGGATGTAACATATACATCCTGGGTTTCGTTGAAATACCCTTTCTTAGCCAGTGTTACATTATGCGTACCTTCTGTAAGCCCACCGGCATGATAAGGAGAGACACCACGCAGAACATCATCAATAAAGACATCAGCTCCCTGTGGGGTTGAGTAGATCATAACAGTACCCGTTTTCCCAACACTGACCTGTGGGTGATCTGTTCCTGCTCCCCTGGCACTTATGGCCGCACTGGTGATAGGTGCAAAGTTATCATTTCCTAAAAATTTTACACGCAGAAACTCAGGCGGAGTATCTACAGGCCTGAAGAAGTCGTACTTTCCTTCGGTATCGGTATCCTTGGTTGCCAGAACCTCATAACTGTCTGAATCTGTTGAGCTTTTCTGGGATGATTCAAGGGTGATATGTTTGTTTCCAAGGGTTTTCCCATCTGAAGACATGAGAATTCCAGTTACATGGAATGACTGATTCACTGCAGGATCTGCAGGTGTGAGCCCGATTGAAAGGTTTGTCTGAGTCTTATCTGCACTTACTCCTGCAGCACCAGCAATCAGACTGATCAGACAGAGAAGACCGAAGGTTGCCCAGAGATGAAGAGAAGTGTGAGAGAGAAGTGATCGAACACGTGTCATACACCGGGGTTGGATAGCAGAAAAGATGAAGATATCTTTGGATGGGTTTTCAGGCAGAAATAACCGTTAATGAAAAAAGAGGGAAAAAGCGATGAAGATACTTGTATGAATCAGAACGAGAACCCGGCTTTGCTCTGCGTAGCAACAAACTCCGGATTTCCATCATGGTACTGTACAATCAGTTTTGCAAACTCAACTGAGGCCTCATGACCGTTTGCAGTAACGATCCTGTCTTTGTACACAATCGGTTTATTGACAATGATCGCATCATCGATCATCATCTCACGGACCGTGGGGCCCGGAACAACAGTAGCCTCTTTCTTCTTGAGGAGACCTGCCTTGGCAATAACAATAGGACCATTGTCAATACCTGCAACCACTTTTCCCTTGGCGTTAAAGATCCGCGCAAGTTCGTGGAGATGTGTATTGTTCCAGAGGTGAACCATTGTACCCGGCCCACCAACGATCATCATAGCGTAGTACTCATCGGAACCTTTCAGAAGAATGTCTTCAAATGTCCGGTTTACCTTTGCTTTTTTACCCAGAACTCCCATAACAACCCCCACATGGGTTGAAGCAAGGTCAAATTTAATCCCGGCTTCCTGAAACACCTGTACAGGTTGGAGCAGTTCTTCGTCCCTGAACTTTTCAGGAGGTATCACAATGAGTACCTTCATGTTACTAACCATTTTTCAGCAGAATTATTAACAGTATTGATATCAGAGTTGTGATTTGAACGAACCTATCAAATTCCTGCGAAACCCTTTATTAATCATGTCAAATTTAAATATCGTAATAATCGGACCCGAAGATATCGGAAAGGAGCTCGGTAAGAAAGGAACATCAACCGATATCACATTCTATAATCTCAAGAAAGGTGAGGCAACACTCACGCTGATCGAACCATCCCGGTATCCTGAAAAGCTCTCCTCACTCTTCTATGCAGTTTCACTCGCCGACATGGCTGTTGTGGTCATTGACAAAGTCACTGCACAACTTGGGGAGTGTATTCTTGAGCTGAACTGTGCCCGGCTCTCACGGGGATATCTCATCCTCAGGAATTACCTGGATGTTGCACAGATCTCACCACTCATTAAGGGGACAGTTCTTGAGCAGTATAAGGTGATTCCCGATGATTTCAACGCCCTCCGCGAGACACTTCTTGCAGATGCAGACGCATTACCGGCGGCACAAGCGGATTCACCTGGAATAATCCCCATCGATCACCATTTCAATGTAAAGGGAATTGGAACCGTGATCCTGGGATGTGTGCAGGATGGGACCGTCCACAAACATGATCAGGTCACCATTCACCCCCTTGGCAAGACAGCACAGATCCGCTCGATCCAGAAGCATGATGATGATGTGAATGAAGCACATACCGGAGACAGGGTAGGACTTGCTCTAAAGGGAATTGAGGCAGATGACCTTGACAGAGGGTATGTTCTGACCGCATCACAAGATATCCAGAGCAAATGCGAGGTTACAGGAAAAGTAACCATCATCCCATACTGGCCTGAACCTCTCAAAGAACAGATGGTCCTGTATGCAGGTCACTGGATGCAGTTCCTTCCCTGCAGGGTTCAGAAATGTACTACCGGAGGAGACTGGCGGTCAGCAGAGATAACCCTCGCCTTTGAGAAAGAACTCATCTTCAGACCGGGATCAGTGATAGTCCTGCATTATCTGGAGGGAGAAAAACTCAGAATTGTCGGGACCTTAGAACTTGTATAATCCTGACCACTGGTGCCGGTCATGAGAGAAGAGCAGGATACAAAGCATCCTCCCCAGCCGGAATACCTTCCCGTCTCACAAGAGGAACTTGAGAAGATCGGGGTGGATCATCCTGATATCATTCTCATTTCAGGTGATGCATACCTCGATCACCCTGCATCTGCCACAGCCCTTCTCGGCAGATCACTCTGGGATGCCGGGTTTACCGTTGGGGTGATCCCCCAGCCTGATATCAGGGATGATAAATCATTCACGGTCTTCGGCCATCCAAATCTCTTCTTCTCCATATCTGCCGGATCAATGGACTCGATGGTGGCCCATTACACACCGGCACGAAAACGGCGGCATGAGGATGCATTCTCACCAGGAGGACGCCTGCTCAGACCGGACCGGGCCACTCTTGTATATACCGATCTCATCCACAGGATCTATCCTGA
>CAZVAS010000013.1:9450-11776 GCA_964625165.1 uncultured Methanospirillum sp. | reverse complement strand
AGCACCGATCCCCTCCTGTACGCACAGAGTCACATCCAGATATCTGATGAACAGAACCCATTCCAGGGCAGGATGGTCCTTCAGCGGCACCCAAAGACCATCATCATCCAGAACCCTCCTGCATTGCCACTCTCCACAGAAAGGCTTGATCAGATCTACGATCTCCCGTATAAACGAAAAGCCCATCCCTCATACCAGGAACCCATTCCGGCACTTGAATCCATCAGGTTCTCGGTGACCTCTCACCGGGGCTGCTTTGGAAACTGTTCATTCTGTGCCCTTGCCATGCACCAGGGAAAGATCATCCAGAGCAGGAGTCATGACTCTGTTATCAGGGAGATTGAGAGGATCTCCAGGATGAAAGAGTTCAGAGGAACTATCTCTGACATCGGAGGACCAAGTGCAAACATGTACGGGGACTGGTGTGAACGCTGGGACTCACAGGGGGCATGTTCTGATCGAGAGTGCACCACCTGCAAGAGCAGGAGAACAGGAATCTCCAGGTATCTCTCCCTCCTCAAAGATGCACTCGATGTTCCAGGTGTGAAACATGTCTTCATCGGCTCCGGTCTCAGGTATGACCTTATTCCTGACGAACCCGGTATCATGCAACAGATCTGCTCCCATGTTTCAGGACAACTCAAGGTTGCCCCGGAACACATCAGTCAGGGTGTGACAGACCTGATGAATAAGCCAGGTCCTGATGTGTTTGACTCGTTCAGAAAACGGTTTGAGGAAGTACAGAAGGGGAGAAACCCACGGCAGTATATCATCCCGTACCTGATGGCGGGCCATCCGGGATGCACAATTCAGGATATGATCACGCTTGCCGAGTATCTCAGAGACCATCGCCTCTACACCGAACAGGTGCAGGACTTCACACCTACACCCATGACAACCTCGACATGTATGTATGCGACCGGTCTTGATCCCAGGACAAGAAAGAGGATTCATATCCCAAAAAACGACGAGAAGAAGATTCAGCGGGCACTGCTCTCATGGCGTGACCCTGCCGGATATGACCTGGTCAGAGAAGGGCTCAGGCAGGCAGGACGGGATGATCTCATCGGAAGCGGACCGGATTGCCTTATTGGGAGAAGAGGACAACAGAGAGAGCAGGCATCAGGAGACAAAAAGATCGGAAGAAAAGGGAAGGCTATCGGGAGATTTTCAACAGGGAATCGTCGCCAGGAGGATCACTGATCCTCTCCGGGAATCTTCATAGCACAGGCAGCACACTCCTCGATACTCTCTGCATAGGTTCGGTAAGCATCAGCAAGGACAGTTGACTGGGATGTAAGGCCTGCAATGAGTATGGCCTCAAGTATCTCATCCTTTGTTGCTCCTTTCCTGATAGCCGCCTGCACATGATAATCAGTACAATGATTACACCGAAGTGCGGCTGAGACTGCTATGCTGATGAGTTCGACATACTTTGGTTCGAGTGTACTTGTCTTGAGGACGGCTGTTTTGTAGAGAAGATGAGAGACAAGAACCTCGGGACGTTCAGCCATGCGTTCAAATATCAGGGGAATTCTTCCATTTTCAGCGAGAATCGCATCCATCCAGGACTGGGCAGTCTCGGCTGCCCCGGACTCAAGAACACTTCTGATGATCTGTTCGTATCCTTCAGTGGGTTTTCCCATCTGTGCCTCCATCTCCGGTTATACCGGCAGGTAGTGTAATATCAGTGAACCAGATATCTGAAGGTTGGCAGGCCATAGAGTCGGGCCGCCATAACTATAATGGAGTACATTCAGCTCTTCTATACAATGAATCGATACCAGATTATCCTTATTGCTGGCCTCCTTGCCTGCTCTTTGTTGATTGCAGGATGCACTGAGCAGTCAGCTCCCAAGCAGCAGACCACGTCACCAACACCTGCACCCACCCAGATCATAACCACATCACTCACTCCGGCAACTCCTGTACCAACACAGACACAAGCTCCATCTCTCTTTGATAACCAGGTCATGCAACCACCACCGGAACTGGGTGTCTCGGTTTCAGTTCAGAAGGACCCGGTATACTCGAACATAACCACAACCTTTGACGGTGGAAAAGGTCAGGAACTCACCCAGTCAGCTCAGGTCCGGATCACTTTGAGCGATGGCAGAGTCATCGAAAAGGATCTTGGGAAGCAGAAAGGTGATGAGATCACAACTGAAGGAACCAAAGGAGCAGATCGTGTTCAGGTCGTAGTAAGGTTCATGAATGGAGATTCGTATCTTATCCTCGACAAGAAGGTTGGTCAGGAGCGGGCAGGACTCGCAACAGCGACACCAACAGGGGTAACTACACAGACCGCCGGAAGCGAGCAGGGGTT
>CAZVAS010000013.1:4480-9350 GCA_964625165.1 uncultured Methanospirillum sp. | reverse complement strand
TTATCGATACTCACTGCTGAGCCGGGAGGGCTTACTGCCAGAGAGAGTGAACCGGTGAGATTTAGCGGAACAACCTGAAGTGTTCCCCGTATTACCATTGTATCCCCTGCTTTAGGACCTTTCAACAGTGTTTCACGGTACGTGGAGTAACCATTCGCCTCTATACGAAGTTCGCGTTTGAAAGAGGTATCATAGACATCCACCGGGATCTTCAGCGAACCTCCTGTGATAGTCCCGACACTCTGATTGTCTAGGATTACCGTGGCACCTTCGACATTTGATCTGAACTCGAAGAATCCGCTCCCAACAGGACCAGGGATAACCTGATTCGGGATTCCATTCTGCGGGGGGAGACTTCCCGGGAGATCTGCAACGCAGAGCCCGCATGAGATCAATGCCAAGATTGCAATCAGGAGACGACCGTAGTAAAAATTCATATTCCCACCTTATTCTGATGTCTCTGAGAAGCCGGGTGATTGATATCAGGAGCCACCAGTATGAAGATCTGAGGAAACAATAGGGTAAAACTCTTTGCAATTGGTATGCCCTTTCATCGAAAGTTGGTAAATAATTGCGTATATCGCTTCACCATAAAACCAGATGCTTATTGTCAAAGGAAGAAAAGAAACCGGTTGGTTCCAGAAGGAGAAACCAGATTATGGTTTCTGCTTCCTGTATGCCCAGACACCGATCGCTCCACAACAGACGAGAAGTATCACGAGAAGGATGAAGAATCCGTATATTACTGAACTGTTCTCCTGGGGTACAACCGGTTCAGGAGTTGGTGGAGCATCTGAGCAGGTCGGTGTGGGAGTCGGGGGAAGAGAGACGAGGACTGCATCCACCTGGTTTGATTCTGCCCCTACAACCGATATCTCGCTGCCCCAGTCCTGGTAGCCGGCCTGTGTGATCTTCACAGTGTGGTTTCCGACAGGAACATCGGGAATAGTAAGTGGGGAGAGACCTGCATACCTGTTGTTGAGATACACACCAGCACCTTCAGGCGAGGTATTGATATGAACATCTCCGGTTGTTGCCGGTTTGAGATTTACCCGGTATACGGTGATCGCATTTGAGGAGACATACTGCTGCTCATTTATGGAAAGATTCCCAGGTCTTTTTACCGTGAACTGGTACAGTCCGGCCGGGACAGCCTGGATCTCAAGTTTCCCTGAGTCAGGAGTTACTCCTTTCTTTTCACCGTTAAGGTACAGTTCAGTGCCTGGAAGTCCGCTCTCAAATGAGATGATTCCTCTCCGTTCATACCCGGTTTTATTCAGATCAGCCAGTACGGTCACAGTCTTTCCGGGAACAAGTTCCGGAAGCGGACCGAGATATGTCTGATACCCGGTGTACTCGATGATGAGATTACTGTACTGAGGAGATGCCATCACATCAACAGGGATCGTGATGGCCCCATTCTGAATAAATCCCATAAAGATCCGATCCAGGTATACCCGCGCCCCATCCACAGGAGCCTGAATCTGGAGATATCCGACAGTAGCAAGATCAATTCCCCCGTCTTCAGCACCTGCAACGATGCCGGAGGAGAAGAAGGCTGGCATAACCAGCAGTACAATCAGGAAGAGAAACCTGTTCACAACACATCAACCCTTCGTTCTTTGAGGATGGATCTTCAGCAATCATAACCTTTTTGCGTGGAGAACAATGGGCCGAATTCAGGACTGCTGATGGGAACACAGGGGAGTTGAGTATAGCATCATAAGATTCATGAAGCATTATACCAATTTTCAGTCCTTAATCCTCTTCCCACCGGTGTGAGATATTCTCACTTGCTGACACCACATAGTGAGGAATTTCAGAGATTATTACGAGAAGAATCCGGTGATCACAATACGGACACTTACCCTGGCGAAGTGAACGCATCTCGTTCATCTCATCGGCTGATGAGAGTGAGCGGTAATCAACAACCTCTGATGTATTCTGTGGGAGATTCATGAGAACTGCCGGGCTGAACTCATGATGACACTTCTGACAGAACCCCCAGATGCCGTACTGAATAATAATCCTGGAGAGACCCTGCTCCTCAAGTGACTGGATGACCGGATGATTCCGGTAAAAGATATAGAATTTCCTGATCGCAACAGGAAGGGCAGCATAAATTTTGAGCGAACTGATCTCGGTCCCTGTGCAGTAGCCACCGGGAATATGGAAGATATCGCCACAACTCATACACATCGGCTGGGCACCAAGAATGGGATGAACCTCACATTCAGAGACGGTGTTGATGACATCACAGACAGGACAGGGGAAGATCAGAAGACCATTTCTGCATTTCACATCGGTTGTGGTCTTGTTGAGGGGAATTCTGATCTTTTTCGGTTTGCACTCAGGGAGACCGGGATCAGGTGGGGGATCTGCTCCTGATTGATCTGTTCCATGGTCACATTCCCGTTCTTCGTGAGGTATCTGAAACCTGCTGAATATCCCCATGATTCTCACCTGATAATGAGGGAGTTGTTAGAAGATGAGATTATAATACTTGGCATCCAGCCTTCAGGTGAAGCTGATGAATGCTGAACCCGGGAACTCAGATTCTTTATCCTCACACATATCCAAATGATAATGATGATTCGTACTATTGCACTTCTCACCTGTATCGCTATGCTATTTGGAGCAGTCATTGCTGAAGATACAAACAGCACAACAAACTCGACCTCCAATCTGACCAATGCCACAAATGCAAGCCAGAACCTTACCAATACCACAGGAACAGCAGACAAACTGGCTGACAGTTCAAGCCTGAAATTAAAAGGAAGCACCTCTGCCCTGAAGAGCAGCAGTCAGGCGGGTGCTCAGGTAACATCTGCAGCAACTCAGAAACCTGTGTATAAAGAGAGTGTTGGGAGTGTTTACGAAGCAGACTACCAGGAACCGCAGCCGATGACATTTACCAGTTATCCAACCTGCTCATAATATACTGATTCAATGCAAGGCGTTCTGGAATTACCAGAACGATTGCTTACAAAATGAATCCCTTGCGGATCACCTCATGAAATAATCTCTGAATCAATACGATTATTTCAATACATTATGCCTTGCCTATAACTGCAACCAGAACAGAATACAGATAACGAGTACCATCAGGGTTTGATATACCTGCATGCAGTCGTATGTCAGGTATAGTACCGGAATGATAGTACTGGAAACCCAAAGGAATTCAGAGATTCAGTCAGGGTCAACATGGGAACCGAGGAAAAGTCAGGTCAGTTCAGCCGGGGTCTGCGTGCATTCAAGTCTGGTGATTTTCAGACAGCAGTTGAGTATCTCTCTGACGCAGTTGAGTACGATGACCAGAATGATCGTGCCTGGAATGCACTGGGTACTGCCTGCGCTAAGATAGGAAGATTCGAGGATGCCGATCTCTGTTTTGAGAACGCACTGACCATTTCACCTGATAACCCGGTATACCTGAAGAACAAGAGGACCAACTTAAAGCACCTGAAAAACGGAAGCAACTCATATGAGTCGGCCTCGAAACCTGGAATCCTTGATCGTATCCCTCTCGATAAACTTCCCCTTGACAAGCCGTTTCTGCTCGCTGGAATCGCTATCGCCCTGATCATCGTTCTTGGGTTTGTGCTGATCTCTGCCATCTCCTTCTTCACTACTCCTGCTGTTCCTCCAGGACCGGGAATCCAGCTCTCTGCAAGCCAGAATGGATCATTTATTAACGTGACCAATGGAGGAGGCCGTGAGATCAGTTCTGTTGCGTCCTTCTCCTTGAAGATCAACAATGTGCCGATCGGCACCGGAAAACCTGGAGATCCAACTACCCTTGGAGTGGAGAAAGGGTCCACCGCAACAGTCCCCTTGTCGGTTTTTGCCGGAACGAACCTGAGTGAAGGGATGCGGGTGATGGTCATCGCAACGTACAAAGATGGATCCCAGATGGTTGCACTAAGCACCAAACTTCCACCACCATCACCTGATCTGATTACACCACTTGCAGGAACCCCAGTGCCAACTCCCACCCTGCCTCCTGATGTTCCCCAGTTCAAGAGTGGGGACATCATACTGGAGAGTAGCAAAAACACCTGGTGGCTGGTGACTGCTCCACCGGTTAACGGCTCATACTCGATAGTTCCTACAGCAAGACTGCCAAACGGATCGTTCACCAGCCTTGGCACAACAGCCACAAATGTCAGCCTGAAGAGTTTTGAACAGAGCGGCACGTACATCGGAAATCAGGGACCCGGAGGTACACCAGCAGGGCTCCCTGGTGAGGTTGCTCCACCAGTCACCGGCATTCCGTCGACCCATCCCCAGCCGGTATATCCTGCCGGGGATCTGGTGAATCCTTCACCAACCGGCGAGACCGGCATGATGGTGATCCTTGGGTATGATCAGGCGTCAGATCAGTACCAGGCAGACGATATTTACCCGTATTATACCGGAGAATGGGGATACCGGATAAACGCAACACCCAAATGGTTTATGAGACCTGTCCTGGAGGAGAAGTACAGCCACCGGGCAGGTCGGATCGCAACAAGCGATGTCGGGATAGGGGCAGACTCTGCGCCACCCCGGACACCGGTGAAGTACACAGCTGGAGATATCATCAGCCCTGATCCGGCTGGCGTGGATCGCATCCTTGTTGTCACCGGATACAACAAGACCGACGACCGGTACCAGATAGATACTGTCAGATCTGCATATGACGGGGGCTGGAAACTGGGAGGAGAGCCAACATGGGAGAAACGTGCCTTTGTGGAGCGGGACAATCCCTACCAGATCAGGAAGATTGACCTCTCGCTGATCAGGAGCTGACCTGCTGGTAGATGACACTCTGCATCTCCTGCAAAGGAAAGGGGCTCTGTGGAAGGGAGCAATGCCCGGTCATCTCCCG
>CAZVAS010000013.1:3119-4380 GCA_964625165.1 uncultured Methanospirillum sp. | reverse complement strand
GAGATCTGGGGCAGCCAGTCGCTCTGGGCAGGGGGAAACGAGACGATCGTGGCTGACCGGGAAGGACGGACAAAGACAGGGTACTCACCGATCACCGGGGCATACTACTCGGCACGGCTGGCGGTCCTTGAGTATCTGACAGCAATCAACCGGAACGCCCGTGTCATTGTGATCAGATGGATCACCTCTGAATACTGGGCACCTCTCGGCACCTGGGTAATAAGGGAGGTGACCAGGCAGGCTATGGCCTCGCCGCCATCCCACTATGAGAATATCACCGCAGTCGTTTCTGCAGCATCGGCAGCACTGGGAATGGACCGGTGGACTGCCCACAGTACGCTGCTGACCGAGATCAGAACCCAACGATCTCTCGCTGACTTCTTCTGATCACAATCACAAATTGTACTTCTTAGTCCAGAGAACGGGTCATTATGGGAGAATCATCATCATACCGTGTTGCCGGAATTGCCATCATTCTCTGTCTGATAATCGCCGGATTCATCACCCTCATCACCAGTACTCCCCAGCACCATGATGAACTCACCAAACAGTCGCAGGTAGTCACCAGACCGGCTGCATCCATCACCCAGACGTTGACTGCAAATCAATCAGGTGTTACAAGCAGGATGAGGGTGCTCTGGTATGACGATGCAGGCAAGACCTACACATTCCATGATTATAATAGTCCACAAGGAGTGAGTCCCGATACATGGAGGGATGCCGACCTCCCGTCTCCCGAAAATGGAACACCACAACGAAAAGCTGCAATGGTGAGATTTCTTGAATGGGATGGATCCATCGAGCGGATGACGGGAACAAAATACCTCATCGATCAGGAGACAATAACCAGTATTCTCAACAGTTACACCCTGATAGCCCCACCACCGGCAATTCAGTCGCCTGAAGTCTCAGGGACGCCCACGATCATACAGCCGACACCTGACATTACCCCTGCCCCGGGCATGCTCATCCCGACCTGCAGCAGGCCGTGTAACCTTGGTGACGGAACAGTCCGGGTCTCCTTCGGGTACATCAACCGCCATAATGGCCCCGTCTCCCTTTCCATAGGCGACCGGAATTACTTCTCTCCCGGCGTTGCAGATCGTGGCCAGCCTGCCTCATTCCAACCCGGGATTCACCAGGATGTCTTTACGGTCCGGCTCCCTGAAAATGGGACAAATATCGCCTGGCACCTGATGGGCACTACAGTCGGGGCCGGACAGGTCCCGAAGGTGCAGGCAGGGCTTGCCGCCGAACCTGC
>CAZVAS010000013.1:0-3019 GCA_964625165.1 uncultured Methanospirillum sp. | reverse complement strand
TTCTCATCATGGGATCAGAACCCGGTCCATACCTGGAAGTCACCAGGTACCTATGTTGTCGGGCTGACCGTCTCTGGAAAATCAGGTTCAGGAACGACGGTGCAGCGTATCATTGTGCAGTAGGTAATTTCAGATCTTTTTTTCAAGGATGAATCTATCTTCTCCAGGGCCAAAGTATGCCGTTTCCCGGCTTTGGATAGAATATCCATGCCTGTTGTAGAGAGCAAGTGCCCCAGTATTAACCGGAGAGCAGGAGAGGAGAATCCGGTTTATTCCGTACCCTTTCATCAACTCCTCAATCCGGCTTAGCATCCTGGTTGCAACACCCATCCTCTGCATCGCTTCAACAACCCTGACCCTCAGAATCCAACCCGTTTTCGGGTCATCTCCTGATATCGATCCGACAAGATACCCTGCAGACTGATCTTCAATTTCGGCAACAAGGAACAAACCTGGCCAGAGGGTCATCGCCTGTCGGACAAACACTGCTGCCTGATACTGCGAGCCTGACTGACCCTGTTCAAGGATGCGTATATGAGGGTAGTCTGCCTCGTCGATCACCCGTACATCGATATGTTTCATGGATTTTTTACGCTCCGGTGAGAGGGACTTGGGAGGATTGCCGTTCACTATAAAAGGAGACCTGACAGAACATATCCTATGGATATTATCAAGACCTTTTCGATATTACTTCTCCTCCTGATACTGGTATGCTCTCTTCAGGTGAGTGCTGATGAGAATGTCTCTGCCAACAAATCAGAGTTTCAGGAGAACCTGACAGATACGGGAGAGATCGCAGAACAGAATGTCGTAGCAAATGATACCGGTGAACCGGCACACCCCGATCCCGTGGAGGTGAACTCCTCACCTCCCCTGCAGAATGTATCTCCAGTAAAGACAGAATCTGTGAACAAGACTGCCCCGGAAGAAAACAAGACTAACCAGACCGGCCCCAGTGCCGCTGACATCCAGAAGGCGTTCAATGGATGGTACGAGAAGGCAGCAAACGCTTCACTCAATGGAAACAACAAGGCTGCAGCAGATGCATACGCAGCCGCACTCAGGCTTGATAAAGGATCAGAGAAAGCACTGACCGGATACGGGGCAGTCCTCTCAAAACTCGGGCGTGATACCGAAGCGCTTGAGATCTACTCCAGGCTTCAGAACCTCTCACCAACAAATACAACCATCCTCATCCCGCTCGGAAGGGAACAGAACGCAGTAGGCAGCCACGAGGCAGCACTTGCCACCCTGCTGAACGCGACTACAATATATCCGAACGATACTGAAGGGTGGAACCAGTTAGCAGCAGCGTATGACGGACTCTCACGGTACGAGGAGGCACTGACAACAGTCAGAAAGTCTCTGCAGATCTCGACCGACCAGGCCGGAGGATGGGGCCAGCTCGGTGCAATCCTTTCAGGACAGGGCAGGTTCTACGAAGCAGTCGCTGCCTTTGAGAAGTCACTCACCCTTGATCCAAAGAACGGAGTCACCTGGGCAGACCTTGGCAACACATGGAATGCACTGGGCAGGTACAAGGAAGCAGCACAGGCATATGAGGCTGCAACAGAGAGCAGGCCGTCAGATACAACTCTCTGGCTGAAACTTGGAGCAGTTTACGAGAAAGAGCAGAAGACCAAAGAGGCTGCTGAAGCATACCGGAAAGGAGGAGTCATCACCTCTTCAGATTCAACCAACCAGTCTGTTTTGGAGCAGAACAAGACAGAGACAAAGCCAGATGTAAACATAACCGTGAACATGACAGGAGAGAGCCCATCTATCTCTCCTGTTCAGAACGAGACCAATCAGACAAAAGTGTAACTTATCAGGGACGGCGGCGGATCACTGCCACGATATCCCTGCTTTATTTCCAGGCGGACCCACAATCCGCTCCACTGCCTTGAGAAGGTTTGTGGCCTGGTACGGTTTGACAACATACCCTTTTGCCCCGATTCTCCTGGCGAGATCAACCATCCCTTCCTCACCAACAGAGGTGCAGAGCATTACCCGTGCTTCAGGATACTCCTCACGAATCCTGCGCAGGGTATCTATTCCATTTAGATCCGGCATGATCAGATCCAGCATGGCGAGATCAGGGATCATCTCCCGGTAGAGTTGTATCCCTTCTTCCCCGCCTCTTGCCAGACCTGCTATCTCGTAACCGGCAGAGACCAGAATATTCCTGAGAAGATTCCGGTCAAAGTCAGTATCATCTACAATAAGAACCCGAGGCATCCCCATCCCTCTTCTTTTCGATCATCTGCACTTGTTCCCCCATCAAACCATCTGTTATTCAGAGATCGACTCGGCCATATTCACCTGTACCTGCCTCGATCTCCGTGGTGTACCCATAAATTACTTTTCTTTCGTTTGCCGGATTCTCACAGCCATATCCACGTCATATCAGTTCAGGGAGGTTTATCCAGAAGGTGGCTCCTGAATCAGGAACTCCTTCAGCCCAGATCTTTCCTCCATGCCTGAAGATGATCCGTTGCACGGTTGCAAGGCCGATACCGTTTCCCGGGAACTCATCCTGGGAATGAAGCCTCTGGAGAGGGATGAAGAGAAGGTTCGCCTTTTCAGGCGGGAATCCCGCACCGTTATCCCTCACAAAGAATGTCAGGCCCTTCCCACGTTGTGTTCCACCCACTTCGATCCTCGCCTCACTCCGCCTGCCGGTATACTTCCATGCGTTGGTGAGGAGGTTCTGCACTGCGATAAGGAGTAGCCCTTTGTCTCCGACTGCCTCAAGCCCTGGCTCTACCGTCCAGATGACCTTCCGGTCAGGATGCTCCTGTGACAATCCATCCAGAACTTCCGTGGCCATGGCACTGATATCGACCGGTTCCATCACCAGTGAAGTCCTTGTTACCCGTGAGAGCCTGAGGAAGTCATTGACCAGTTTGTCCATATTGGTTGCAGCCTGGCGAACCCGGTGAAGACACTCCTGCCCGTCAGGAGGCAGATAGGTCATATATGACTCTTCAAGAATCCTGGAGAAGCCATCTATGGCGAT
>CAZVAS010000012.1:28282-31078 GCA_964625165.1 uncultured Methanospirillum sp. | reverse complement strand
GGGATATCTGCTGTCAAAAGACTCCTGTGTTGCTGTGCGCCATTTCTTTCCAGATGACGAGTCCTTATCCTGTGGTTACGAAGATCGTATATCTGAAACCCACGTGACCGAAGTGGTACCCTGAAACTTTGTAACCTCCTTCATCCATACGCTATTGTGTAGTGTTCTTACAATTTCTCGTACGAATGCTTCGTGTGATATTATGACACAAAATGGATTTTTACCTGGTTTTTATCTTTTAATATGCACCCTGCTTGTCTTTATTCTGGCAGGTATGGTATCCGTGGTCGCAGATGGTCCCTTTGATGGAACTTTTACCTCTAATTCTGGCGAGACATATGATGACAGCCAGTATGTCTCAAGGAGCAATGTCATGGAGTCAACCGTTGATCCTTCATTCTGGGATGAACGTGAGTCTTTATCCATCAGCAAACCGGAGAAGCGGCTGGTTCTCCCCCCATCAGACCCGAATAATCCAACTCTCCAGCCCGGTACTGTTGTGAAGCAACCAGCCGGAGATCTCCCAGAGGATGAACATGCACTTATCAGCAAGGCCCAGGAAGTAGCCTTAATGCTTGTGAATATTCCGTATTACCAGGCTGGAGAGCATGTTTTCAAGCTAGACGATAAACAGCATGTTAAACTGAGTTCTGTCAAGTACGCAGCATCAAAGGACTATTATGGCAGGACTGATATCTCCTCATCATGGGTGACAGATTTCTATAATGCAGCCTATAGCAATGATTACACAAATGTGACATCATTACTTGGTGAGTTGCCTGCGGAAATCCGCACTCCCAAAGTATAATCGCAGAATTTTACATTTTTCTTTTTTATCTATGCTCTTGCTAGAATCACCCAGGCGTTCTGGCGAAAAATCTTGAAAGGGATTATCCACTACCACAAATCTCCGTTGAAGTCAGAAAAAGGACTTTTCGGCCAGTAATATGGAACCTCTTCTGTCGGAGTTGCTGTAACTGCTGAAGAGAGGGTGTACGGAACAACTCCCGGATACATGGCCTTAATCTGATTCCAGACAGTCAGCGATGCTGCCTGATATTTTCTGGCTTCACTGATCATGGTATCATCCTTGTACACTGGTGAGTACGGTTTGTCTGCCAGGTTTAGGGCATCAGACAATTCATCTCCGGATTTTGATGCGTAATAAAGGTAGACATTGATCAGTTTCGCAGTCGGATAGAGCCCGGGACTAATATTCATCCCTGCAAGTTTCTGTTGTGTGGATTGGAGTTCCCGAAGGGACGTACCATTAGGAATCGTTGAGTTTGAAAGCCCGTATATCGTTTCATTTGCGAGTTCAAGGAACTCTGAATCCTGGTATGGTCCGCTGGCGGGTGATGGTTTCAGTGGAAACAAGACCGTTGGAAGAGCTGAAGCGTGGTTTATACACACAATGAGAAAGAAGAATCCGACAAAAAATGCAAGTCTTTGAATTTTTCGTAATCTGATCCTGTTATCTGATGAGAGCATAGTGATCCTTTTCTGTGTCATAGTGTTTCCATTAATTTGACTCATCAGTGTGTATGGATAAAGTGTTTTTCTTGTTCATGGTCATCAGGTTTGAATTGATAAGCATGAAGTGAACACTCGGTACTTACTTTTTTCTCGTTATCTGAATGAAACTCATAATGTACCAGCCATGAAGATCCCATTCTATATCGTAGATGTTTTTGCTGAAAGGAGGTTTACAGGAAACCAACTTGCTGTTATGCTTCCTACATCTTCTATCTCCCCGGAGCAGATGCAGGATATCTCCCGTGAGATGCACTTCTCTGAAACAACCTTTATCAGTCCTGCTCCTTATGTAAAAGACCATTATCCGGTCAGAATATTCACCCCGGAACATGAGGTGCCATTTGCAGGACATCCTGTTCTTGGTACCGCATTTGTAATTAGGGAAAAGATAATGGCTCGTCCGGGGAATGAGATCATTCTTGACCTTCAGGCTGGAGAGATCCCTGTCTCGTACTCTCCTGAGATCGGTAGGCCATCCCTCTTCTGGATGAAACAACCTGAACCGATCTTTGGAAAAACCTTTGATGCTGATGATGTGGCCATGGTCCTCTCACTCCCAATTGAGGCTCTTGATGCAAAGTATCCAATCGAAGAGGTCTCCACAGGCCTTCCGTTTATCATTGTCCCGGTAAAAACACGAGAGGCAGTAAGGTCAGCAGTGATAAATACTGATGCGTATTGGAACCTTATCAGAGATTCACAGGCAAAGGCTCTTTTTATCTTCTGTTTTGAACCCTATGAAAAAGATCATACTATTAATGCCAGAATGTTTGGGCCATATTATGGTGTTACTGAAGATCCTGCAACCGGTAGTGCGTCTGGATGTCTTTCAGCTTATCTCTACAAGAACAACTATTTTGATGAGAGTCCCCCGGTTATTGTAATAGAGCAGGGATACGAAATTCATCGTCCGTCGATTATCTACGGAAAAGTTGCAGAAAAATCTGGGAAGATACTGGTTGAAGTCGGTGGGTCCGTAATTCTGGTCGCACGGGGAGAGATGCTCCTCTCTCCATAATTTTGCATAATAGATGCCTTGTGTGATAAATATCAATAATTCATGTCAGATACTTCTCTGTAACATTTGGTAAACCATTTTTACCTGAAGAGATCCTGATACTAAGTTATCATGTCCCTGATCGAAATCCTAATCCTCATTATCGTTCTTCTACTCCTCTCTTGTATTGCATGGAGACTGGCTTCGCGGCGAACTACTCTTCCCTGTCCGGTATGGATGCAATGGCTCCTCGATCCATCGCT
>CAZVAS010000012.1:19500-28182 GCA_964625165.1 uncultured Methanospirillum sp. | reverse complement strand
CTGATTACAGTTATCGGGGAGATCCCTGACCGGGACTCAGCCCTGTCGGATCTCTATTCAGCAATGAAGCCCGGAGGTATCCTCCTTGTCGAGGAGACCATCAGGGATCCTCATTTCCAGACCCGGAGCACTGTCACACAACTCGCAGAGTCTGTCGGGTTCAGGGTAAAAGATTTCTATGGAAACAGATTCTCATTCACAATGATTCTTGAAAAGCCGGTCCTCTCCTAATTCTCCTTCATATCTGTTTTTCTTTTCTGACCTTATCAAGCCAGTCATTCAGGCTCTCAACAAAAAATACCCTCTCTTTCTGTGAAGCGGTTCCTGATAATGAACCCGTTTCAGCGTTTTGTTCAAGCCTTATTACTGCCGGAGTGGTCTCGGAGATTCCGTCCCATGGATCATTGACCGGGAATCCAACGTTTTTCAGTGGCGGATCCCATGTTGCATCGATCAGGTGCCAGGTCCCGTTTAATAGTGCCGTGCAACAGAGATGCGTAGAAGACGGGAGGAGAGGAAGCAGTCGGATCAAATTTTCAGGATATCCCACATTCTGATCCTGCCATCTGAATGGGATCAGAGTGAACCGTATCTCTATCCCGAGACGCTGGAACATCCATGCAAGGAGCTGGTGTTTCGGTCCGCACCAACCCCTGTTTGCAGTGATCATCATCCTGATGATATCGTCAGTACCGAGCCATTCTGGTACGATTGCGTACGGGATATCCCTGATGTGTGAGAATATACTGATTCGCTTCTCAACCGGTGAGAGTCCTCTGGTCCATCCTGTAAAGAGATCCTCCCTGAAATGATCACTTCTCACACTGTTCCGGTCTGGCATCTTCACCTCTGACAGAGATCTGTGATATTCCATATCGCTAGAGCAATGATAAGCCCGCTGGTTTCCTGGTATACCGGCTACTGGCATAAGATATTTAATGTCAACATGCAGATATTGACCCATGCTTCTGCCGACGAACGACAAGCAGTTCGGGTTCTGGGCAATGCGAAGAAGTGGAACTCCCAACATTACGATAGCGAATCTGGTTGGCGTCTCCAGGCAGGCAGTGTCCAGGGCACTTTTGACCATGGACAAAAAGATCGAGGATTCACTTCGTGAGATGGCTCATGCAAACCAGATCACTGTTGAAACACTCAATGTTGAGCGTGGTATTCTCATCGGCAGATCGATCCCGTTCAGTGCTCAGGCGATCATCTTTGTCTCTGCAAAACACGGGATACAGGTCTGGTATGAGCATGAAGGAGACTGTGGTTCATGTGAGCGGTTCACAGACTGTATAGAGTTGATCTGGGATTATGCAGATGAACTCGGATTCAGTATTGAAAAGACTGACGATCCCACTAAAATGGCTGATGAACTGTTTAAAAAAGTTCAGGAACTGATCTGATGCGAATAACAGAGCGCTTATCTTCATGGGCAGGATGGTGTCCGATGAAAGATGCAGCTTCAGGCAGGATGCAGGATATGATCATGAATCCGGATGGCATTACATCAGGCCAGGCAGGACCTGCTGAAGCCAGGGCAAATCTCTTCTCATCTCTGAAGTGGCTTGTTGCAGGGCTCTCATATCTCGTGGCTTTCTTGTCTCTTCCATTTCTCCCTGAACAGATACCTGTCCACTGGAATCTGTTTGGAGAGCCAGACGGATTTGCAAGCCGATATATCGGAGCCTTTGGTCTTCCCATCATCATCACCCTGACAGTGCTCTTCTTCACTCTCCTACCCAGGGTTGGAAAGGTGGAGTCTGCAATCCGGAAGTCGTGGGATATCTACCAGATCGTGATCTTTTCAGTTGTGACTCTGATCTTTGCAATGGAGGTTGCAACTCTTCTGATATCAGAAGGTATGGAGATCCCGGTCTCGATCATCTTTCCGATGTTTTTCGGGCTACTTTTTATTGTAATCGGCAGTTTCATGCCATATACTGATCGAAATCCTATAATAGGTATTCGTCTTCCTGGACTCTTAAGGATGATGAGATCTGGAGGAGAACCCATGAGATGGGAGGGCCTGCTTTTGTTGTTGCCGGGGCTGCTATTGTATTGATCAGCCCTATAGCAGGAGATCTGGCTCTTATTGTGATGCTTTTCGTCCTGATTATCGTAACGTTGTATACCACGATCTATTCGTACCGGATATCAAAGGAAAAAAATGTCTGAATTTGGTAATTATGTCAGATAATACTCTAGGGAAAGTAACCGGAACAGATCCGGTGGTTACCGGATGGTGTCCAAACCATGGTACTGCAATCAAAAAGAAAGAACGGTCATTTTGTATGGATTTAATCTCACAGATCAGGGGTTCGAGCTCCAGTGACGGGATACCTGATATTTCAATCTATTCGCATCGCCAGGTCGGAATAATCCAGATTTGGGCCAGCGTAGGGGCACTGGCAGTTCTGCTGGTAACATCGATACTTGTCCCGGAAATGTGGTTTTTATTTCTTGTGACGATCCTTGCCCTTGGATGTGGACTGCTCTTCTTCTCAACACTTACGGTGAAAATCACTGAATCAGCAGTCTGTATTACGTTTGGTCCAGTCCCGATAATAAGAAAAATAATTGCCCTCGAAAAGATCCACGAATGGTCCAGGGTGACAACTCCCTGGTATTATGGATGGGGACTCAGATACATCAAAAATGGTGTTCTGTACAATATATCCGGATATGATGGTGTTGAGATCAGGTTTCAGGAAGGAAAGCGGATCAGGATCGGTACTGACGATCCTACTGGTCTGACTGAAGCGATCAGGAACGTTACAGGCCTTCCGCCATCTTCACCCTGACACCAGTTTTTCCGGTTTTGATCAGAGTCCCTCCTCTTTGAACACCTCCTCAGCGGCATACAAGGCATTCAGGGTAGCAGGAAACCCTGCGTAGGCACTCATCGTGTTGATGATTGCAAGTATCTCACCTTTTGTCAGACCAACATTGAGCCCTGCATGGATGTGAACCTTCAACTGTGGAATTGCATACCCTAAAGCCGTGCATGCGCCGATTACAGCAACCTCCCTGGTTTTGTTGTCAATGTCGGTGATCGAGCAGATCTCCCCGAATGATCCGACCAGGTAGTCGGCCATGAACGGGGATATCTTCTGGAGGCGTTCGTATACAGCCTCTCCTGCTCTTCCATCGATCTCTTTGAGTTTTTCTAATCCTGTTTCGATCTGTTTCTGTTCCATAGAGAGATGTTATATCCCATCTGATAAAATAGTTTGTTAAATCTAACTAATTATTTGCGCACTGATCGGTTTTAGGAAAACTTGATATCATGATCCTGAATGCTTCGGCTAGAATCTCTCTCTGTTCCGGAGATGCCTGGAGTTCTACCCTCTGAATGAACCGCTTGTATGCACGCTCTTTGTGAATGAAGATCTGATGCCCTTGTTTTGTTAGGGAGAGGTGGTACTTCCGCTGGTCCTCTGTTGACTGAGTACGGGAGACGAACCCATCTTTGATCAATCTGGTAACCGCAGCATTCACAGACGGTTTGGTTACCTGGAGGGCCTGAGCAAGCTGAGTGAGTGTTGTCTGTTCCTGGCGCCGTATCTCCCTGAGATAGAAGAACTGATGAATGGTGATGTCAGGAAGACCCGTTGCCTTCATCTCTTCTTCATCGGCTACACGGAGTACCTCATGATATTGTTCGATAAACTGGAGGAACAAATCTCCGAGATCCATTATGTATGTACTGGAAGCCTGTATGCAATAAATTCACGATATAACCAATCAGGATCGATGAGAAGGGATGGATAATCGGAGCATGAAAATGTTCAAAATGGTATTATGTAGTAAAGTTCTATGTAGTACTATATGGATCGTACAATTGGAGAGAAGCGTGCTCTCGACCTGATGGCTGGAACCCAGACAGCTGTTCTGACTACAATAGACGTGGATGGATGGCCAAGTACCAGGGCCATGTTGAATTTGCGAAACGTGGAGAACTATCCTGAACTTATCCCTGTCTTTAACTCTCACCGGGAAGACCTTGTCGTCTACTTTACGACAAACACCTCTTCAGAGAAGATAGGTCAGATTGACCGAAATGAGAAGGCCTCGGTCTATTACTGTAACCCCTCTGAGTGGCGTGGTCTGATGCTGGGTGGAACGATATCGGTGGTATCTGATCCTGCATTGAAAGAGAGGCTCTGGCAGGAGAACTGGACGATGTATTATCCGGGAGGAGTGCATGATGATGATTATTCGATACTCTGCCTTGTTCCACGGATCGCAAAATATTACGAGTACCTTGATTCGGTCTCGTGGAATCCTGTAGAAAAACCATGAAACCACTCTCTGAAGGCGGAATCCTGATCTCCCAGGTTCACCAGCTTGCCGGACGGGTGTTTGCCCGGAAACTCCGCGACCATGGGCTTGAGGCAATTAACCCGGCACAGGGAAGGATCCTGTTTGCACTCTGGAAAGGTGACGGTATCCCTATCCGGGAACTCGCTAGCAGGACCAAACTTCAGAAATCAACGCTGACCAGTATGCTTGACCGGCTTGAACAGGATGGGCTTATCTCCAGGAATCCTTCTGAAAAAGATCGCCGGGTCATTCTGATCTCTCTGGCACGGGATCATGAGATCATCAGGGATCTCTTCTTGCAGGTGTCGCATGAGATGATCGATGAGTTCTATGCCGGGTTCTCACCCGGTGAGATCGATGATTTCGAGGAGAAACTTAGGAAGATCATCAGAAATCTTCAGAATGGGGAAGGTAGTGAGGATCCTGATCCGGTCTGAAGATATTCTTTCCAGATCTCTCATTGACCAAAAGATATGTATTGACTCACGGTCAAAAACATACTGATGATTAAAACGATGGGTCGGAATACTGAATACATTTCCCATGATGGACGGTGCAAGAGATGAACAGGCAGCAGATACGCAGAATGATGCTTCTGCTCATATTTGCCAGCGTACCGGCAACTCTCTTCTACGTATCGCCGATCATCCTGATGATGGGTGCTTCTGAAGGAGTCGCTACCGGGAGCATGGTCCTCTTCATCGTGACCTTTTTGGCATCACTGGTCCTTGGCCGGTTCTGGTGCGGCTGGCTCTGCCCGATGGGCGGGTTTCAGGAACTTTGTGAGGGAATCCAGGATCAGCCGGTCAGTGGAGGACGACTTAATCTCATCAAGTATGTGGTCTGGGTACTCTGGTTTGTCATGGTTATTGTGACAATCCTTTCTGTCGGAGGTATCCGTGCTGTGAATATCTTCTACAGTACAACCTCCGGAGTCTCTCTCACCGAACCGATCTCGTACCTGGTCTACTTCATCATCTTTGGCGGAATATTCCTGTTTGCAGTAGTGGCAGGAAAGAGGGGGTTCTGTCATTATCTCTGTCCGATCTGTGTTCATTTCATCATCGGCAGAAAGATTCGAAACTTTTTCCGATGGCCTGCCCTTCACTTGTCCGGAGATACGAATCTCTGTACCGGCTGCAACAAATGTTCAAAGGCCTGTCCAATGGGACTTGATGTTAAGGAGATGGTTCAAAGCAGGCAGATGGAGAACTCTGAGTGTATCCTCTGTGCATCATGCACAGATATCTGCCCGAAGAATGCCATACGGTACGGATTTAGAGACTAACACCTGATCATGACGATTGCCGAGCGAAAGGAGCGAGAACGGGAAGAGAGAAGGATGCAGATCATATCTGCTGCCGAGCACCTCTTCTTTGAGAATGGGTTCGATCAGGTCTCAATGGACCAGATCGCCAGAGAGGCAGAACTCTCCAAAGGGACAATTTTTTTTTATTTTAAGAACAAGGAGTCGCTTTACTTCACAATTGTCCTGCAGGGGATCAGGCTACTTCACAAGATGATCATTGATGCAGTGGAGGAATGCGAGGGCCCTGCTATCACCCGACTGGGTGTGCTTGGGCGTGCAGGTATCAGATTTGCCCGCGAGTATCCGGGGTACCGTTCAATGATCTACCTCTTGAAATCTGGTAGATTCTCTCTTGATCTCGAGAATTCCAACAATGATGAGGTTGTTGAGATCATCTCCCACTCTGAAACATTGATCAATCTGACAGAAGAGATTGTGAGGGGTGGGATAGAGGATGGATCGATAAGGGAGGATATCGATCCAGTTGAACTCGCAATCATCGTCAGAATGATGATCGGCTGTGTGATGGAGAAAAGTCCTGAACTTGTGTGGTCACTAAAAAGACGTGCTATCGATGAGGACCTTTTAATATCACACTACCTCATCCTTGTTGAATCTCTCATCCGTGGGCCTGAAAGGAATACATAAGGTGAAAAATGAGTAATACACCGGAGACCGTATGGATGACCCGGCTTTTCAGCATCATGCGACGACTCTCTTCCTGGAGATCATATGTAGTCATCACAGTCCTTTTTTGCTTCTCCTTTATTGCGGCCACTGGCAGGCCGTATGGAACTCAGGAACTTACAGATATCACAGGCGGTCTATCTGTCCCTGATCTCTCTATCCGATATACTCCCCAGTCTGTATACTCCCTGCTTGATGCATTTGGGCAGGCAGGGAGAGATCTCTACCTTTCAAGGATTCTTCCTCTTGATATCGTGTTTTCATTCTGCTACCTGCTTTTCTTTGCCATTACCCTCAGTCTTCTGCTCCGGCACCTCTTTCCTGCCAGAGATGAACTTCAGGGACTTATCATCATCCCGGTGATCGGTGGTATTGCTGATATCGTGGAAAATCTCTGCTTTATTGTTGTTCTTCTTACATATCCTGGCCAGCACCCGGAAATAATAATCTTTGCATCGGTCTGTACAAAACTCAAGTTTGTCAGCAACATATCAGCGATGCTCCTTATCGTCCTTGGCCTGCTTACCGCTGGCCTGTCAGCGGTTAAACGATTGATAGCAGAGAATAATGGTATAAAATAAATTTTGACCTCTCATCTCTGTTATCAGGTGTACTGGTCACCAAACCGGTCCCTGATTGGGTTTACCCTGATCATGATATCAATCCCTTTTCGCTTGATAACATCATTCCCGAGATTTACGTCCATATTCATGGTTCCTATCCTGATCTCTTCTTCGTTCCTCGATATGATCTCAGGGCTGTGCATTGGTTCGTACATGACTCCCTGGTCACCCGGGAATGATCGCCTGTGATCCTCTATTCCGGAGAGGATAGTGTCAGGTATCCCGTCAGGAAAAGCCTCACAGGTGAGGAGATCCCCGGGAGAGTTCTGGTAATAATGTACGCAGGTCTGACATGAGCAGAGGTGAATATTGGTCATCGTACTGGTGGTATACTCATTTGTACCTGATAGAAGTACCGTTTCAGGATGATTCTGATTTGTTTCAACTCTACAACCGCGATGGAAAGATATTAGGAAATATTAACCCAGCCGATATAATCAGACTGAAGTTTCATGTCACAGAATTCCCTGACTCATACATCTGATATCACAATAAAAACCCCTTCATCAGTGCTGAGACCATGGTCTGCAGAAGATCGGCTTTCCATTGCTATGCATGCAGACAATCCAAAAATAGCCGCATTCATGCGTGATGGGTTTCCAAGCCCGTATACTCTTGCAGATGCAGATCGGTTTCTCACCATGGCTATGGGCGATCATCCCCATATTTTTCTTGCTGTTACGGTGGACGATGAGGCGATAGGTGGCATCGGAGTTCACCTCCTTGAAGACATTTACCACCAAACTGCCGAGATCGGGTACTGGATCTCTGAGCAATACTGGGGACAGGGGATCATAACAGATGCAGTCCGGGCTATTCTTCCGGTTGCGTTCATGAATTCAGATATCTTAAGAATACAGGCGGGCATCTTCTCGAACAACCCCGGCTCCATGCGTGTGCTTGAAAAGAATGGGTTCATCCTCGAGGCTGTTCATAAAAAAGCCATAACCAAGCATGGGAAAGTGCTTGATGAGCACCTGTATGTTCTTTTCCGTGAAGATCATGCAGGAGAGTTATTGGATTCGTGATCCCTCGTTCACCTGAACAACAATTCATCAGACGTGGAATCAGATGAATGGACACTCAATAACTTACGTTTAATACCAGCAAGCATTCACTCTCTTCTGACATGGATTACCTGTATACTCTCTTGAAGTTCCTTGTTGCCGGTTTTATTATCGTAGGAGTCACCCTCATTGTTCAGCATATCGATCCCCGCTATGGTGGAATTCTCGCTGCGGCCCCGATAACGACCACAATAGCTTTTTTCTTCACGTATACCGAATCCGGTACCAGTGTTGCCCATCAACTCGTGCTGGGATCGTTTTACTTTGCCATCCCGTCACTTATCTTTCTGGCAGCCCTCTACCTTCTTGCAGATCGATTCTCTTTTCTCTCAAGTATTTGTGGAGCGTACCTGGTATGGATAGGGGGAGTTCTTGTGATGAACCGGGTTATGACCGGAACATAACCCGGTTTCTCATCTCTATTGGATCTGCCTGATCTCGCGAGTGAGTTTTTCTGCGATCCTGGTACCAGCAAAGAATTCGAGAGGGATATGAATCTTATCTGCGAATGCATCGAGATCATCAATAGTGATGAGATCAGGTGATATTCCCATCTTCTTACATTGCATATTTACTGTCGAGATGGCAAGACCTGATCCGATGACCGGGGCCAGGATCTCCGCTATCTCTTCAGCGATGCGGTTCATATGTCCTTCCTCCAAAAAAG
>CAZVAS010000012.1:3150-19400 GCA_964625165.1 uncultured Methanospirillum sp. | reverse complement strand
AATAAAAATAATGATCTTCAAAACCGGGTTGAGAATACTCTGATCATATACCAGGAGATCACTCATCATTGTCGGTCTCCTCCACTGTTCCAAGGATTCTGCAGACATTGGCCAGTTTTTTCCGAACAAGGAGTGCTATTGTTAGTGAAAAAATTGCCAGGAGAAGATTCAGAAGGCTCTCTCCCCATTTATACTGCGAATAAAAATCTCCCTCATATCTGAATGCTGCCCCTATCGCCCCGGCAACCGCTCCGAAGAAGAGCAGAGTTGAGATCTGGGATAAAATTCCTCCGTATCTGATCAAGCATCGTGCAAAGAGTCCTGCTGCAACAAGGAACAATACGAGGATGAGCAGCTTCACCAGCGGATTTAAGGGCCCTGACTGGTATGACAGAAGATCAGCACTCATTCATCTGCACCTCTTTTTATCCTCCAGACATGTGGTGGGGCAGTGATGGAAAAACTTGAACCTTTCCTGAACACACCTGTCTCACTTATCAATATCCCGGTGATCGCAAGGATCTCCCTTACCAGAAAGAGGCCGAGCCCGGTATTCTCACCAACTCCTTTCTCAAAGATCCTCTCCTTCTGATCATCTGCGATACCGGGTCCGTCGTCTGACACTGTAATAACCCCCTGCCCTCCTTTTTCAGAAAATGAGATTGACACTCTCGTCACCTGCTCTCCGTGCCTTTTCACATTGTCAAAGAGGTTATAAAAGACGAGCATAAACATCGGATCAGCAAAATATTCAGCGTTACCTGTTTCAATCTCCAGGATAACCGCATCAGGGAGGGTGTCAGAAGCTGCAACTCGTGCGATGGTCTCGATATTCTGCCAGACCGGATCGCTGTCTCCAAGTTCCTGGTAATCACGTGCGAATGCAATCTGTTGATGGATCATCTCGCAACACTGTCTCATGTAGGTCAGGTACTCAGCTGCTGGTTTGTCGTTATTCACCCTGAGTTCGATGAGATCACAGAATGCTTCGAGTGCCTGCAGTTGATTCTGAATATCATGTCTCGTGATGCTTGAGAGGATGTTCAGTTTTTCCTTTGACTTATGAAGAGCTTCTTCGATTGTGACCCGATCTGTGATATCCCTGGTATTGATGATATATCCTGAGCAACTCCCGTCCTCCTCATAGAGAAGTCTCCCCGTTGATTCCATCCACCGGTACTGGCCGTTTTTATGAAGCCGCTGATACTTGGCGTACGGGATCTCTCCTTTGAGCATCAGGGAAACTGCAGTCATAATCTGTTCAAGATCTTCAGGCCTGACAAACTCATACATGTACCTGCCGACAAGTTCATCCGATGTATAACCAAGGTTTCTCTCATATGACCGGGTAACAAACCGGTACCTGTTCTCAAGGTCGCAGATTGCCGCCATATCTGCCATGTTACTGAGGATCTGATTGAAAAGGCCGGAATCGGATTGATATGTATTGTCCTGGCCATCTTCTCTGTCATTATTGGGATATAAGTCCAGAGTTTCGTCAATTTTTCTGCAGTTCGATGATTCTAGACCGGGATCTGTCCTCTGGTGTTCTCCTCTCATATGCAGTGCAACCAGAGAAGTAACTGTTCTGAGGAGTGTTTCTGGTGGATCGGAGTTTTCTATGGCAAGAAGAGAAACCCCATAGAGTTCTTCACCCGCAGCATACGCAACTGTCAGATAATGATCGAATTCTCCTACCTTCCCGATGGCAGAACTTGCAAACCGGGATATCACCCCTTCGCTGATCGTAGTGAGATCATCATCCCTTTCAATAGGATTTCCAATCAACTTCTGGTAACGTTCGACAGAGATAGAAATATTAAGACTTTCGGGTTCCCTTCCCAGAATCTGTGCTATCTGTTCCCTCACTCCGTGTCTGAATGAGAGAGAGGTTACATAGAGGCTCTGGGTTTGTGGCCGGTATCTTAAAAAAATATCTCCTGCTGCCCCGATCTTCCTGAACAGGTCAGAAAGATCTGCGTAAAACTCAGAATCAGTCGGAATCCCCGTAAGTCTGGCACTGAACTCCCCAAGGGCAGTCATCCATCCATGATTCTGTATTGATTTGCCCTCATCTGTAATTTGAGGCTGAATATGGGGGATCAGAACCTCTGGGAGTACTCTTCCCATTGTTCGCTCCCGTGCTGCATTTTCAAGTAGGTTGGCAATCTGGAACCATTGTGACTTCAGATCATGGTTTTTTACGATCACATGATCAGCACCGGCTATCTTGGCCTCCCTGATAACATGATCTTCATCCCTCCCGGTGAAAAGAATGAAAGGAATATTCCCGTGCCTGGATCTCACTTGTTTGAGAAGATCCATCCCGTTCATATCAGGCATATAGTAGTCAGAAACGATAGCATCGAAGACTTGATCCTGGGATCCCAACAGTTCAAGGGCACTGTCTCCGGAGTCAACGGCACGAACCAGAAACGGACCTGCCTCTTCAAGATATCTCTTACTGATGAAACGGAGACTGAACTCATCATCAACGACGAGGACAGATAACCGGGCCCTTACCATCTTCTCCTTTATACTGATCTGTGAAAGTAAAATAATTCCGGTTATTCTTCTCAAATCCCATTCTTGGGTCGCGTGATCAGATCCTGTCCTTATTTCCCTTTTTATGATGAGTGAATATATACTGCAACAAATGGTGCACTCAAAACATATCTGAACGGGTGCATCATGCATCTGAATCCCGCTCTGATTTGAATAGAACATTCCTGCCTATGACTGCAAGTCTGCCATCTCCCGGAACAAGAAGGCGGATCTTTCTCTCCCTCTACTCTGCAGTCTTTGCAACCATGGTGGGAGTCGGGATTGTCATCCCCCTGCTTCCCCGCTATGCTGCCACCCTCGGGGCAACCGGTATCTGGATCGGTGCGATTTTTTCTGCATTTGCGTTGTCAAGGGCACTCTTTCTCCCTGTTTTTGGCAGGTTATCTGACGATCACGGACGTCGCCGGCTTATCATCTCCGGGCTTTGTTTGTATTCCCTTATCTCATTCCTGTACACTCTGGCGGGATCTGTGTATGAGATCACGTCTCTGCGGTTCATACATGGTATGGCCTCTGCAATGGTGCTCCCGGTTGCCATCGCGTATATCAGCGAGATTGCCCCCGCAGGAGAAGAAGGGAGTTTTGTGGGTTCATTTGCCAGTTCAATCTCACTTGGAATGAGTCTTGGCCCGTTTATCGGGGGAGTCATATCTGATTACTTCACGATGGATGCTGTCTTTCATGCCATGACTCTCCTATCCCTGACAGCCCTCATGACGGTATTCTTCTATCTGCCTGATATTCCCTCACGACCGGTAAAGAAATCCCCGATCCGGGCTATCATCGCCTATAAGCCATTACGTGGCCCAATTCTGTATCAGTTGATGTATGCCCTTGCAAACGGCACGTTCATGGTATTCCTTCCGGTTGCAGCGATCACAATTGGGGGGCTCTCTGCTTCAGAGACCGGGCTTATTATTCTTGTATCTGTCCTTTCCACGCCGGTCTTTCAGCATTTTTTCAGCAGGATTGCTGATCAGTTTGACAGGTATTATCTCATCGCAGGTGGCACTGCCATGATCGGCACCTCTCTCCTTCTGCTTCCGGAATTTGCCGGACTCATCCCCTATCTCTCTGCCGCACTTCTGATGGGCATCGGCAGAGCGATCTCACTTCCCGCGATGTATGCGGTAGTGGCTGTTGCAGGCAGAGAGGTCGGGCATGGGAGTGCATCAGCACTGGTGAACACCACACTTTCAATCGGTCTTATCATCTCTCCCCTCTTTTCGGGGATGGTGATGGATCTCTCCGGAACCCGGATGATCTTCTATGTCGCCGGGATTGCAAGCATCTGCTGCACCCTCCTCTTTTTCAGGATGGACAGGTCTGAAGGATCTGTGTGCTGAACTCTCTCTCCTGAGTTGTTCAACAACGGGGCAGTCAAAGAAGACTCCTTTCTCACCCCACTCCCATGGTCTGAACCTGGTGCAGATCGTGGGTCGTGTGCTATAGATAGAGCAGTACCACTCGTGATCAGAAAGAGGACGAAGAAAAGGGCAGTCCTTGTAATAATCACCGGTGTCAGGATTGATCATATCTGTCCAGAGTACCTGGGACAGGGATTTAACGGTGCTCAGCAAGGCGCAATTGACATACGTTCCATCAGTGCAGTATGCCTCAAAAAATTTCAGGATATCTGTCCGGTCTCCTGTCACCCACCGTTCAAGATCTTCTCTTGTTGCATTAATAGAAGGGCCGTACCTGCAGCATCTGCCGCATCTCATGCAGACAGGTGCCAGGCCGGGGGTCTGATCCGGATCCATGCGTTCAGCATAGACTGAGTGCTCATATTATAGGAGGGGAGGGTATCAGCGGTAGTGGGTACCGGTTCTCAGTCTCCTTTCAGGCCCCGCAGCACCATACAGAAATTTGTTATAAGACTATAAGTAATTAGTTATACACTTCATGGTAGCAGGAGTAACCGAATACGACTCTCCCGGTGAATGCCAACAGGTTCGGGATCTGGCAGAGACGTTTAAAGTCCTGAGCGATGCAAACCGACTTCGCATTCTCTTTCATCTTGCAACAGACACAACCGGAACGCTCGGGGTATCAGACCTCGCTGCACGCGTTGGTATATCCCAGCCGGCAGTCTCCCAGCATCTGAAACTCCTCAAGTCAGACGGGCTTGTAGAGGCAGAACGTGTGGGATTTCACGTCAACTTCACTCTTAATCGTTCACGTATGGTTGAGATCGCTGATCAGTTCGAACAGGTTCGATCTACCGTACTCTCCCGGTGTAATCAGCAGTTTGTTCGGGAGAAGATTCCTGAAGGCCCACTCAACATCGCGATCGTGTTCTACTCGTACTCAGGAATAACCCGGGGACTGATGGAGAAGATCCACGAGGTCTGTGGCGGTGACCTGATCGAAGTTCATACCCTGAAGAAGTACCGGTCGTTTACCGCATTCACCACCGGATGTATCCGCTCCCGCAACGAGGAGATGGACCCGATCACACCGGAGAAGATTGATGTATCAGGATATGATCTTCTCGTGATTGCGACCCCGGTCTGGGCCTGGAAACCTGCTCCTGCTGCCAACTCACTGGTTGCAGGACTTTCAGGTTGTGATGGAAAGACTGCGATACTCTGCACCACGTACAGCAGCAACCCGGGCCATTGCCTTCCCCTCCTCCGAAAAAGTCTGGAGAAGAAGGGGGTTCTTGTTGCAGGCGAGGCAGCACTCTCCCGTCGTGAAACCGAAGACCCGCATCATGCAATGGAACTGATCAAAATGATCATCGGGGCATACCAGACAGCATCAGACGAAGAGGAACCTGCCGAAAAGAACACATACCAGAAGAGAGACTGACCATTATGAAGATCACTGTCATCTACCATTCTCACTCAGGAAAGACCAGGACAATTGTCGAGAAGATTCACCGTCAGCTTAACGCAGATCTAATCGAGGTCGTTCCGATTCAACAGTACTCAACCCTCTCTGCAGTTACGAAGGGATGTTACCGGGCACTGACTGGTGCAGCAGACACCGTCACTCCTGTTCAGATCTCACTCGACGATACAGATCTGGTCGTGCTTGCATGTCCGGTCTGGGCAGGAAAACCGAGCCCTGTTATGAACGGTGCCTTGAAAGCACTCACGGGAGGAGGTGGCAAACGTGCTTTTCTCCTCGTCACTTGTAACGATGCAAAGAGCGGAGACCAGGCCGTAGCCCTGCTCAAATCACGTGCATCAGATGCGGGTCTGGTTCCTGTCGGCGAGGGCATCCTTGACAAGCAGGCTGTGATCAGCGATCAGGCAATAATGCCCCTTATTGATAGAATTCGGAGCGCTGGAGCAGTATAATGAAGACGACGCTCTATTATTTTACCGGAACCGGAAACACACTGGCTGTTGCGAGAAAGGTTGCCTCCCTTCTTGGAGATACTGATCTGGTTCCTATTGCATCGTTAATGGATAAGGAGACGATCACCGCCCCGGATGGTAGGATCGGAATCTGCTGCCCTGTGTATGATATGGGAATCCCGGTTATGGTCAGAAGTTTCCTAACAAGGCTTTCAATTCCCACTGCCGCGTATGTCTTCGGCCTTCTCACTCTTGGTGGGACTGGAGCTTCAGCTCTGAAGATGATCGATCATGGTGTACAGTCCCGGAACGGTCGTGGCATCAACGCCGGTTTTATGGTGAAGATGCCTGGTAACTTCCCTCCCATCAGTGCTCCTCCAACCGGAGCAAAACAACAGTCCATCCTTGCAAAGGCTGAAGTTGATTGTGCCGGAATCGCCGATGATATCAGGAACAACCGCGAAAAGCGTCCAGGCATTGCGCCTCTCTCCTCCCTGCTCCAATTCCTCCTGTATAATCCATTTGCAAAAAATGTCCACCGGTCTGGTGAGAAGTTCTCAGTCTCTGCGGCATGCACATCCTGTGGAACCTGCGCAACTGTCTGTCCGTCTGCAAATATCAGAATAGAGGATGGGAAGCCGATCTATGGAGATCGGTGTGAACTCTGCTGTGCTTGCCTCAACTACTGCCCGGTTCAGGCGATCAACCTGAACATAATGTTCGGCACCGACGGAAGAGGACGGTATCATCACCCTTCAGTCACTCCTGCTGACCTGCGTAAGCAGAAGGAATTTCTGCATGAATAGTCAGCAGATCATGCATTCTGCCAAGATGACCTGTCTGACTCCGACCCATGATCCTGAACAATCAGGGTTCTACAGAGGGCTCCTTGCAGAGAGCATCACAACCAGTGTGAGGCAGGTCATCAGGATAGTCAACGGAGATCCAATACTGCTTTTGACTGCAACCCGGCTGCTCGCGGCACAAAAGAAAGCAGAACGGAGGCGTGAACTCTTGGCTGCTGAAGGTGTGCAGGTTCCGGCAGTCGTGATGCTGAGCCTGACCCACCGGTGCAATCTCGCCTGCCAGGGATGTTATATGAGATCCCTACACCGCTCTATGGCTCCTGAAATGAACTCTGATCAAATCAGAAGCCTGGTCTCCCAGTCTGTTGATCTCGGGGTCTCGTTCCTTGTCATTGCCGGAGGCGAGCCCCTGGTCAGGAAGGATGATATTCTGATGATGGCCCGTGCCTTTCCTTCGATGATCTTTGCCGTCTTTACGAACGGTCTCCTCATTGACGAACCTCTTGCAGGTGAACTCGGGAAGTTGAAGAATGTCGTCCCGATAGTAAGCATCGAGGGAACCGAAGAGGCGACCGACTTACGACGATCAGATGGGGTATACGATGCTGCAATCAGATCTTTCTCGTTGCTTCGTCAGAATAATCTCTTCTTCGGCTGCTCAGTAACCGTAACCCGGGAGAATTTCTCTGAAGTCACCACTGACCGTTTTGTTAATGAAATGATATCACACGGATGCAGGTTGATCTCGTATGTGGAGTATGTTCCAATCGAGGAAGGAACGTCTGGTATGACCCTCTCTGACGAGCAGCACCACCTCCTCAATAATCTCATTGCCGGGTTTTCAGATCACTATCCTGCTCTCTTCCTCGGGTTTCCCGGAGATGAAGAGAGTTTTGGCGGGTGCCTCTCGGCTGGAAGAGGCTTTGTTCATATCAGCCCTTCCGGAGATCTCGAGCCCTGTCCAGCTGCTCCAATATCTGATATGAATATTACAACAAAACCGCTTCGTGAAGCACTCTCATCTGATCTTCTGGCAACGATCCGTGCCCATCATCAGATGCTCTCCGAATCCGGAGGTGGGTGTGCCCTGTGGGCAAACAGGGTCTGGGTCTCCTCCCTGCTGTCATCTGATTAGAAGAGCCTGGAATAATTCAGTTTCTCTTCTCAATTCACAATTGAGAAGGTACCCTGAAGCTCTTTATGGTAGATGATCCTATTGTTTCCGAGGAAGATCATGCAGGATGCCATACGGACAAAGATAGATTATGCCGAGATCTCCCGGCTAATGAAGGAACATCTCCACCTTGAGGGATCCCCTGTTGCCATCAAGTTCATCACAAGCAAGGAACATCTCCCTGAAGGGGTTCCTCCCTTAGAGGAGAAAGTGACTCACTGCCAGATGGTGAATATGGCACGAAAAGACGGAAAGATCTTCTACTCCGTCAATGAGAACCATACCTGCATGGGTGGTTCGTGGGCACTCGGGCTCCGTGAGATCACCCATACCCTGAAGAACGGGGAATTTTATTACAAACTTGGGAAGTATGACAGCTGGGCTGCATGCAAACGGACCATTCTCAATATTCCCCATGTGGAGTCAGGTGCAACATATGCCATTGCATATGCTCCACTTGAAAAAGTCCCGTATGATCCCACGGTCATCCTTATTGTCACCAAACCAAAGGCCATGTTGAAACTTGCACAGAGCAACCTGTACCGGCTTGGTGGGAGAATCACCTGCAACTTTGCCGGTATTCAGTCGGTCTGTGCTGATGCGTCTGCCCAGGTATACCTGACCGGCAGGGTCAACTTCTCGCTTGGATGTGACGGATCACGCAAGTACTCAGGGATCGAGGAAGGGGAGATGGTTATGGGTATTCCTGCAGAGATGCTCCCCGAGATTGCCGCAGCCCTCCCGGTGGTCTGCGGAGCACCAGGTTCATCATAATTGTGTCCCCTATCTCAAAACACCCATTTTCAGTAACAGATCAAAAATGGTTACCCTATCCCGCATATTCATCGGGATGGATGCGACTGATACCCGGTCTTATCTTCCAGGTTGACCCGGAATCCCCGGGCTCATTCCCATATTACCCGGACCTTGTGGCCCAAACGGCTGGTTTCCTGGAACCTGTCCCGGCATGTTGTAGGGAGGATGCTGGTTGAACGGCGGGACACCTGAGTAATCTGTCGAGAGTGAGGTCGCCCGCTGATATGCATCACGTGCATCCTCGTATCTCCCTTGTTTTTCATAGACATTGCCGAGATTATTCCATGCTTCGGCATACCTTGGATTAATAGCAACCGCCCTTCTGAATGCCAGAACTGCATCGTTATATCTGCCGACCAGTTCGTAAGCAGTACCGAGGTTGTTCCATGCCTCTGCATAATCCGGGTTTATGGCAACTGCGTTCATGAATGCTGATATGGCAGCATCGTAATCACCACTGCTGTAATACGATTCTCCAAGGCTGTTCCAGTCTGATGCTGTGTAATCAGCAGTACATATGCCAGTCACAAGCAGTAGAATGAACAGAAGAGAAGATACTGCAGAAACCTGAACCGTTCTGCATGATACCAGGAGATGTGAGTTCTTCTGAAGATCCATGCTTCGACTCTGCATGATATCCGAAAAATATGATCCAACTCCCTGGTCTACCTCTTCAACCTGGTGGTTGCCCATTCGGACTATTTCGTTCCTCCTCACATCTTCTCTGGATATGGTCGGAACACTGTCTGAGAGGAGATAAAACCCAGGTTTAATTGTTATTATCTCTCGTGCCCAGCCCACTTTTCTCTGATTACTTCTTCCTCTTTCTGTTCATGTAGGTGTGTTATATCTCCGGTCCAGTGCAATCTGATTCCATGGTTTTGAAAGCAGCATTCATCTTCACAGCACCAGGTGCAGATCCAATAAAACATCGTTCTGTTGTAACAACCCCTGACGTGATCCTGACAACTGTCGGTGTTGCAGATTACCAGATGGCAGAGCAGGTCGCAAAGAGCCTTGTCGATGAAGGAATTGGAGCGATAGAACTCTGTGGGGGGTTTGGTATTGAAGGGACAGCTGCAGTAAAGAAGGCGGTAGCAGGAAGGGCAGTGGTCGGAGTTGTACGCTTTGATCACCACCCGGGCCTCGAATTCAGGAGTGGTGATGATCTGTTCTCTCGCACCGGGTAGATCTTCTCACCTGGGTTTGAACAGAGACTCTTCCCTGTTTTCTTTCAGGAGGAGCATGGAATGATAAGTACAGGGCCATGCGAAGCGGCTGTTCAGGATATCCTTGCCTGCATCCCCTCTGATCCTGTTCTCCTCACCCAGTACCTGCTTACTGCCCTCCAAAGGTATGAGAACCATCCCTGTCTTCCTTATGTTGCAAGAGAGATCGGCAGTGTACTGCTCAACCGGCTCTCACCTGAAGAATTCACCCATTTCTGTATGGATTCCGGGAATCCTGATCCTCTTCTCGCCCCTTTGATCTCTGACCTCACCGGTCTTGTTGCAGACAGGTCGTTTGATCAGGCTGCTCAGCTTCTCTCCTATCTTCTTCCATTTGGTGAACGAACGTGGCCTGATTTTAATGCCGAAGAGTACAGGTCCTTTCGTGATCTGATCGAGTATACCTATTACATGACCGAGTGCAGCCCGGAGTGTGATCTCATTGTCCTCCCGTTTCCTGGGACAGATATCCTCTACCAGTATGGTAAATACCTAACCGGAATCAGGGATGATGATGGAGCAGTTCACGTTCTGCAGAAGGCCAGGCATCAGACTCCTGTCCATGCCGGGATCCTTGGAGAACTCGTCTCACTCCTGCTCAGAAGCAACCGCATCAATGATGCCCTCCCGCTTCTGACGCGTTCCTTCAGAACTGCCTGGCTGAAGGAGGATCTCGCTCTTGCATTCAGAAACCAGGGCCTCCTCTTTTCATTGCAGGAAGATGTAGAGGCTGCTATCACTTGCTACCTGATGGCTGAGACCTGGGGAGAGTCAGCAGATGGGAGAGAGGAATTGAGACTCCTCTCCGGGAAGGGAGGAGATATTGATCATGACTATTACAACCGGGAAGGATTGAAGATCCTGACTGACAGGGGAGTCCCGACCGGCCCTGATCCGGTGATAATCTCACTGTTGACCGGAATTGCAGAGAATTATCTTGATGAAAATAACCTGCTGAAAGCGAGGGAGTACCTCATCAGGGCCGGGCAACTCCTGATGAGTGATGAGATTGAGAACAGGATCATGATGATCGAACGACGACTGGAAGACGGAGGAGTCTTCTGATTCTCCTGTTTGTTATTAATTATATCCCCATCAATCCGGCTCCATCATTCTCCTGAGCCTGATTCCGGTGATCGTGACAACTCCTCCGGCTGTTACCGTCAGCACCCCAAGAATATCCATGAAGATCATCAGAACCGCCTCCGGTGCAATGAGGCTCGCCCCTCCGAGCAGCAGTGAGACTGCTCCGATGAGCATTCTGCTGACAAACCCTTCGGGCACTGCTCTTCTTCCTTTGAAAACTCTGCGAAGTAGCATAACTGACGATGCAAACATCCACCCTGAGAGAAGTACAAGGATAACCCCTCCCCAGAGCCGTGGAGGAATCCATCCGAGAATAATAGCAACCCCGATGATCCAGACTCCACCGATGAGATCATTTCGGCTGGATACCCTGAAAGGATGTATCGAGATACTGCTCACCAGAGTTAAAACCCCCGAGATCAGAACCACGCCCGGGATGAGCAGGTTTGTCAATCCATAGAATGTCAGATCAGGAATCAATATGAAGATTATTCCGAGGAATATCAGGAGGGGGCCAAGGATCAGATGATGACGCAAAACAGCGTTCTGCTCATCAATCTTCCCGGCTGTACCCGAATGAGACTGCTGTCTGGTGAATGAGATCAGTGTGATGAAGGTCTCTGAGATCATCAGAAGCAGGGGTGCATCATCGATCAGGTGAAGGAGGGGATGCTTCTTTGGATCATACCGGTCAAGGTGTACTTTGAACTCAGTCCTGGTCTCGTGCAGGTGGTACTGTCCGCTACGGTAACTGGCGATTGTTCCCGGTGTTGGCACATTGATCTGCGATCTTACCCATCCTTCTCCGAGCGGCTCTGTCACCTGATCCCTGGGGATAGTGACCTCCCAGATTCCTTCATGAAGTGGGTGCAGAAAATCTTCGATTGGCGGCATACATCCTGTATGATAGCCATCAACGGGAGCCTGTATTAATATGCCGCAGTGCTGTGTTGTGCATGAATATATGGAAGATCAGCCAACTGATGAACAGATGGAGGAGACCTTTGGCGGTGAGGCTGCTGATCTGAAAGATGCCATTGCAGATGAGAAATATCGACTCCAATCACTTCTTGCAGGCATCAATGCTGATCGTATACAGGCGGCAGGATATGGCGCTCTCGTTGTTGCAGTGATCCTTAATCTGTTCTGCCTGTTTGACAGGCCTGATAGTTATATGGTCCTGTGGATCCTCTCAAGCCTCTACTTCTATCTCATTTACCCGTTGATTCCGCTTGCGTTAATCCTGATCCCCGGCCTTTTCAGAAAGACAACCGAGCCACGGGCAGGTCGTGATCCTCTCCTCCCATGGCTGAAAAACCTGCACCTTGTCAGGAACCACCGGATAGTAATACAACTGGCCATCCGGTTCTTTCTCCTTGGTATCATGCCTCTCACATCAGGCATGGTCCTGATATACAGTATGTCCCTTGTGTATGCGATCCTGCTTGGTGCATATGGTGATATCCCCCTCCTCACCTCACTGCTCATCATCGTTCAGTGCCTGGGGATTCTGATATTCTATCTCGATCTCTCCTGTCTCAAACGCCAGTTCTCTTTCTTCACCCGGTCACTTGCGTTTATAACCTCTGACCACTGGGTGCGGTACCTTTTGATGGCAATCTTCGGGGTTCTCGTGGTGATCATCGCCTCGTGTGCAACAATCATCCTGCTCATAGCAATCCTGATGCCCGGGTTTACCCTTGGTGCATATGTGGATGCAGCCGGCCTGATCCAGGAGAGGGCAGACATCAGGATTATCCTGCTCTTCATATGCCAGTTCATCGTGATGCAGTACTTCCAGAGTGTTCTCAGCCGGAGGATTGCACGAACCCTCTGTTCTGATCAACTTGTCAGGATAGAGGAGGCTGAAACAGTTCTCGCCGGAGCAGTTTCCGGGTCGGTCTCTCCGGTCAGCAGGGACGAACTGGCTGCGATGGTGCTCCCCCTGGTGATAGAGTCCAGGATTCATGGTATCACCCGGATGCATATGGGTGGCCTCTTCCCTACCTACACCATAGGACTTGATATCGACGAGATCTTCAGGATCAGGTCACTCGAAGAACTCTCCGGCATGTTCAAAAAATGAGCGTTCAGGTTCCGAAGGGTTATGTGCCCGAAGGTGAGAGTATTATCTTTGATATACTCTCTCTGAATACTGTCCTGAAACTGGTAGCATCATGATAACCGTGCTCACTGTTGACGACGAACCGACCCTTCTCGAGGTTGGCAGGCTCTTTCTTGAGCGAATGAGTGATATCACGGTTGAAACCGCCTCCAGCGGAAAAGAAGCCCTTTCCCTTCTTGAGAACCATCCATACGATGCTATAATCTCTGACTATGATATGCCTGAAATGAACGGCATAGAACTCCTTCATGAAGTACGGTCACGGTTCAGTGATCTGCCGTTTATACTCTTCACAGGGAAGGGCCGTGAATCCGTTGCGATTGATGCCCTGAATGCCGGAGCTGACTTTTACCTGCAGAAAGGCGGGGATCCGAGATCGCAGTACGTTGAGCTTGCATCCAATGTCAGACAGGCTGTAAGAAGAAAACTCGCGGAGGACGCGATAAAGCACAAGATCATCTCACTCACAAGTCCTGAGTCAGATACAGAGTCACTCACGTTTTACGATGTCTTCAGCCTCGATGATATCCAGGAGATCCAGGACGCCTTCTCATCAGCAACCGGGGTTGCATCCATCATCACAGAGCTTGATGGTACACCGATCACAAAGCCGAGTAACTTCTGCCACCTCTGCAACAATATCATCAGAAAGACAGAGAAAGGGCAGAAGAACTGTTACATCTCTGATGCAGTGCTTGGGAGATATCATCCCGAAGGGCCGGTTATCTCACCCTGCCTCTCCGGCGGGCTCTGGGATGCAGGTACAAGTATCAGCATCGGGACGAGGCATGTGGCTAACTGGCTCATCGGTCAGGTCCTTGACGAGAAGGCTGACTATGATCGAATGCTCCTCTATGCAGACGAGATCGGGGCAGACAGGAGTGAGTTTTCAAAGGCACTTGCTGAAGTGCCGAAGATGAGCAAAAAACAGTTTCAGAAGATCGCTGAAACACTCTTTGTTATCGCAAGCCAGTTATCACTCCAGGGCCTGCAGAATGTGCAACAGGCACGCGAGATCTCAAGGAGAGAACGGGTCGAATCTGACCTTCGGGCAGCCTACGAACAGATCGCAGGGGCTGAAGAGGAACTGAGAGAGCAGCTCGATGAGATACGTCAGGCAAATCTGTATGCCCATCAACAGGAGCAGCAGTACAGGACCCTCTTCATGCACATGAATGAAGGGCATGCCATCAGGGAGTTGATCACCGATGGGGGTGTGGTGACCGATTACCGGTTTATCGATATCAATCCTGCATTTGAAAAGTTGGTAGGGAAAAGCCGTGATCAGATCGTGGGTGTGACCGGGTCTGAAGTCTTTCATATGGCACCCCCTCCGTTTCTCGACATCTTCTCGAGAGTATCCGAAACAGGGACGCCGGTCGTCAGCGTGATCGAACACCCGGGCCTTCACCGAGAACTCAGGATCTCGGTATTCAGGCCGTACGAAGGTGTAGTGGGCACAATTTTTTCAGAACTCTAGGTGTTGCGCTCCCCAGAGTCATCCTGTTGATTCCCGTCACTATTCTCTGGTTGATTTACCGTGACCCCGTAGTGCTTCTTCAGGTAACTGAAGATCTTCTCAGACTCGTTCCACCGCTGGTCAAGCTGGTTGATCATCGCATCAATTCTTCTGACCTGCTCTTCTATCAACGGTATCCCTTCATTGCCGTACATCTCGGTAGCCCCGAGGATGACCGTGAGCGGATTTCTGATCCCGTCATTCAGGAGTGAGAGTTCAGCAATGTTACGCTGAATCTGTGTGATTGCATTCTCACGCTCGGCTTCATACCGGTTTCTCTCGGTGATGTTCTGCATCTCTGCACAGAACCACTCGTTCCCTTCAAAGGTGAAGTACCAGAGCATGATCTCAACCGGCATCCCTATTCCGGATTTGGTCTTGAGATCTGTCTCGATCCTTATTCTGCCCTCCTTCCTGACACGTGCAAAGAGTTCGTTGACTTTGGCATCGGTCAGTTGCGAGTGAAGGGCTGACACGTGCAACTCTGTGATCTCATCACGCGAATAACCGGTCTCCTGGCAGAAGGTCTCGTTGAAATCACGGACAATCATCTTGTTATCTATCCAGAGGAACATGGCATGGCTGTGATCAACAGTGAACCTGGTGATAAGGAGGGTATCTGCGGTCTTCTTGTGCTCTGTGAGTTCTCTCTCAAGGTCACAGGTCTTCTCATTGACTACATGGGTGAGAGCACGGTTCCAGAGGATCACCCCGCCGGTTACAAGAAGGAGGGCGGCAACAATCCCGATTGATAACAGGATCAAAGCAGGATCTATCGGATTTTTAGTAAGTGTCGGGGATATCCACCGCCTGAATATCTCGTCACGTTTCTCCGGTGGTATAGCCCTGATCCCTTTGTTAATAATGCTGACCAGTTCTGGCGCATCCTTTCTCACTCCAAAGGCGTATGCGAACTCATCAGGGTTCTCCGGCCTGTATGAGCCTGCCACATGAAGGTTGCTGATCCCTTCAGAATCAACATAGTAGGTTGAAGCGGCAAGGTCTCCGAAGTATGCATCTGCAGATCCGAGTGATACCGCCATCAACCCGGATCGTACATCAGGTACCGGAACGATGGTAATGTCAGGATACTTCTCTTTGAGCAGCAGGGTTGTCGTGTATTCTCCGACTGAAGCGACCCTTTTTCCTGCAAATTGTTCAAGGGTCATGTCGGTCTGGGTATCTGATCTGGTGATGATCGGGAGTAGTGAGCGATAATACGGTTCAGAATAGATCAGGTAATCGTTCCTGAGGCTGGAGATATATACCGCTCCGAGGAGATCCACGCTCCCGTTTTTTATCTTTTCTATACAGGACTCCCAGTCCTTTTCATGCGAGACTTTGATGTGAAGCCCGGTATTTTTTGCGATTTCGCGAAGGAGATCCGCTGATATCCCCTGGTAGTCCTCTGACTTTGTGATCTGTTCGAAGGGTGGATAGTTCTGATCAGGGCATACCCGGATCTCGGGATGGTCTACAATCCATATGTGCTCCTCTGGTGTGAGATTTACAGGGCTGTATCCGGTGATGGCATCCATGGGCACAGAAGATGGGATGACCTGCATCACAATTGCAGCGATGATGAAACCAAATATGACCATACCCAGTAGGAGTATCGGACC
>CAZVAS010000012.1:1608-3050 GCA_964625165.1 uncultured Methanospirillum sp. | reverse complement strand
ATGCAGATAGCAATCGATGGATTCTGGACGACAAAAGCAGGCGATTACGATCCACAGAAGAGCCTCACCACCCCGGTCTCTGACAACCGGTTCTTCTATCGGATAAATCACGATGCATCATCACGTCAGAAGGTGATCGTGGAGATCATGGTTGATACAACGCTTGTCGGAGAGGTGCATGAGTGGCTCAGTTCTGACGGAAAGGAGACCCTCTTCTTTGATGTTCCGTCCAAGCTCCGCAAACCCGGCAGCCACACGCTCTTCTTCAGGATCTTCTCCCCGGCATCAGAAGCCGCAGATGCAGGGAAGGGCACGCAGATCTACGAGTCTGAGCACTTTGTCCTCGAATATACCGGTTGAACCGGGTTCAACCGATTTTTTGCCACAAAAAGTAATTTCATTGGTTCTTACTGGGTCCCTAACGAGCCACACTTGGGGTTTTCAGGTCAGGAGAACCGGAACTTTCCTGCCGGCACGATGATCTCAAACCTAGCCCCGTTTCCTGGTGTCCCGGTCTCCCTGATGGACAGCCCGGTGATCGCTAGAATCTCCCGTGCAAGAAAGAGCCCTATCCCGGTGTGCTTACCGTATCCATGCTCAAATATCATATTCTTCTCCCATTCCAAAACCCCTGCCCCGTCATCCTCAAACACAATAAGCAATGAGTCCCCCTCCCTCCTGGTGTAGGTCGATATGGTTGTTATCTTCTCTCCATGGCGGGCTGCATTCTCGATAAGAGTGGTGAAGACCTTTCTGATTATAGGATCTGCATATACCTCGAGACCCGGTTCTATCGTCTCGGTAAGGTTCATCCCTCCGAGCCTTACCTCATAACATGCAGATCGCACAAGGGGCTTTACCTGTTGCCACCCGCTTGAGATAGTACCGAAGTTTTCATACTCGCGGGTAAACCCGATGATCTCCTCTATTCTGTTGCATGCATCCTGGGCCTGCCTGATGCGGGTGTGGATGACTTCAGGCTCTGTTGTCTGCAGGATAAGGTCATGAAACGCCTGCAGGGCACTGAGCTGGTTGAGGATATCATGTCTGGTAAGCCCGGTGAGAAGCCTGAGCTTCTGGTTCGCCTCTCTCACCGCCTCTTCAGACCGTTTGCGATGTGTGATATCTATCAACTGCTCGACGATGAAGGCAACCTTGCCCTTCTCATCAAGGACCGGCTTTGACCTGCAGTCCATCCAGATTCCAAGTTCTGGCACGAACCTCTCAGTCTGTTCCATCTGCTTGGAGATTAGGGCCTTGTTTGTCGCACAGTCCTCGCAGGGTGTATCCCGTCCGATGAGTTCATAGCATCGCTTTCCTATGACTTCTTTCGGTGTTTTGTGCAGGAGTTCATATCCTGCCTGGTTGTACTTGATGATCCGGTGATCGGTCTTCTGGATCCCGATGACATCCTGGAGTGAGTCGAGTACTGCATTCAGAAA
>CAZVAS010000012.1:0-1508 GCA_964625165.1 uncultured Methanospirillum sp. | reverse complement strand
CCAGCCGCCCGGAGTGGAGATCCGTCTGCATCCCTGGTGATGACCTTCCCTTTATCCAGAACCCATACCCACTCACCATTCTTTCCTCTGAGCCGGTACCGGTACTCGAACTGCGGTGTCTTTCCCTCAACAGTTTCCCACAGTGCTTTTGTCACCCCGGGGAGATCATCAGGGTGAACAAGTGCCTTCCATGAGTCATAATGTGGCACGATCTCATCAGGTTCATACCCGATCATGGTCGTCCACCGGTCATTGACTGCTATCCTGCCTGATGGAATGTCCCAGTCCCAGGTTCCAAGATCTCCCCCATGGATTGCCAGGTTAAGCCGTTCCTCGCGATCGATGAGTGATAACTCTGCCTCCCGGTCTTTGGTGATATCCCTGAACACGCAATGGGTCTGCCTGAAGGACCCATCCGGATTCATTCCGATTTTGCCATCAAACGAGACGAGTATCACCCCATCGTTCTTCTTTCTCATCCTGAACTCGATCCCGTGAACCTCACCTGCTTCCTTGAATCGTGGAAACCTCTCTCTGAAGAGTCCCTGCTGCTCGGGAATAAGGAAGTCACCGAACCAGTGCCCAACAACCTCATGGTACGAGTATCCGAGGGTGTTAAGCCAGGCATCATTGACATCAATGAATCTCCCGTCGTTATCAAGCGACTGGTATGGGATAGGCGACTGGCGGAAGAGGATACGAAACCGTTCTTCAGCCTCAATTAAAGCCGACTCAGCCCGCTTTCTACTGGTAATATCCTGAATGATCGCAACAAAGATGCGGCGATCCTGCATCTTCATGATCTGGAGATGCACATCGACCGGGTACGTTGTTCCGTCTTTTCGCAGATGGACGGTTGTGAATCTGGTTTTTTCTGCTCTTCCATGGAGGAGCGGTTTTATAAGGTGCTCAAACTTTTCCCTGGTGAATTCAGGCTTGATATCGAGAGGGGTGATCCTGGAGAGTTCCTCCATGCTGTATCCGAGGTTCTCCCTGGCTCCCCTGTTGACCTCGATGAAATGGTATGACTCTGCATCAAAGATGTAGATCTCATTCAGCGAGTCATCAAGGATTTTTCCAAGGTAGGATGCCGTCTCTACTGCCAGTTTTCCTGTGGTAATGTCCCGACCTACTGACTGGATCTCGATGCATCTTCCCTTTCTATCAAAGATTCCCCGGTCAACCCACTGCTGCCAGTTGATCTTTCCGTCAGGACGAGTAACCCGGTGCTCGATAGTTACAACCGGGTTGTCCGGTTTCAGTGATGAGAGAAGTTCATCGACCCTCTGTCTGTCTGCGTCAATGATCGGGGGAATGAACCTCTTTCCGGTGACCTCATCCCGTGTTACCCCATAATAACGGCAGAATGCCTCGTTTACAAATATGATGGTTCTGTCAGGCTTCGTGCGGCAGATGAACTCTGTCTGATCCTCAACAACATTCCGGTACCGTTCTTCACTCTCACGAAGTCTTCTCTCTGCATCTCGTCGATGAACAGCCTGGATTAT
>CAZVAS010000011.1:26567-31431 GCA_964625165.1 uncultured Methanospirillum sp. | reverse complement strand
GTAAAACGCCAGCTCGAGAAGCTTGACTTCCTTGTTGTTCAGGATATCTTCTTCACCGAGACCTGCCAGTATGCAGATGTCATCCTGCCAGGAGCCTGTTTTGCAGAGAAGGATGGAACATTCACCAGTGCAGAACGCCGTGTCAACCGTGTCCGCAAGGCAGTAAACCCACCGGGCGAGGCAAAGGAAGACATCTGGATCATCGCAGAGCTTGCAAAGCGGATGGGTCTCAAGACCTTTGATCTTCCAACCGGAAAGGACGTATGGGACGACATGAGGGCAGTAACCCCGTCCATGTTCGGCTGTCTCTACGAGCGGATGGAAAAACCTGAGTCGGTCATCTGGCCCTGTCCAACCCCAGAGCACCCGGGAACCCCAATCCTGCACCGTGAAAAGTTCGCAACCGCAAACGGAAAGGGTCAGTTCTTCGGTCTTGAATACCGGCCACCAGCAGAAGTCGCAGACGCCGAGTATCCGTTCACCCTTATGACCGGACGTGTCGTCTTCCACTACCACTCCAGGACCCAGACCGGACGCAGTGACATGCACCGTGAGGTTCCAGAGTCATATGCACAGATCAACGTCGAGGATGCAGAACGCCTGAAGATCAAGGACGGCGAGCGGGTCTTACTCAAGAGCCGCCGTGGTGAAACCAACACCGTTGCACGGGTAACCGATGAGGTTGCACCTGGCGTGGTCTACATGTCCATGCACTTTGCAGAAGGTGTCAACAACCTGACCAACACCGCTCTCGATCCACTCTCTAAGATGCCTGAACTCAAGCACTGTGCAATATCTATCGAAAAACTCGGAGGCAACTAAGATGGTAGCAAAAGGCGACATGATCTACGCATGGGCAAAAGACTCCGAGGTTCAGAAGAAAGGTGAGTGTGGAGGAGCTGTCACTGCACTCCTGAAGCATGCACTTGAGTCCAAGATGGTTGATGCTGTGATTGCCATCCAGAAGGGTAAGGATCTCTACGATGCTGTCCCAACCGTGATCACAAATGCCGATGATGTCATCAAGTCTGCAGGTTCCCTGCACTGCGGTACTCTTCTCATCCCCAAACTGATCAAGAAATACCTGAACGGTGCAAAGGACAAGAAGTACGCAGTCACCTGCAAGGGTTGCGACGCGATGGCGTTCTACGAACTTGCCAAGAGGAACCAGATCAACCTTGACAACATCATCATGATCGGTGTCAACTGTGGAGGTTCAGTCAGCCCGGTTGCAGCACGGCGGATGATCAGCGAGAAGTTCGAGGTTGACCCTGACACCGTTCACAAGGAAGAGATCGACAAGGGTCAGTTCATCATCGAGTTCGAAGGTGGCCACAAGGGCATCAAGATCGATGAGCTCGAGGAAGAAGGCTACGGACGCAGATCCAACTGCCAGCGCTGTAAGATGAAAGTCCCCCGCCAGGCTGATATCGCAGCAGGAAACTGGGGAGTCATCGGAGACAAGGCAGGAAAGGCAACATTCCTTGAGATCTGTTCAGAGAAGGGTGCAAACCTTATCGAGAGTGCCAAGGCAAAGGGTGCTCTTGAGACCGAAGCAGCAAACCCGAAAGGTATTGAGATCAGAGGAAAGGTCGAGAACGCAATGTTCAAGCTCGGAGACTCATGCAGAAAGCGTGACTTCGAGGGACTCGGCACCGGTAAGGACCGCCTCAAACTGATCATGGAGGAGTCTTCAAAGTGTATCAAGTGTTACGCTTGTGTTGAGAACTGCCCGATCTGCTACTGTATCGAGTGCTCGACCAAGAAGCCCTGGTATATTGCACCCGGTGTACTGCCAACCAGCTTCATGTTCCACCTGATCCGGTTCGCTCACGTCTCTGACTCCTGTGTCAACTGTGGTCAGTGCGAAGAACTCTGTCCGATGGAGATTCCAAACGCTCTGTTCATGCACTCACAGCAGACCGAGATCGAGAAGATGTTCGGCCACGTTCCGGGACGCGACATGAGCCCGCCAATCCATGCACTTGCAGAGGAGAAGGCAGAGCGTGCACGTCTGGAAGCAACCGGCACCGACTCTATCTACACCAACATCTTCGACGAGGAGTAATCACTCCTCACCAGTTTACGACGATTTCACTCATCGCAATTGGGAAGGAAAAGGGTCACTCCTCTCCTATCCTGATGTACTGATCTCTCTTTTAAACCTGAATTCCGGATATCTGAATAACATTCCTGATAGAAATTCGGATCTTTCGAAGTCTGCTGATTTATCGAAATTAGTTCTGTAAAAAAAGTTCAGATGAGTTCATAGTACCGCAGACTTCCACAGGCGGCACAATGATCACCCTCAATGAGGTATTCGGGAACAGGTTCTCCACATGTTTTGCAGATTGCTGTGTTCCATTTCTTCTTCTGGGTGACTGGAATTCTGACCTTCTGTACCGAGAGGATGGAGCGTTTTGCAGCAAGGATATCGTCAAGAAGTGCTTTGGTCATGGTCTTCTTGGAGAATTCAGGGCTGTTTGCAAACCACTTCTCAAGGGTCGGCCATGCCTTGAGTTTTACCGGGTCCATGTAGATCCTGATACCCTCAGCAGAATCTGTCTCGCTTGGTCTGTTCATGGTGAATGCAAACCTCCCGACCGGAACAACCGTGAGCCGGTGATTTCCGATTGTGCAGTGGGCGATGACCTGGAGTGGATCGGGTGCACACTTCTGGGTTTCACAGACCGCGTACACCTTATCACCGGGTTTTGCACCCAGCAGTTCGAATGCGTAATCGACCATGCCGATAGCGATCAACAGGCCTGGAGCAGGATATGTATGGAACGGGATACAGTTCTTGTAATATTCCTGGAACCTGGAATCATACCCGAGTTCCCGGAGTTTTTGCAGGAGTTCATCCTGCGTATACTCGTCATGATGGTCCATCTATAGATAATAGCAAAAAGAGGTCTAAAGCGTTTGGTAATATGAAGAGGTTGTCTACTTTATTGATATGAGAATGCAGGTGACTGGAACATCCATTCATCTAAAGTCTGTTCACCGTTTCACAAAGAATGATTTGCCAACCCCGCATCTCGGGCAGACCCACGAGGGATCAAGTTTCTCAAAGGGCGTATTCTTTGGGATATTATGATCCTGATCCCCAATCTCTTCGTTGTACACATATCCACATTTTGTGCAGACCCATAATGCCATGTGAGTAGATAGACTCCCGGGTTTAAATCGATACGGGTACCATACCTGCGAACCCACACAGGACCGAGATGTCAATAAAAAGAATCATGTTCTGTTCAGGTAATGGCAGCTACAATGCCCGAAAAATCAGAAAGAATCGGTGTGGATATTGTTATGCCATATTGAAGGGAAAATCCGGAACATTATATTGATCCGAACTTCCCTGTGCAGGGCATTATGGTCACCGAACTTTTGGGGATCTTCTGTTCAAGGGTATTTTTTATCCGGTTGATCACATCCTGCACGTCTGCAAATTTTTTATCACCGTTGAATTCGAGAAATAGTTCGATGTAAATGTTGTTTCCGCTTCTTCTGGATCTTACGCCGTGAAAAGCCTCGTATTCATCAAAATAATCAGCCAGAGCTCTGACCACCTCCAACTGAAGTTCTTCATCAATTGTTTTATCCAGCAGATCTGGAAGGGATGATGATATTGTGCGGTACCCTGAGAAGAGGAACGATCCAATGACGATAAACGAAGCAACCGGATCGATATATATAGCCCATTCATAATCTGCAAGCATCATCACCAGAAGCAGTGCAATAAGGACAGTTAGGTCAGTAAGAGCCTTGGTTTTGAAAAGCCTGACCTGTGACTCCATCACCGGTGAGTACTCCTTCTTTGCTATATGGGACTTTTCTCTCCACAGCCAGGTATTCACACAGACACCGATAGCCATCATCCCGATTGCAAGAACCGTACCTTCTTCATGAAGCAGGGATGGGTTGAGAAGTTTGAAACTTGTGATTGCGAAGACCAGAACCAGTGAGAGGAACATCACGGCACCGGTGATGATACCGGTCAGGGTCTCAAACTTCCCCATCCCGTAATCATAGACGTCTCCCCCGCCTTTTGTTATCTTTCGCATGGCGAGCCAGGCAAAAAAGGTCGAGAGTATCTCGTTGCCACTTTTTATTACATCTGCATACAGGGTCACCGAACCTGAAATGACTGCCAGCAGGATATCAGGGATCCAGAAGACGAGATCAATAACTAAACTTTTAAATATTACTTTTTCACGTGTCTCGTATAAATGAGAGTCTGAAATGGTCCGTTCTTCCTCAGTCACCGCATGTGGCATTGAGTGTATCTATGGGTGAAAATTCTACAAATACCATACTGAGATCAGGAATGATTACCATGCACGGTTAGTATGGCACATTGAGTTATTGAAAATTTCGCTCTGATAAAGCATATGTGGCATAAAATGGAATATTTACAGATACATGGTGAAGAAAGTGGCCTCATCCTCAAATCCGGATATGGATGTCTACCGGTGCAATCCGTGCAGATACTATTATTATCCGGAGTTAGGTGATCCTACCCAGAACATTCCCCCGGGAACACCGTTCTCCAAACTGCCTGACACATGGCGGTGCCCTCCATGCAAGGAGCCTAAATCAGCATTTGTAAAGGTTGAACGGCCAAAAAACCGTCAGATATGATCTATTAGCAGCCAGTCGGCTGCGATACCACTTCTCTCGTACCGGACATTACAAATATTTAACTTCCCGGGAATTAATAAAGAGATTTCGCTAACGGAGTCCTCCGGTTGAGCATATATGTACCCATGAAATCAACAATCATCCAACGCCATGCCGATTCCATGGACCATGTATCAGACGGAGACCCGCTGGGCTGATCAGTTTTTGCTGGCTAAAA
>CAZVAS010000011.1:19618-26467 GCA_964625165.1 uncultured Methanospirillum sp. | reverse complement strand
CAACAATCCCAATGATCTCCCATGGCCAGGCAGTCTCGATTCAGACCGGTGCAAAACTGCCAGATGGTGCAGATACCGTGGTACTGGCAGATGACTGTAATGTACAGGGAGATATAATTACAGTAAAACGCCGAGTGCCTCCTGGATGTAATGTCATCAAAAGGGACGAGGATTTCAGAAAAGGTGAGCCGGTGTATCCGGCAGGATGGATCCTGCGACCCCAGGATATTGCTGTTCTGGCATCTATCGGAAGGATCCGCGTAAAAGTCAGGAAGAAGCCGGTCATCGGGATCATCTCAACCGGCAGGGAACTTGTGCCCTCTGAATCTATTCCAAAGTCAGGTGAGGTCAGGGAGGTGAACTCGTACCTGGTCACTGCCTTCTGTAAACGGCAGGGTGCCATTCCGGTCAGATATGGAATCATCAGGGATGATGCTGAAGACCTCACAAACCTGATCGAGCAGGCATCGCAGGAGTGTGATGCCATCATCGTGAGCGGGGGGAGTTCACGGGATGAGCATGACATCACGGCGCAGGTCATTCACAAACTAGGGAAAGTCTACACCGAGGGGATCTCGTTTGCTCCTGAAAAACGGACAACCATCGGGCAGATTGACTCGGTCCTTGTGATCGGACTTCCTGGTCACCCTTCTGCAACTTTTATGGTGCTGACACTCGTTGTGATTCATCTCCTCCAGGCTATGAAAGGATCACCGAACCAGCCGGTGTATCGCAAATTTGTCAGGCTCACCGATAACCTGCATGCCAGCAGAGAGAGTGACCGGTACATCAGGGTCACCATTACTGACGACCAGGCAACACCGGTCTTTGGAAAGGCCGGGCTTATTCATATGCTCTCCCAGAGTGATGGGATCGTGAAGATTCCTGCAGGCAGTACGGGATATTGTGCAGGTGACCGGGTCGAAGTGATGATCTGGTAACTGTAATTGGAACTGGTTAAATTCACGCAGGTAAAAAAATACATATGTACTCTGAACTCGGGTATAGTCATCTGAACCTGATCTCTTTCTATTCCTGTACCTTGACAGGTATGATCGCTGGTGCTGCCAGAGGAGCACAGCGCCGATAATATATGTCTGCACCAGAAGAGTCAGGTCCTGATGCTTCATCTGGGTATTATTTTGATGTAGTACCGATCGAGGAAGCGGTGCGGATCGTCAGGAGTATCTCCCACCAGACCGGGACCGAGACGATACCAATAGATGACGGGGACGGCCGAACCCTGAGCGAACCGGTTATTGCTCTCAGTGATATTCCCGGTTTTGAGAGATCCTGGCGTGACGGGTATGCAGTCATCACTGGCGACATTCAGACAGCATCCGAGTCTTCACCACAGAACCTCTCCTGCCTGGGTTCGGTCAGGATGGGAACACCTTCAGACCTGACTGTCACTCCCGGAACCTGCATGTATATTCCAACCGGGGGTCAGATCCCGGCAGGTGCCGATGCTGTGGTGATGGTTGAGTACACCGAACGGATCGGAGATACCATCCTCATCAAAAAGCCAGCAATCGTGGGTGAGAATATCATCAGACGTGATGAGGACTTCAAAGCGTCTGATCTCATATACCCGGTAGGTTGGATCCTCCGGCCCCAGGACATCGGGGTCCTGGCATCGATAGGAAAGACCCAGATAACAGTGCGGAAGAAACCGGTGATCGGGATCATCTCAACCGGAACCGAACTGGTTCCTGCTGAAGCAGTTCCCCGTCCTGGAGAGGTCAGAGAGGTGAACTCCTATCTCATCACCGTCTTCTCACGCAGACAGGGTGCAGTACCGGTGCGGTACGGAATAATCAGGGACAATCCTGATGAACTCCGTGAGACCCTCTCCCGTGCTGCCCGTGAGTGTGACGCCGTGGTTGTGAGCGGAGGAAGTTCGAAAGACCGCAATGATATCACTGCGAGGATCATTGCAGAACTGGGTGAGGTCTATGTGCACGGGATCTCGATAGCACCGGGAAAACCTACGATCATCGGCAAGATACAGAATGTTCCGGTCATCGGGCTTCCCGGTCATCCGGCGTCCACGTTCATGGTACTCTCTCTCGTGGTCATTCATCTGCTTCAGGCACTCAAGGGTTCGCCGTGTCAGAAGACCTACAGGCAGAAGATCAGGATGGCAACAAGTGTACAGTCAGAACAGGGGCGTGAACATTACCTCAGAGTCAGGATCGAGGGTGACTGTGCAACCCCGGTGCTTGGCAAGTCAGGCCTCATGAACACGCTTGCGTGGAGTGACGGTATTATCAGGATTCCGGCTGGTGACGAGGGATACGAAGCCGGTGACGAGGTTGAGGTGATGCTCTGGTGAAGAGGTATCTGAGTAAGATACCCCTTTCTGAAGCCATCAGAATCCTGACCGAAGCGTTCCCCAGGCCTGATCGACGTGAAGTGATCAGGGTTGAGGAGGCTGTTGGAAGGGTTCTGGCCTCACCGGTGTATGCCAACGCAACAATCCCTTCTGCACGACTCTCATCAATGGATGGGATTGCAGTAAAGAGTCATGACACACTTGATGCAAGGGACCAGAGCCCGGTCCAGCTCACCGACGTGGTGAGTATCAGCACAGGTCAGGTGGTTCCGCCCGAGTATGATGCTGTCATCGCATCAGAAGAGATCGGGGTTGCTGGTGAGAATAATTTCCAGATTCGCCGTCCGGCCCGTATGGGTCAGAATATCAGGGAGCCAGGTGAGGAGGTCAGACTGGGACGTCTCATTCTCCATCCGGGTCACCGGATCATACCCTCTGATCTTGGTGCACTCATCACATACGGGATCAGGGATGTCGAGGTCAGGTCTCTTTCTGTTGGTCTTATCCCGACCGGTGATGAACTGGTCAGAGGTGATGAGGAACCAAAGCCTGGGCAGGTAAGGGAGAGCAACACGGCTGTAATTGCTGCCTCTCTTTTGCAGGCAGGAATCACACCGGTACGGTACCCGATCACCCCTGATGATCCTGACCTTATCAGGGACGTGATCAGCAGAGCGGCACAGGAATGTGACCTCGTTCTCATTTCTGCCGGCTCTTCCGGAGGAAACCGTGACCATACCCGTGAGGTCATCGAAGAGCTTGGCAGCATACTCTTCCACGGGGTTGCCATGCGACCGGGAAAGACCATCCTCTGTGGCAAGGTCAATGATAAACCAGTTATCGGCCTTCCGGGTCAACCGATGGCGTCACTTACTGCATGGCGTGAACTCGTAACCCCCCTCCTTACCAGTTGGGAGTTTGACCTTCAGCAGTACCCCGAGTCATCTGCCATTACCGCAGAGCCGATACCAAGTGACGGGGGAATAGACGAGTTCATCCCGGTCTCTGTAGTGAGGGTTCTTGGTGAGGACTATGTATTTCCCAGGCCACGGGGTGCAGCAGGTCAGATGCAGGCAGTCCGATCCAATGCAGTCCTTCACATCCCGGCAGTAAAAGAAGGGTACCGGGAAGGGGCTGTTGTTACAGTCAGGCACACCCGGATTCATCATGACGAGCAGGGGATCCTTATCGCCGGAGTATCAGATACGCTCACTGATCTTCTGCAGGCGAACTTCATCTCCCACAATTCTCATCTGATCATCCGCCCCCTCTCTGCGATAGGGGCTGCTGTGGCCCTCTGCAAAGGGACCTGCCACGGTATCTTCATTCACGAATCAGCGATTGGTACTGACACTGATATATTTCGGCTTCTTCAGTCCGGATGCAAAGACCCGGTTCGATCTGTGGTTGCCGGTTGTGATGATGGGAAACGACTTATGCTTCTCTTCAGGGATACAGCACCCGTCATCGGTGAGATATCCCCGCTTACAACCTTCCTTTCCTCTGGAAAATGGAAAAAAGAAGCAGGGCTGCCGGAAGGGTCCCCTGACGATGGTTCTTGTGAAGAAGAGATATCTGGTTCAGGGCACGAATACACTGAGACACAGGCGAACGGCAAGAGGATACGATCATGAAGGGGATTGAGTTTATCGAGGCTACCCGGTACGGGAATGAGCAGATTATCACTGATGAGATGAACGGGGTAGAGCAGCCTGAGATTGAAGAAGAACCAGCAGGCGATCTCATCCCTCTTCCAGAACCGAATCGTGAGACTGTTCATGAACTGGATCTCTCTGAAGCGATAGAACTCAGAGAGAGCCTTCGTGATTACACCGATGAGCCGTTGACGCTTCCCGAACTCTCATATATGCTCTGGTGCAGTGCCGGTGTGAAATGGGCGCTTCCTGGTGGTGCTTTCAGGACCGTACCTTCAGCTGGATGCTGCCATGCCATCGATACCTACCTTGCGATAAACCGTGTTGAAGGATTAAAACCGGGACTTTATCGGTATATCGCGATGGAACATTCCCTTGAGATCCTTCCTGCATACCCTGAAATCGGTGAGGATCTTGGTCCAGCCTGTTTAGATCAACCATGCGTAAAACAGGCAGCGGTAGTCTTCATTTGGGCAGCAGACTCGTACCGCATGACATGGAAGTACGGGGAGCGGGGATATCGCAACCTCTTCCTAGATGCGGGACACATCTGTCAGAATCTCTACCTGTCAGTGCTGCCGATCGGATGTGGCTGCTGCGCAATCGGGGCGTTCAAAGATCAAAGCCTTAATGAGATGTTAAGTCTTGACGGATCCGAACGGTTCGTACTCTATCTGGCGACGGTAGGAAAAGTGGAGCCTGTCGACGAAGAGGATGTCTTTCCTCTCGGCAAGTCTGAACTCACGAGTTCGTAAATATTAGTCAGAAAAAAAGAGAAGATGTGGGTAATCTCCTGAATAAGGATTGGTTCTCGTTAATATCCGGTAACAATCTCGCTTTCAGGAAGTGAATTGACCACATCTTCCCTGAATTTCTCAAATCCTAAATCATCGAGCTGATCAGGAAGGAGTAGGTCTCCCCAGGCCCTGCGGTATATCCAGTAGATAATCTTCTCGATACAGAGATCAACTGTCTCCGGGCTCCTGACCGTGACAAAATGCTTGCCAACTTTTGGGTGACGCCCACGTTTCCCTCCTACTGTGATATGGTACGCAGGTGGGTCTGATTTGATGATGTGGAACGGGCAACAGGCGATGCACATTCCACAGTGAACACATTTATTCTCATCAAGGTGAATTACACCATTTCTGATGACGATCGCATTCTCCCTGCAGTAGTGTGTACACGTACCACAACCGGTACAGGTTCCTGGTATACGGTATGGCCTGACCACACCGGTTATCCCGATCTCGTTCAGTCTCTCACTCATGCACGAGTTCGGGCATGCTGATATAGCGATACGTGCTTTGATCGGCATATCCCTGCCAAAATGTTTCTTATCAAGGGCAAGGGCAAGGGCGATCGAGTCCATCTGGGCATACTTGCACCGGTCTGTTCCCGGACATGCCGTAACATTTACGATCTCTGACTTCTCAGCACCGAGGGGTGTGCCGTTCTGTTCAAGTGCCTCGACAACCTGTTCAAGATCGTCATACCTGACATGAATGAGTTCTGCAGTCTGCCTTGTGGTCAGGTGAATTCCTGTTTTGAACTGTTCAGCGATTTTACTGATTCCAGACATCTGCTCTGGAGAGATGATGCCGGCAGGGACCCGGATCCGGACGGTATATCGTTCTCCGTCCATCTCCTGGATGATCCCTCCCTTTTCGTGGAGGGCAAATTTCCGCATGCGTTACTATGTGAATGGAAGAGGAATGAATCTGTCGTGATTGAACCATCCACAATCAGGATCCTCGTTCAGCAGATCGGGATGAGGGCAACATACCACCTAATATGAACCAGTCATCTGTATCGTCCCAATAGCTCAACCAGCCAGTTCCACTTTTTATTAATACTCGTATATCTGTGATTCAGAACAGGGATACTGGTAAGTTTGCGATCTCCCATTCTTACTCATGGGGCCTGGATCGCAGGTTGAATCATTATGAAACGCACCTGTAATGTCAATATATACTGCTGCCTCATCCTCCTGCTCCTCATCGGTGTAGTTGTGTCTGTATCGGCAGAAGCCATAAACTACAGAGAGCAGGGATCAGATTCAGGGAAGACCCTGCAGGTCTCACCCCGGTATGCAGAGGACCGAATCATCGTCAAATTCAGAACTGTTGCAAAAGGCCCTGATGAGAACCTCACTTCGTTCATGGATACTAGGAACAGAAAGGTCGGCGGATCGGTCCTTGTCGACTTCTCGCCTATGGGAATTTCCGGGATGCAGATCATCAGACCTCCGGCAAATCTGACTCCCGAAGAGGCCATCGATGAATATTCTAAGGATTCAGGTGTGCTATACGCAGAAGAGGATCATCTCATCTCACTCTCTCCAAATGAGTCTGCAGATTCAGTGAGTACTTCAGAGAGCAGTACAGGATCATCATCGGTCACCCCTGATGACCCGGGATACTCACTCCAGTGGGGACTCCATAACACCGGCCAGTCACCTTTCTATGGAACTGCAGGAGCAGATATTGATGCTCCGGTTGCCTGGAACACAACCACAGGATCCGGGGTTGTTGTGGCAGTCGTTGACACCGGGGTCGATTACACCCATGAAGATCTTGCTGCAAATATCTGGACCAATTCAGGAGAGATTGCAGGGAACGGTATTGATGATGACGGGAACGGGTACATCGACGATGTTCATGGATGGAACTTCTGCAGCGCTACCAATGATCCGATGGATGACAACGGACATGGAACTCACTGTGCCGGCATCATCGCTGCAGTTGGTAATAACGGGGTTGGTGTCACCGGTGTGAACTGGAAAGCCAAAATTATGCCCCTTAAGTTCCTTGACTCATCAGGGAGCGGGTACACATCAGATGCAATCTCTGCGATTCT
>CAZVAS010000011.1:5276-19518 GCA_964625165.1 uncultured Methanospirillum sp. | reverse complement strand
AGTCATCATCAGGTGGAGGTGATCAGGATCCAGGAGATTCAACCGGAGATCTGAATGCCTCATTCACTGCTTCTCCGATATCAGGACATTCACCTCTGCCGGTCCAGTTTGTTGACACCTCATCTGCAGGTGAGACCGCGTGGAACTGGAACTTTGGCGATGGAGGTAGTTCAGCAATGAAAAATCCACGGCATATCTATCAGAACAAAGGCAGTTACACCGTAACATTGAAGATCACAAAAGGAAGTAAGAGCGGAACACTAACAAGAACCGGATTCATAACCATTCAATAACTCTTTTCAAACGAACAGTACGTTATCACATCGGTAATCCCGCAAATGGAGAGGGGCCGGGTGTGATGAGACAAGTCCGGTTATGAACCGCTGGATAAAGACTGTCATCCGGCTCCTTCTCCCCCTCATATTCCTGGATCGAATCGATGAATACCGGCCCACCTCGAGGGATTTTGAGGTGAACCAGCTGACTTGCGGGATTTGTGTGGTTGTTCCCGGCTGCTGCCAGTGGATATCTGGTTCAGGCAGGCGGAATGGCATGTTCTGTCTTAAGAATCTCTGAAGGGATGATTCTCATCTAATCGCCGAAGGAGCTCTTTCCTGCCCGGAAAGAGTGGTGCTTTCATTCATCAGGATGAAATCCTGATGGCATTCTGCAACCAAGGTTGGAGTTTCATATTACATGAATGCCCTGTTCTCCAGTTGTCAGGAAGCACTAATTCATTCAGAGAATGTTTCAGACCTTCCGACTCCGGCAGAGAAGTGTTGTCTTTGATATCATAAAAACACTTTGATTATTGTCATAAATAAATTAATTATCGTTTACTCATCGATCGAAGGATCGTCATCCTGATGTAAACTGAACGGTCCCCGTGGGGAAATTTTGGTGAAAGCGTCTAAACAGATCTGAATATTCGATAATAAGAGTTTAACTTAAAGAAAGAGTATAGATGTACTGAAATTATGAGTACTATTGATACCCTCTTACAGAAAGCAAAGGAGTTCCATGGAGAGATATGCCCCGGAATAGTCATGGGAACCAGAATGACCATGGCAGGCATGCGGGAACTGGGACTGGATCCCCTCACAAAGACCCACGATCTCATTGTATATGTTGAGATAGACCGGTGCGCAACCGATGCTATACAGGCCATCACCGGAGTATCTCTTGGTCACCGCTCACTCAAGCATATGAACTACGGGAAGTTTGCGGCAACCTTTATCAATACTGCTACCGGCAAGGCGGTCCGTGTTGCTGCACTTCCGAAAAATCCCAACCAGCCCAAGGATATGAAAGAGGTCGCAAAGATGATCTGCAATGCTCCTGAAGAGGAGATCTTCACGATCAAGAATGTGAAGATCACAATCCCGAAGGAGGATATGCCTGGATTCCCTACCCACAAGGATGTCTGCAGTCGCTGTGGTGAGGAGATCATGGACAGCAAAGAGGTGATGATCGAGGGGAAGGCGGTCTGTAAAAATTGTGCACAGGGATCGTATTATACGGTCCTCTGAATCCATATTCTCTCTAATCTTTTTTCCACCAGATCTTTGCCCGTGGAGAGATGCTGCTCATCACATACTGGCCATCCTGCTGCTGTAGCCTCTTTTCAAGAAACTCCCTGAGCACGGCGTACTGTTCCGGGGTCTCGAGATTGAGACCGGCCCCCTGATCGCTGACTGCTTCATCCATCGATGCAAACTTCTGCTGGTGCACCTCTTTGGTGATCTCCACGTTTGCATAGATGCCCATCTGATGGAGCAGATTAAAAACGATATTTGGTTTCTGGTATTTTTTGAACGGTATCCCGTACAGGGCTTCCCATATATCCCCGTAATTCTTCTGCCAGGGTGAGAGCATGTCTGCAAACCAGAAGATATACACATACGAGCTCGATACCTGATCCATCTTCTGAAGGCCCTCCCGAAGGTCAGGAAATCCGAGCGAGTACGAAGCAACCACGACATCATAAGGGGCATGTAGATCAGTGGTGATATCCACATCCTCCCACTTCTTTGGGACCACGATCACATTCTTCAGACCGGCCCCGGTAACATTTGAGGAGAGGCAGTCACGCATAAACGCGGATGGTTCAACTGCAGTAACCTCCCTGACGAGGCCTGCAAGAGGTATTGTCAGGGTTCCCGGCCCAGATCCAATATCTAAAACTCGTGCATCAGGGGTGATATTCATCCCTTCAATTCGTGCCCGGGATGCCTGCCAGTTGTTCTCTTTTGCAGAACGGTTGAACCGTTCACACCTCTCTTTTTCAGACCACCTGTCTGCACAACTGATGAATAATTTCTTCCCTTTCTCCCCCTCCTCAGGTTTTTTCCAGGCCTCATTCCAGTCTATTGTTGTGATATCAATCATGGTACTTCTTTAATCCGAATAGTTAAATAAGATATGCAGATTATTTAGCCAATGTAATTACATCAAGAGTTAAATTCCATATGTATGCGACTTTTCAAGAACCTGCGATACCATGACTACACTACCAGAACCAGATCAGATCCTGAACAATACTATTGCCCTGCTTCGGGAGCGATTGCCTGAACCCCTGACTAGAGTCACGCTTGAGAATGTTGTTGTTGGTGTATTCTTCACAGGTGTGAAACTAAGCAATGGGTACGGAGGGATCTGTTTCACCCCTGTTGATCTTATTCCCGAAGCGGTATGCTGTACAACTGCTGCAAGTGCAATGCCTTACTGTGGAAACATGCAGGGCGTATCACTTGATGAGATCCTGACCCACATATCCTCACCTGCTCCACTGGTGAGAGCCGTACTGATCAGTATCGTAAACGCACTTTCTGCATGGTATCTGGATATCTGCCCTGAAGGAACCTATCTGATCGAGGAGAACAAGGATGCCTTTGATCTGGTTGATGATATAGATCCTAAAAAACCGGTCGTGGTGGTAGGAGCACTCTGGCCGGTTATTCACCGGCTCAAACAACGGGGAGCGGCGTACCGGATCTTTGAACTGAATCGGAATGCACTTCGTGAGGACGAAATGCCATTCTTTGTTCCCCCAGAGAAGCAGGGTTCTGTTCTTGCAGAGGCAGGGTGTGTTGTGATGACCGGTGCAACGATGGTGACCGGGACAACCGAGCTTCTCCTTTCCAGAATACCCAAAGGTGTTCCGGTCATCATCGGTGGGCCGACTATCAGTATGATCCCGGATGTTCTCTTTGAGATGGGTGTTACTGCAATCGGTGGTGATATCGTAACCGATCCCGACAGTCTGCTCAGAACCATCATGCAGGGAGGATCAGGGTATCATTTCTTTGGAAAATCCGCAAAAAAGATCCTGATCAGAAAGGTTTGATCCTGCTCAAGAGGAATATCCTGATGGTATGAACCAGCCTGACGAGAGAAGAAGATACCAGGCATTAGCCGGATATCCTGATCTGCTTGACCGGATCGAAAAGGTTGAGCAGTATGCATCCCGTCTTCTCCCGTTCATCCCCAGGGGGCTCCCGGTCTATCAGTCACACGGTGTTACGCACTCTGTCGCACTCATCAACAATATCAACAGACTGGCAGTTTCCGGGCTGCAGATATCTCATAATGAGAGGTTTCTTCTCTATCTTGCAGCATGGCTCCACGACTTCGGGTATCTTCATCCCCTCTCGATCTATGACCGGGGTATGCATGTCGAACTCTCGATCGAGATGATTGGCAGGGATCCCACAATTCAGAGCCTTCTCAGTCCAACCGAACTCTCTCTTCTCAGGACCGTCATCAGGTATCATGACACTCATACCGATCTCGGTAGTATCAGGGAAGAGGGACCTTCCATTCGCACTCCTCTGATTGCTGCCGTCTTCCGCGTTGCAGATGCGGTAGATCTCGGCACTGACCGGTGTCCTGAAGAAGTATTTCTATTGATCGAAGACGGGCTTAATGAACATAGCAGAAGACACTGGCAGGCACATCAGAACATCACCGGGGTCAGCATCACTTATCCTGTGATCACGATCCTTGTTCATGATCCTGACAATCCCTTCTTCAGGAGAAGGATCATTGCCCACCTTGAAGAGGACTGTGTTGGTGCGAATGTGATCCTGAAACGGTATACCCTTGCTCCGGTTACCCTTGAATGCAAAAAAGGGGATATCTCCACTGATAAGAATATCAGGCAATTTTGAACTTGGCCATCTCACCGGAGACGTTCTCAACAATTCCTACCACACCGGTCATGATCCGACCTATCTCATCGAGCGAAGCACTCGCCTCCTCGGTTGCTGCCGCAGCATCCCCTGCCTCCTGTGAGGTGTTCTGAATCAGGTTTGCAACCTCCTGAATACTTGCAGTCACTTCCTGAACCGATGCAGCCTGCTCCTCAGATGCAGAGGCTACTTCGACTGTGTTGTTGTTGATCTCACCGATGGTCTCTGCAATTTTGTTAAAGGCAGTAAGAGTCTCTTCCAGGGCATTGCTTCCTTCCATGACCGACGTTGTCGACTTCTCCATCGCCTCTGTTGCCTGCTTCGCTTTCACCTGGAGTTTTGTTATCAGGTCTTCTATTGTCTCAGCAGACTTTCGTGAGTCGAGAGCGAGAGACTTCACTTCAGCAGCAACAACCGCAAATCCTCTTCCGGCATCTCCTGCCCGGGCAGCCTCAATAGCAGCATTGAGGGCAAGTAGGTTGGTCTGGCTGGCGATATCTGATATCAACCGAACGATCTTTCCGATCTCGTCCATCTCTGCATTGATCCCTGAAACGATCGAGTCAACCTCCTCGGCAGAGATGGTGATATCCCCCATGGCTTTTTCAGATCTGTGAGCGAGATTGATTCCGCCTTTAGCCAGTTCATTCGCCTGGTTAGAAGCAACAGACACAGACTCAGCCTTTCGTGATACTGCCCCGACGGTCTCGTTGAGGTCCTCCATCGCCCTGAGAACCTGTGAGATTCCGTCTCCTCCCTGTTCAGAGTTCTGACTGACTTTTCCTGCATTGATTGCTACCTGCTGTGCCCCGGCAATCACCTCTTCTACGCTTGCATTTGCCTGTTCTGCACGTGATGCAAGATCAGAGACGTTCTTGTTGATGAGGGAGACCGCTTCTGATATCTTGATACTGATATTGTTCAGGGCATCTCTGAACTGAACCCATTCACCTTTTACCTCTATCTTCTGATCAAAACGCACAGCAAAGTTATAGTTTGAATACGCTTCAGCGATCTTCATCGACTCATAGACCGGAGTTGTAATGGAATCAAGGGTCTGATTCATCCCCTCAATGACCATGCGGTAATCACCCTCATGAACTGATGGATCTGATCTGAATTTTATATTCCCGGCAATTGCAGCCTTTGCTATTGCTTCAGAGTCAGAGACAAGGCGGGTGATCGCATTACGTGCAGTCTCTACTGCTTCCCCAATTTTTACAAACTGCTCCCGGGCTGCTTTAGAATGTTCATCTGCCTCCAGAGTCTTCATACTGAAGGTCGTATCCCCTTTCGCTAGAGAACTGATATTCTGCTGGAGCATCTCGACTGAACGTTCAAGGTATGAGATGAGCGATCTGATAGCGGTCATATCAGAGAAGATCTCAATCAGCCGTATCACAGTTCCTTTCTTGTCTGTGATAGGAATGTAGACATAATCAAGATGCCTGATGCCAGTCGGACAGTCTGCAACCAGGGTCCCCCGGGCTGCCTGTTTGGTCTGGATTGCCTCCCTGATGGTGGGACCTACCCTCTCGGTGACCTTGATATCGGTCAGTTTCATCCGAAGGCTCTCCTCATAGCTGTACCCGAGTATCTTTGTGAATGCAGGGTTGCTGTCTGTTATCTTCAGGTCGGTATCCATCATCAGGATTGCATTCGGATTTTCCTGGATAAACGTCTGGATCTCATCAACATATGCCACCTGGTCAGAGATATCGATGTACATCGCAACCATGCGAATCACATCGCCATTTGCATCGATGATGGGGATATACGTGAAATCAAGTGTTTTTACTGCCCATCCAAAGTCGACGACAAGTCTTCCTTTTCCAGGTTTCTTTGAGGTGAGAGCATCGGTAAAAGATTCGCCTTCACGTCCGGTAATGTTGAACTCCTGAACTTTCATGGAGAGCAATTGCTGTTCAGGCATTCTGCAGAGATCCAAAAATGATGGGTTTACTGCAACTATTTTGCCGCTTGGTTCCATCGTGATGATAGAAGCCGGGTTGTCTGCAACAAGTGCTGCAGACTCGTTTATCTTCTGGACAAGTTCTGTGACATCAGCAAAGATATCATACACAAGGATCAGGTTACCTTCAGGATCAAAGACCGGGATATATGAGTACTCCATATTTTTGATGCCGTTTGGAAAATCAACGACGATCGTTCCTGAAACCAGTGATTTTGTCTTAATGGCATCAGTGACAGTCGGACCGTCCCGTTTGATAACCTTGAAGTCAGTCAGGGATCTCCCAATCCAGTCCTCCCATCTATATCCTGATATCTTCGTAAAAGCAGGGTTGACTTCAGCAATGGTCAGATCAGGGTTGAGTTTGAGAAGAGCATAGGGGTTCTGGTTTATCAGTGCTTTGTTCTCTTCAATCCTGATCTGTTTTGACATATCAGTAATAGTGGTCAGGAGACATTGTTCTCCACCATAGTGAATTGGTTTCAGAGAAACCCTGGCAGGAAACACCTTCTTTTTTTGGGTGATAAGATCCCAGTAAAAAGTGGATAAACCAGTGTCAATTGCCTTTTTAATTAAACGATCAGCCTCAGAGCCACTATCACTTCCGTTTCTTTGTTTGGGTGGTGAAAGGATGTTCGGTGGTTTTCCGATGATATCGTTACTGTCAGAGGCATCAAAGATACGGAGCGCCTCGTTATTACAATCAATAAAGGTCCCCTTTGGTCCAACAATAAGAGTAGCCAATGGTATAGAATCGATAATCTTCTGAAGTGTCTCTGTATCTGCTGTTTTGATCACTGACTGGTATTGTTCGGTCATGGTATCCTCTCACATCCTGCCGATAATGCAGCAGAGTATTTAACGTATGAGAATTACCCGTCCTCATATTCGTACCAATAGAGTTCATGCTACCAGAAGGTACAATCCCCACCACAGCAACTCGCATGAAACAGGTAACTCATCTAGGTGATCATCTGCACCAGCATATATAATTATTCTATGGATCCCGTGTTTATCTTTAACATGATCCGGGACCGATGATGAAAGACGCATAATGTATGCAAAAAAAGACAAAACTGAGAAAATAATAAAATGCTTTTCTACAGTACTTTTTTGTTTAGGCAATATCTGACCTATTGAACTGGAACAATTAGATCTCCTTTCTGTGGATATCCCACACCATCATGGCGTTAAACATCTCATCCTTAGCCGAATACTTTCCGTTTACTGATGAATTTTTATAATACTCCCGGATCTCTTTTTTGGATTCCTGAGAAAGGGTTTTTCCATGTTGGATATCCTCGATAGCCCGCTCGGCTGCTTCTTCCCATGACTCCTCATACTGCACTTGTTTATGGTACATTCTGATAAGTGGATGAATTCCCTGTGCATAGAGATACATGAATGGATAGAAAAAACCTGTAGAAAATGGCCTTGACTGCGGCATCTCTCCTATGACGCGATGATAGAGGTCGGTCGGTATCTTATTCGGACCATTCTTCATGTAACTACTATAGTAACAGTATCCCCGTGAGCATGCTATCATCCGGTCAAACGTCTCTGGATCTTTTATTCCGGGAGTCATGGAAGCGATAACCAGGTCGAACGAGTTTCGCAGGTTCAGGAGATCGATGTCTGCCGACCACCATGAACATACAAGCGTTCTGATGGAGAGGCCCCTCTCTTTTGCTGTTGATGACAGACGCTCAAGCATTCTGGATGATATATCGACTGCAGTGACATCCGCACCGGCCTCCGCCAGGGGAAGTGAGAGTGAACCTGGACCGCAACCGATGTCTAGAACCCGCGAACCTTGAGGTGAAAAACCCGCTTCACTCAGAAGGCTAAAAAAGTCGGCTGTCTTTTTCGCTCTCTTCTCAGGATCATGGTCGTTGCCGAAGGTTGATGCACGCCGGTTCCACCGGTCTGCCTGACTCTCGTCAGTGACCGGCTCTGTACCTGATACTGATGAGTTCCAGCAGTCCAGAAGGGTTTGAATATTTTCTGAGGATTTCATGATGAATGAATAGGTAGCAACTGATGGCAGATCTGGGTGTAGAGTTTCATATCTGAATAAAAAAGATTGTCTATTTTATTCTGTTTATCCTTTTAATTGAATAATAATTAACACAAATGCATATATTACTATCAGAATTAACTCTTCATGCATTCTGGCACTATTTCATCACCAATTGAAGTGCCGGATGGGGAGTTGATATGACAAAATCATTAATTCGAGGACTATTTGTGCTCCTCCTGGTTATCGCAGCTACCAGTTCAAGCCTGGTGTATGCTGCTGATACCAAGACGATCACAGATATGACCGGAAGAAGTGTCACAGTTCCGGCAGAGATTAATACTATTCTTGCAACCTCACCGCCAACAACAGAGGCGGTGTATATGCTTGATCCAGATGTATTGATCGGATTGAACTTTGATTTAAACAACTCAAAGTATGTTCCTGAGAAGTACAAAGACCTCCCAAATGTCGGTGGTCAACAGATGGGGAACACTCTCAATTATGAGACATATCTAGCGATGAAGCCTGATGTTGTCCTCCTTGGTTCGGGACCTGATATCGATGTGACAGGAACAATCGAGGATCTGCAGAAGAAGCTCAATCCGATACCGGTAGTAGGGACGATTGACTCCACAAATGCGACTGCATATGGACCCAGTATCACATTCCTTGGAGATTTGCTGAACAAAAAGGACAAGGCAGCAGAACTGAACGCGTTCTATGACAAGGTATACAAAACTGTAACCTCAAAGGTTGCTACTATACCGGACGAGAAGCGGGTTAAAGTGTATTATGCCGAGGGTCCTGACGGGCTGAAGACGGATCCGGCAGTTTCAGATCATGCCCAGTTGATAACCGTCTGTGGAGGCAAAAACGTGGCTGAAGTCAATGAGAAGGGTGGTGGCGGTATGACACCTGTCTCGTTCGAGCAGGTTGCAGCCTGGAACCCAGAACTCATTATTGCAGGTGACAGCAGGTTCTACAAATCGGTTATGACAGATCCGAACTGGAAGGATATCGATGCGGTCAAGAATAAGAAGGTCTATCTGATTCCAAACCAGCCGTTCGGATGGATTGACAGGCCACCGGGTGTTAACCGTATCATCGGTATTCCATGGCTTGCAAAAGTCTTCTACCCTGACCAGTTTGGTGATCTGGATCTTAACGGTCTCATCAAAGAGTTCTATAGTAAATTCTATCACTATGACCTCAGTGATGATGAACTAAATGAGATCATCACCGGTTCCGGTCTTCCATCAGAAAAGACAGGGTAACCCTGATATTCTGATTTTTTGTTTTTGTTCTGAGTTGGTATGCCTGGTATCAGGTAGAAAAAAGAAGGGGAATTATGCCTGTTGTTACACTTGAATATTCTCTTCTTCAGAAACCATTCCACAATTACAGCACCGGTGACTGGAATTTACATACCCGTTCATGAGTTGATCCAGTACTGACTCCACCGGACAGAGACACCCTGGCCGGTACCTGATCGGGATACAGACCTTTCTTCCCGCTACCTCGATGTACTCAACCCTGACATCAACATGATAAGTTGCCCTCAGAGCATCGCTGGTAATTACTGTGTCTGCAGATCCGATCGTTGTGAATGCACCGTCTCGCATGATTCCGACCTGATCTGAAACGATGAACGCGTGATCCGGGAAATGTGAGGTCATGATGATAGTTATTCCCCGGGCACGGAGGGTCTCCACTAGTGAGAGGATCTGCATCTGATTGCCAAAATCCAGGTGTGATGTAGGCTCATCAAGCAGGAGGATCTCTGGCTGCTGGGCCAGGGCACGGGCGATGAGAGCCAGCTGATGTTCACCACCGCTTACCTCGTTGACCGGTTTTTCTATGAGATGATATACACCTACCTCCCGGATAGCATCGACAGCGATCCTGATGTCTTCTTCACTTGGTGATGCAAACGCGGAGATGTAGGGCGCCCGTCCCATCAGAACATACTCAAGGATCGTGTATGGAAATGCTACATCATACCCCTGGGGAACAAATGCCACTTTTCGTGAGAGATCAGTTCTCTCCATCTTTCTGATATCACGCCCGTTGATACAGACCGAGCCTTCATTGATATCAAGCAGATTGATGAGGCATCGTAGAAGGGTTGATTTTCCGGTTCCATTAGGGCCCAGGATACAGAAGATCTCACCGGGGTTCAAGGTAAAGGAGACATCATCAAAGATGTCACGTTTTCCATCCCAACTGAATCTCAGATTATGGGCGCTCAGTGTCAGGACCATCCTGTCTTCCTCCTCCAGAGCAGGTACGCAAAGAACGGAGCACCCATCAGGGCTGTGAGAATTCCTAGTGGTATCTCGGTGCTGATGAGTGTGCGTGAGATATCATCCATCAACAGGAGATACGAAGCACCGATAACAATAGTCATCGGCATGAGCCTGCGGTAGTCAGGTCCGGTGACCATCCTTCCAAGGTGCGGGACTACCAGCCCTACCCACCCAATGATTCCACTGATACAGACTGCTGAGGCGGTGAGAAGAGTTGCGCACAAGACAATAATCTGTGTGATCCTCCTAAGGTCGATTCCAAGGGTCTGGGCTTCGTCAGATCCGAGTGAGAGGAGATTGATCCTCCATCTTATAAGGAGGAGAACACCACCGCCTATGATCATGGCAGGAGCGATTGCTACGAGATCTGAGTACCTGACAGAAGAGAGGCTTCCCATAAGCCAGAAGACAATAGTCGGCAGTTTATCGTAGGGATCTGCGATATACTTCGTGATCGAGACGAGTGCCTGGAAGAAGGCTGATACAATGACACCAGATAGAACCAGGACCAGTATCTGGCCTGATCTATACAGTCTGCTCAGGATGTATGTGCAGAGTACTGCCACAGTTCCACCAATAAAGGCAGAGACTTGTATCAGCCATGTTGAAGCCGACATCAGAATCGCTGCTGCTGCCCCAAATCCTGCCCCATGGGAGACCCCGAGGATATCAGGAGATACAAGCGGGTTCTTGAAGAGTCCCTGATAGGCTGCACCAGCCATTGAGAGGGCTGCACCGACCATGACGGCAGCGATGATTCTTGGGAGCCGGACCTGCATAACGATCGTCTCCTCGGCACTACTCCAGGTATGTTCCATCGGGAATACTGAAGATATTAGAATTCGCAAGACATTTCCAGGATCCACTTCATATCTTCCGATGAAGAGCGACCAAAAGATGATCGCGAAAGGAAGAATATAAAAAAGGATTGTCAGAGGCAGGGTGAAATGCATCTTCTGAATCAGACGGGAGATGTCTTCCTGAATATTTGCAGGCAGATCAGCGGGTGTGTTGGTTACAAGCGGCGATTCGAGAGGGTTATTCATAGGTGCTCCGGTTCGAAGTGATGGAGAAGGAATTCTGATGAAAGTGTATATAAAAGATCTTTATTATCTCTTTTGTTAAGTTATTGGAGATGCTGTTTATTGTTTTTATGAAATAATACAATACGATTATATATTATCATCATTCTTTTAAAAATTCAATATTAATTTTTAACAGTTAAAAAAATAAATGCTTATTACATTAATGTGGCAATACATATGATCAAATTTTATTCACAAGTTGGTGATCTAATTGAACATAAATTCAAAAATTTTCTGTATTATTGCCTTGATTGGTCTGATCTCAGGAGTTATTCCCTGTCTTGCTGAAGATAACCAGACGATTGTTGACCTCACCGGAAACCAGGTAACTCTTCCTGCAAATATTACTAAAGCGGTTATTCTTGATCCATTCTCAGCCCAATACCTACATGTTATCGGTGCTGATGATCGGGTGATAGCAAACCAGCATGGCCCGTCAGACGCTGAAAAACTAAAGCAATACACGCCTTATCTTGCTTCTCTCCCATCAGCAGGTCACAAAGATGATGTAAACAAGGAAGAACTTGTCCGCCTTAATCCTCAGGTTGTCATCTCCTCTATTGATTATGTTAACGCGAATGAGGTCTCAAAACAACTAGGTATACCGTTTGTAATTCTTGACTATGAGTCTCCGGAAAACCTGACCAAGAGTTATGAGATCCTAGGGAAGATGTTTGGAAGGGAGAAGCAGGCTGATAAGTTCCTTTCATATTATAATGAGAAGATGAATCAGGTTAAGACTGACCTTGCAAAAGTAACCACAGATAAGATAAAGAAAGTCTATTACGGGCAACGAAAGGCGACCCAGACTCTCGGTGATAATTACTATGAAGCAAAGATAGCTGCCATAGCAGGTGGAGACAATGTTGCTGAAGGAGTGAAGGGTGGCGATAACATCGTTACTATGGATCAGATCTACTCGTGGAACCCTGATGTAATTATTCTTCTCCCATACTGTGCCCAGTCTGTTGATGATGTTCTATCTGATCCAGCATGGCAGGCACTTCCTGCAGTTCAGAAGAAGCAGGTGTTCAGGATGCCAAAGTTCTTGATGACATGGGAGATGCCGGTTCCGGAGTCGGTGCTTGCGACTATGTGGCTTGCGAATGTCCTGTACCCGGGAGAGGTAACCTACGACCTTACTAAGGAGATCAAAGAGTTTTACAAGATGTGGTATCGGATAGACCTTACGGATGGTGAGGTCCTGAATATTCTATCTGACAGTGCTCCGGTAATTCTGACTGGTATGTCCTAATGAATAGATACCTCAAAAATATTTTTATTAACTTTGCATTAAAATTAACACCATTTGATGTGCGCGGTTGGAACTAGTAATTTTTTAATCAGAAATATATTGCTTACCTTGTTTCTTGTAATCTGGAATATCCAACGATTTGGTTGGATATTTAGTGATTAAGCATTCTTTTTGTATTTTTTTGTCAATCCGATCAGTAAACAAAAATAATGTAATAAATAGCAATTTTTAAGTTAATTAATTCAACACAATTATTTGTACGATCTCCGTTTGGGTAACCATTCTAGAGATCATATGGAATGTAAGGAGAATTTAAGTGAACAAAAAAGATAGTGCAGTATCACCTGTTATCGCAGTTATGCTGATGCTCGTGGTTACGATTATTATTGCCGCTGTGGTCAGTGGTTTTGCTGGAAACTTGGCTAATGCAAATTCAGGGAAAGCACCATCATTAGCGATGGATGTAAAAATCAGTAACTCTGGAAGCTGGTCCGGAAGTGAATTCTCTGCGGTAGTTACCGGAACGAGTGAGCCTATCAGTACAAAAAATCTTAAACTGGTTACTCAGTGGAGATCATCCTCTGGAACCTCCGGTGGTAACACCTCCCAGGCTGGGGTAAAAAACTACTTTAATGGAACTGATTATGACAGTTATACTGTAGTAGCTCCATTTGGAATAGGAGCAGGAGTTAATAGTTCTTATGTTCAAGGTAGTAAAGGACCAAGTTGGTCTCAGAATCCAACAGATCCGTATAAATCCTCACCACAACAGTTTGGTAACTACACTCTCACTCCTGGAACGACTATGTATGCAACACCAGCTGGGGCTGCAGACTTCAGGTCAATTGGAAATGGAATCGGCGGTGCAAGTGGTTATGGAGTGAGTGTAGACTCAACCAGTGATCCTGTTAAATATACGTATGCTTCATCTGATGATTGGTGGTCTACACATAATGATGCAATGCAGGCGGTATTAGGGAAAGGTTGGGAATCACTGAAAGCAGGAGACACTGTCTCAATCTCTGTTGTTCATATCCCAACTGGCAAGACGATTTTCCAGAAGGATGTTATTGTATCAGAGGGATAACCATGATAAACAAGAATATAAGATCAGATTCAGCTGTGTCACCGGTTATTGCTATTCTCCTGATGATCGTGGTTACGGTAATTATTGCTGCTGTAGTATCAGGGTTTGCTGGTAGCCTTGTTAATAGTCAGCAGAAGGTTCCTACCGCCCAAATTTCCGGAAAACTCAGTCTTGCTGACGGATTTACTATTAAGCATAATGGTGGAGACGCGTTAGCTACAAAAGATGTGGTTATTACTATCAAAGACTCACGACTTTTTGGACCAGATGTCGAAAGTAGAAGTGCAAATATTATCAACAAGCAGAATCTCACCAAGAGTGACGGAG
>CAZVAS010000011.1:0-5176 GCA_964625165.1 uncultured Methanospirillum sp. | reverse complement strand
GTTCCAGAGATCCAGTTGGTTCGTTTCCATTATCACAATGCAAAAAAGGTTATTCGTTATCAGTCTGGGTTTTTTGTGCTATCAGAATCATACGTTTTGATTCACCGTCAAATGGATTCCCCTTCCAATCGGCAAATCTCTTGATTATCGACAGACCGTTATCGTTCAGAATTCTCGTTATCTCATTCAGATTATATAGCCGGAGAAAGAACGGGGTATCCTTCCGTATTCCATCCCGAATAATTATCCGGGAATTATATAGTCTCCCGGACACCGGATCAAACCGGTTCCGATCTATCATCAGATCTGCGTTCTTTTCAAGGACGGAGAAACGCGGATAATCCTTAAGAAAGGCATCCCTGTTCAGGATATCAAGACAGAATAATCCACCTTCTTTGAGCGAATGTGCAACATTCCTGATAACCAGCTCGTTCTCCTCGTCAGAAAAATACCCTAATGAGCTGAAGAGATGGATGATGCAATCGTATCCTCCGGGTTCGCAGTAACTCCGTGAATCAGCACAGAGATATCTGGCATGTAGTCCCCTCTTTTCTGCAACACTTTCTGCAATCTTCAGAAATTCACTACTTTGGTCTACACCGGTGATGGCATGCCCAAATCCTGCCAGCCGGTTGGAATGTCTTCCATGCCCACAGGCAAGATCAAGAATCGCAGATGGTTCATTCAGAGAGAGTTCACGGATAAGGAATGCTACTTCCTCATCTGAATATTCATCCTTAAGATGATCAGAATAAAAATAGAGGTAATCATCAGCACTAAAAACAGATTCTAAATTAAAATTAGGTTCTGCTTCCATCTGTACTCACCTGTATTTGTGTGATATGCCTCTCAATCTTCTCTTTCTCCTCCTTGAGTGAGTACGTAAAAATCTCAGGATGGAGAATATTTGCAACATCCATCAGGCTGACGAGCCATCCGAGATCTCCTGATGAGAACTCACTATCCATGACATAAACGGCTCCATCGACCGTTGCCTTACAGGAGATACCAAGGTCTCTGCACGTGGTAAGAAACTCATCTATCGGCGGGGCAAAATGCCCGGAGATCAGAATAATATCCGGATTAACTCTATTGAACTCTTCAACCGTGTACTCTGCATGCGAACTTTCACGGAAGTTCTCCTGTTTATTGAGGCTCAATCCGCCAGCCATCTCAATAAGAGTATTCCCGAGTTTGGTTGCATACATGGGGGAGAGAGGATGGCAGAATACACCTAACACTCGTGGCTTATCGACACTCTGTACCTTTTTGGCAATCTCATCTGCTATCCCGGTTGCATACCTGATGAGACTCTCACCTGCGTCTCTTCGACCGGAGAGCTCTGCAAGATACCGGGTCATGGCTGTGAAGGTCTCAAGAGAATCATGCTGCTGCTGCAGGTCGATGAGATACCCGTTGCTGATCACCGTGTTGCAGAGATTATCTATCTCTGCCTCATCGGTGATACCCAGGACTTTCAGAAATCCGGCGATGAACTTGGCACCCATGATTGAACGATATCCTCCTAGAACCGGAGAATCTTCAGTCGGAACAGGCATGATGTCCCCCTTATGAGGAAATGCATACCCGCAGGAGCATATCCCGTCTGGCTGGAGGGATAAGACACGGGCAGCCATCGGACCGAAGAAGACGCGGTGAATGATTGTTTTACCACAGTTCGGGCATCGTGAGTCTAGTTCTGTTGTTGCCGGGGTATTAAAGAGGTAGACATAATCAACAATTCCCCGGAGGGTATTACACATTGCTTCTGCCTGGGCTTTGTCTGGTTGAAGGCCGGCAAGTTCCTCATTAACAGCAAAAAACCGCATGACCTGAAATGGAATTGTCGGTGATATCTGCCTCACCTTCTCTGCAGCCCCTCTGATCTCATCCTCCCTGCCATAGAGATACATCGTTGAGACCTCGATGAATACTCCCGCATCATGAAGTATCTGCAAGTTTCGGAACACCGGATCTGCTGAAACAGCGCCGCACTCATGGTATCGTGCATCAGAAGATCCTTTCAGCCCGATATTTACAAAATCAAGATATGGGATCATCTTGTGAAGTGTCTCTTCGGTCATGTATCCGTTGCTAGAACAACCGACAAGAAACCCTTCGTTCTTTGCTGTTTCTGCAAGCCGCAGGAAGGTGGGGAGCGAGACTGTCGGTTCATTCAGACAGAAGGTAATTCCCCTGCATGAACTCTCCCTGGCAATTGAGAGGATCTCCTCCGGGGTGTGGGGTGTCAGAACTTTCTCAAGTGTTCCTTTACGGGTGGTCTGAAACTCTGAAATGCACCCATCACAGGCAAAGTTACATCCGATTGTGCTCACAAGCAGAAATGTGCTGTTCGGATAGAAATGAAGCATCGGAATGGACTCACTTGAGACCGGATAAATATTAAGATAGGAATCCGGATAATTCTCAGTAATAACCTCACATTCATTCCGGTACATGTTACAGTACCCTGATCCGGAGTCAGGAATATCACACAATCTCTCACAGTATGTACATATCATATTCTGTCCTTCCGTGTGGCAAAGTGGTGCTCTGTTTATGCAATGTGTCGTGAAATGAGATATGGGTGCAGATATAAACTTCCTGAATATTTCAGAAATGTTTACATTATACTCTTATCTTGTTATAATGCAAAAAGTATAAAGATTCGTTATATGTTCAGGAATAACAAGTACCTGTCGTTACCTTATTTCGTGCAATACCATATGGCACCGAAGAGAAGTGATATCAATGAGTAATGATGAGTATGTGAGTTCTCAGCCTCCGGTGTTTATCATATCCGGAGCACAGGCTGAAGGGAAAACCACCTGTCTCATGGAATTTCTTGCTATTCTTGAAACTCATCAGGTGAAGATGAGGGGCATAGTTGCTCCTGGTTACTTTACAGATGATGTCCGCTCGGGATTCTCTGTTGTCGACGTATCAACCGGATCAGGGATGGCACTCTGCTCTGACATCCCATCACAGGGTTCAGAGCAGCATGGACGGTTTTACTTCAGACCCGAAGGGCTAGCATTCGGGAGACGCACTCTCCTTATCTCATCGGGACATGATACCACCGATCTTATCGTTATCGATGAAGTGGGGCGGTTTGATGTCAGAGGGGCTCTCTGGGGTGGGTGCATCGATCAACTGGTAAAAAAGGATCATCCCCCGATGATCTGGACCGTTCGGAATGAATTTGTCCAGATGGTGATAGAACGATGGCCGATGATACGGCCGGTTGTGTTGAATCTTGGTTCTATCAGTGTTGAAGAGGTTGCTGAAGAGATTCTGAATGAGATCAGAATCTATCATTCAGGAAAAGAAAAGCAGGACTCATGACCAGTCCCGTCTCATGTGTTCTGGTTTTCCATTCCTCATAACAAGAACGACCTCTGCCAGAATTGAGAGGGCAATCTCCTGGGGAAGGTTTTTGCCTATCTTCAGCCCAATCGGGCAGTACAGCCGGTCATCTATCACACCTCCGCGACTCTTGATATTTTCTATCAGGACTGAAGCCTTGCTGACACTTCCTATCATCCCGATGTACGGAAGAGCCTTATTCTTCAGGAGTTGCTCAAGAACCTCCTCGTCATGTTCATGCCCATAGGTCATGATAACACAGTAACTTCTTCCATACAGGTGGATATTCTGCTCAATCGCTGTGAAAGGAGCAGACACGACCTCTTTAGCTTCTGGAAACCGCCCGGTATCTGCAAACTCGGGCCGGTCATCATACACCCGGTATGGAATTGCAAGTACTTCACAGAGTTTTCCGAGGTGCAGTCCGACGTGTCCCCCGCCAAAGATCACGATCTCTGGCTCGACGAGAATCGGCTCGATAAAAACAGTCAGGGATCCTCCGCAGACTCCGAGTGAGGTATCAGCGTCATCGGCTTTCCATTCGTCCCCGTCTCCTTTGGAAACGAACCGTTTCGTGATACAGATCTCTTTTCTGATCGCATCCTGGGCAATACCGATACAGGAGAACTCAACTCCACCGCCTCCGACCGAGCCGGCGATCTCACCTGTATTATTGACTGCCATCTTGGATCCAACCTTGCGTGGGGTTGAACCTGATGATTCGATGATCGTCACCAATGCACAGGGAACCCCTGCTGCATGCCATTCAGATATTCGTGTAAGCCACATTCTGTTACTTCCCTCTTTCTATTCTCCAGCCAGTACTTTGAGTCGTTCGATGAGTCTTCCGTCTTCCCTGACAATGTTGATCTTCTCAAGAGCTCCGGGTGGAGCGTATGCGATACTCCCTCCTCCAAGTTCGGCATACCGTGCCATAAGGGTCCAGTCGCTGACAAGAGTCACCCCCAGCAGATCAAGCCCGCAGTCAAAGAGTACCGGGCTTGGCGGAACAGTCGGCCCCATCATAACACGGACTTTTGCGTTGGGTGTTCTCCGTATCACCTCTGCAAGTGTCTCGTTTACCACAGTAAGTCCACTCATGAGCACGATCTGAGCCTCCTCAAGGACCTCTTTTGCATCGTTCCAGTGAATATCACCGGGCCTCGGAAAGAGTTCGACGATGTTCACAGGCCTACCCATCTCACGCCATTCTGCTCCCTCTTTGAAGTATCCGATAAAACAGGTCGGAACCCGGGCTGCTGCAGCCTCGACCATCATGACCGCATTTCCTGACATGACGCTGGTTGGAACCGGAAGCAGTGACTTCAGGCAGGCCATCCCGACCGCACGCCGAAGTGTCTCTCTGCTTGAAAGGAGTTCGAGTGCTGATTCAAGTGCAGGTTTTCCGAGCCAGTCACCCATCCATGAGTCCATCCCGGGTTTATCCTCAAGGTCTGGCATGCCCCGAAATATCGTTGAGAGCGACCATCCTCCGGTTTTTACAAGGACCCAGTTGGTATAGATTCTGATATCCTCGATCAACCGGTGCTGCTCTGCTGAAGCAGCAATCGCATGAATAAGATGATCGTACTCAGGGAAAGTCATTGAGATACTAGGTTAGTGGTAGTACTAAATAAATATTTTAATGTAATAATTGTTGGAAATTACCTTCCATGGAGATTCAAATTCTCGTAAACAGGTAGTATTCTCTCATCAATTCTCCGGACAAGGCTATTTGTATAGGGTGTAAAGAAACGTAACCAGAATTCACGTGCTGATGGGTTTATACTCTCAAAATCTACCCCCACAT
>CAZVAS010000010.1:26934-32350 GCA_964625165.1 uncultured Methanospirillum sp. | reverse complement strand
ATGACCCCTGCTATGTGCACCGGTCCTTCAGATCGTTCTGTATATGATACAACTTTTCCTTCAAGGCTGACCACTCCCCGTTTCAGATCTGCAATAGGGGTTGTCTCAATATGTGGGAGTTGATCATGCTGGATTGGAAAGATTGCAGTTCCTGAATGGACCTGAAACCCAGGCTGGCTGTTGAATTCATCAACCGCAGCGGACTCGAACCGGTACCATTCTCCCAGTTCGAGTGCCGGGGCCTGTGCCTTTGCCCATACCGTGAACCGGATACATCCAGACTGATCTGCGAGTATTCCACTCTGTGCGACTGAAGGAGAGCGTGACTCGAAGAGAACTGTCACCACACCCTCGATGGTTGCCCAGTCTCCTATCTTGACTTCCGCAATAGGGGTTGCTTCAGGTGCATCAGATGCAATAACTGCAGGATGAATCTGTTCGTCAAGACCAAACTCGCGTGAGTAATCACTCACAATTGAACGTTCAGCCTCTTCTTCAGGAACCCCGAACTCGTTGATCATCCGGGCGAGTTTCTCCTCGATCTTTGCCGGTTCGATCTGATGACCCAGCGCAGCAAACTTTTCGGAGATCCTTTGTGTGATTTGTGTCAGGTCCATATGTCATCTCCAATGAGCTCATCAGATCCTGACCTATATAAATCATGTAGGGCACAGGGTGAAAGTGAACGATTGTAAAATAATCTGTAATTGATATCCGCGGGGCACAACTCACCGGGCTTCTATCTTTGTGGATAATGCACAAGAAGTGCTTTCAGTTCAGAAATGGTTGCTTCCGGGTTGCGTCGCAGATGATGTACCACTGATGGCTGGTGGTTGAGTGTACATGGGACACAGCTCCATACCCGTCCGCGGGATCCAATTGTCCATTCACCAAGAGTCTCGTCTTCACATGGATAGAGCGGGCAGTAACAGAGATCACATCGTTGTCCTTTGAAGTGACAGGGGTAGTAGGGACAACCCTTCTTCTGCCATTCTATCCATCGGTCCCCACCGATGGTGGAGTGAATATGAAAAGAGGGCGAGACACCAGGATGGTCAGGGCCCTTTGAAACATGTTCTATTGTATCTGCAATCCCGTATCGTACGGCTTCGCGGATTTTCTTATCCAGATTCACGAGATCATCGGCCCGGGTTGTGGCGTTCTTTTCTGCTCCGATGATGATCCCCCTTCGATCAAGGTCCAATATCCTATCATCACCTGCAGTTGCCTGCACTTCAGCTTCGTTTACTGTAATTAGTGCTGTGAGGAGATCTTGATCAGTCAGGTTTCCATTGACAATGCAGATGATCCTGATGGCACCTTCAATCATGCTATCCGGTGTATCATGTATCTCCTGCCTGCCGTGCTCTCTGGTATTTATTCCGGCGGTTATGAACACCGTCACCTGATCGTATCTGAAGACTGCGTGCTGTGTGAATTGCGTTGGAATGAGGAGCCCGAAGGCTGCTGTAGGTGAAAGACCGTTGCGGTGTGCAGTATTGTGGATCACCTGCCCATTTTCTGAAGAATTGGATGGGTGAACCGGATGGGTCATAAGAGATGTGACATCCCTGATGCCCCCATCATCCCCGGTACTGCAGGCCCGGAATGCACCCCTTACAATCAGGGTATTGTTAGAGAGGTAATACCTCATACGACTGAGTAGCGCTGTCTGTCTTTGAGTTCCTGCTGTTTTCCTGCGTTCCAGCCGGATACATCCTGTAGGTATCCGGTTACCCTGCTGATCTGCACCACATCATGCGAGCCGCATTCAGGACAGACCGCCTCGCCACAGAGTGGACAATACTCAATAGTCGAGGATATCTCATGAGCACAATCACAGGTGTCAAGCGGGCACATGATCTCCATGTTCCGCTCACCGCAGGCCGGGCATGGTGTCTCATCCACAATAAGATGGCAGGAATGGCATTTGTATCGCCGTTCTGCAAGCGGTATATCATCTTTTGATGAGTACTGTGCCGCGATCTTTCGCTGCTGCTCACTCCATATCATACACATACATACTGAGCCGGATCATATCAGACTATCTGGAGTTTTGGCAGTGTTCCTGTTGTGTTCAACTCCGGGCTCCCCGAATTCCGGCATATCCTGCTGCTGCTGCTGCCGGATCATCAGCCTCGTAGATTGCCCTTCCAACAATAATGCCATCGACCAACCCTGCTATCGCATGTGGATCTCCACCCTGGGCTCCGACCCCTGGCGAAAGGATCTTCCGTGTTCCGATGATCTCACGGAGAATCTGTGTTCTCTCTGGTCGTGTGGCAGGTGCGATTATTCCGTCTGCACCGGTTTCGATAACCATCCTGGCAATCCGCTCTGCTGTGCCCCCCTGGAAGAACTCAACGCCCCCGGGATGGCTCATCTCGGCTACCACATAACACTCGCCTCCGTGAGCATGTGCAACGGTTACACATGCCTGGACCGAATCAGATCCTGTGAACCCGTGACATATGATCCCTGAGAAACCCGCTGCAAAGACCTGGTCCGCAATGAGTTGGTTGGTATTGGGAATGTCTGCTACCTTGAAGTCAGCAATGAGGGGAAGTCCGAATGCAGCGAGGTCTTTCGCAATACCAAGGCCCTCAGCAAGGACAAGGGGATACCCAATCTTTATTGCATCAATAAACGGTGCTGCTGCTGAAGCGATCCGAAGTGCATCTGCTCTGCTCGTTGGATCCAACGCAAGAATGAGATCGGTCACGAAATTCTCTCCAGGGCTGTTGCGACAAGGAGTGGGAAGGTGATGGTTGCGTCTCCGTATACGGTGACGGTCTCTGCATCCTCTTCTACCTTACCCCATGATCGTGCTTCATCAAGGGTTGCTCCCGAGAGTCCTCCAAGATCAGGTCTATCGCCGGTCAGTTGGATCGCGTACGTAAAGCCCTTTGGGGTCATCAGCATGCTCTGGAGAATGAAGTTCTTCGGGACTCCTCCACCGATGAAGAGGGCCCCGGCCCTTTCTGACTCAAAACAGAGATCGATGATCTTTGTCATATCAGCAAAGGCATCTACCGTGACCTTTCTTCCCTGGCGGAAGAGCCAGTACTGCAGACCGATCATCGAGTCCTGTATTGCAGGACAGAATACCGGGATCTTGTGCTTCGCTGCTGTTGCAAGGATACCTGTCTCAAGTTTTGAGCCGATATGGGCAAGGAGATCGCTGATAGAGATAATACTGCCATCTTCCAGATCGCCGTATACTCCCTGCATAAACTCTTCAAAAGAGATGAAGGCATCATTTGGGAGGTAGACATCGTATATTCGGTTTATCTCCTCATGCCTGAGATCCACATCGTTGCAGCGCTCGGTACCCTTGAAGTGATGGCAACCGATAGCCTCTATCACATCATGGGTGAGGTTTGCCCCGGTTGAGACCAGAGCATCTATCTTTCCATCCCTGATAAGATCGCTCACGATCCCTCCCATTCCTGCGGGAACCATTGCCCCTGCAAATCCGAGGAAGCGGGTGGCTTTGGTATCGTTCAGCATGGATGTGTAGATGGAGACAGCCCGTGAGAAGGCGCCTCCGTTATACGCACCCGCCTGCCCCATCACCGTAACCAGATCGTTTACACTCATTCCCGGCCTGAGATGAGCCTGTCTGACCGGAATATCGCAGTCCATGTGTATGTATGTACCTTTGCGCAACAAGTAACTGGTGATGAGTGAATCTGTTACGTGGTTTCTGAAAGGAATACCCCTGATTTAGCGATATGGTCACGTCCGATCTCATAGATATACACCATGACCGCATCCGGAGCCACCCCAAGTTCCTCAACAAGCACATCTGTAACCCGTTTTGCAACTGCTCTCTTCTGTTCCTGTGTCCTTCCTTCAGCCATGGTAATCTGAACAGCCGGCATGGTTCAGGAGTTAGGTCATTCAGTGAAAAAGATGTTAGCAGGCTCTTCTTTCCCTCTGATGAGAGGTCGTGCCAGGTGCCTACGGGCTGATGGCGGTACTTCGTACCATCCGGGGAGGATCTCCCGTTTGCATGTAATTATTTCTGGTGAAGGATTTCTTGCCCCACACTTCCTGCACTTGTACCCCTTTCCTGCACCGGCACTGGTCATCTGCTTCTGACATGTTTTACAGTATGGTGCAGTTCTTCGTTCATCTCTCACGCTGGAACAGAGACAGAATTTTTCAAGGTTTAGTGTGCTGTTCAGGAATGATCCAACTGCTATGATCTGATCCCCTGGTATGAGGAGTCTTACCTGTTGTCTGAATCCTTTTGTAGGCTCAAACGCCATGCAGGTGAGTTCACCTCCCTCATCCCCTATGACCAAACATACATGCCCCCCGGTCCCGGTGACCGGTTGGTGAAGAACTGTTCCCCTCACCTGGTATGAGGAATTTTCTTTTAGTGATCCGATCTGTCCAGTGAGCAGATGTGCATCAGTTCCCTGGTTAGTGAGCCAGATCTGCCCCCACGGGAATGATTCTGATCTGATACATGATACTGCACGTGCTACGGCGAATGGCGAATCTCCACGTATTCCATAGAGAACCGGGTCAGAGGAATGTGGTACACAGACGACAGAGTTCTGTATCCAGTCCACAGTGTCCCATGTATGCGGGGTTGTCACTGCTTCTGAAGTGAAGAGGCTTTCAGGATCGACCTCACGGGGAGTTGTCCATCGTGATTCATCCCGATAGGCCAGAAACTCCCAGGTGTGATCTGGAAGAACAGAGGCTATAGCTGCTGCAGCTCCGATGAGTCCCCGTCCTAACTTAAACCCCTTCCATACCCTGGCATACTTCGTGAGAAGTTCTTCAGCTTCAGAGATTGTGCAGATGGATGTGACTGCCTTAAAATAAAAATCAGAGGGCAATTGTTCATCTGCAACTACCACACCCGGGTGTGTCTTTTCACACCTGAAATCTGCATAGGCATGTACGAGACTACAGGCATGTGCAAATGCCACATCAGGATCTCCTGAAGCCCTGATGGCGATTGCAGCATTCCCCCGTGTCCGGTATGGGATTGTCGGGTTTAGCCTGATGAGGCGTGCTTCGTGTACCAAAAAACCTAGTGCTCGAAGATCTCTGATGAGTCTGGCTCCGAGCCAGGTTGTACACATCCCTTCTGGTGAGTCCGTATCGTCAAGGCCGATCCAGAATTCCTTTTTGCTCAGCACCTGTTCACCGTTTTAAAGAAAGAAGGAGATATCATCATCTAGACATCGGTTTCTGAATATTACGAGAGGTTATTTCGTTTGAAGATATACAGTCCGTTTTCTCTGTATATGCATTTGTATGAGCGTGAAATCTCCTGAATCCTATCCGCATATGACTTTGAGTTTACGAATTTGGTTAAAAAAACCACGTAATCTGCGTCATTGATCCGGTCTTCATACAGGTACATTCTTTCTGAAAAGAATGGAACCAGGTT
>CAZVAS010000010.1:12373-26834 GCA_964625165.1 uncultured Methanospirillum sp. | reverse complement strand
GTTGCAAAAAAGAGTGGCACAATGAGTAAGGATGAGTATTGCGCTCCGATGTTGAAAAACCCTGACTGCGAAAGAAAGATTTCTGCAAACGGAGGGATCGAAATCACCAGAATTTCCGGTGATAGAAGTGGCAGGAACAAGAGGGGGATGAATATCTCCAAAAAGTAGACGATTCTGGGAATCAGATCAAAATTTGAATTTGCACTTACCTGATAATATTGTGAAATAAATGTTGTTGAGATCAGTTCGTGCATCGGGCTGAATGCCGGCATTATCACAAAAAATGCAATGATAACCCAGATAGCGGATATGATGAGCAGGGTAAGATATGTACGGAAACTATTCTGATCTTGATTCCGGGAAAGATACACCCCGTACAATGACGCAAAAAGGATGATCACTGCAACATCCTCCTTGATCATGAGGCATAACAGCCCCAGAATCAAGATTAGTGTGTTCTTTTTGAATATGCAGGCATAGGCAAAAAAACCGAAGAGAAGCGGCAGAAATGCGAGCTCATGAAAATCGGTCAGGGTCACTCCGTGCAGGGCCGGGTACAGGAAATACACAAGTGAGAGTACAACTGCCCCTGACTCTCCGATGTACTTTTTAGCGGTGATATAAATCGGTACTGCCCCAAGACCCAGAAGGATAGTCTGGACAAACAGCAGTGTCTGTGCTCCCGGAAGTATTGTGTAGATGGGGAGGAGGGCAGCTAGTATCGGGGAGGTATGGACACCGAAATGGGATGTCACCCCGTTGTTGATCGTGTTTTCTAGTGAGTTGAAGAAGAACCTCCCTTCAAATGCTGTTGACCAGAGGGCCTGACTGAATATCCCAAGGTCATGGTTCATCTGAAAGGTGTTCATCTTGAGTATTGAGTACCAGGAGAAGAACAGAATATAGATTCCGAGGCACAATAAGAAGATAATGTCAAATCTTGTTACATTGACTGGTGGCGTTTTCATAACTTTTGATAAATACTAGTATATCTTGGATTATTGAATAAACCTGTTCAATTCACCTGATACCATATTCTTATTACTGTTTTTGCCCAATACAGAGTAACTACTGGAATGTCACAGGACCGTCTGCTCCAGAATGTCATCAGCGTGATGATGATGGCTGGCTATGATGTATCAGAACTCTTTGCAATGCGACCGAAGAGTTTTGATCTTATCGCCAATAACGGCACTCAGATAGTAGTCCTGAAAGTAATTTCCCATATAGATAGTATCAGCGAAGATAACGCACGTGATCTTGATCAGATCTCACGAAATCTCGGCGGCACCCCGCTTGTGGTCGGGGAACGGGCACGCGACGCTGAACTGGAACGCGGAGCGGTGTATGTCAGGTACGGTATATCTGCAATAAACTATGCCACCCTCCATGATTTCTTTGTTGACGGCTCGCCTCCTCTGATCTACGCCTCACCTGGTGGGCTCTATGTCAACATCAGCGGTGAGAAACTGCGTGAACTGCGTGAGATGAGCAACCTCTCGCTCGGCGATCTCGGCCAGATGCTTGGAGTTTCACGACGTACTGTGGCAAAGTACGAGGCCGGGATGGGAACCACGATCGATATCGCCATCAGGATCGAAGAGACCTTTGACAGCGGGGTTGTTGAACCGATCGATCTGTTGAGTTATACACCCCAGGTTCCTCATGATTTCTCTCTCCCTGAAGAAGACATCCCAATCCAGCCGTTTATAGAGGAGATGGGGATGCACCTGCAGATGATGAACCGTGCGCCCTTCCAGGCCCTGATCAGGTATGAGGATCATACAATTCTCACCGGTTATGGGAGATCTCAAAAATTATCAAAAAGAGCCGGAATTATTGGCAATATCTCTCAGGTAACCCGTTCTCATGCCATGTGCATCATGACTGATGATCAGCGCAAGCGCAGAATCGGCAAAACGCTGATGCTTGGTGAGGAGGACCTTCTCTCAATGGAAGAGGCTGATGATCTTCTCAATCTCATTCTGAACTGAAATTTTTATATAGAACCACTAAACAACCTTATCACACACGTGGTGATTCTGTATGTCTACACAGCTTGGAGGACAACCAATTCTTATTCTTAAAGAAGGCAGTTCACGCACCCGCGGGCGAGATGCCCAGGGAATGAACATCGCCGCCGCAAAGGCGGTTGCCAACGCAGTCAGGACAACTCTTGGACCAAAGGGTATGGACAAGATGCTCGTTGACACCATCGGTGATGTCGTTATCACAAACGATGGTGTCACGATCCTCAAAGAGATGGACATCGAGCACCCGGCTGCAAAGATGATGGTCGAAGTTGCCAAGACCCAGGATGATGAGGTCGGCGACGGTACCACCACCGCAGTCGTAATTGCCGGTGAACTGCTCAAGCGCTCTGAAGAGCTTCTCGAGCAGGATGTTCACCCAACCGTTATCGCCCACGGATACCGGATGGCAGCAGAGAAGGCACAGGAACTCCTGAAGGGCTTCGCTATTGATGTCAAGGCAAAGGATGTAAAGATCCTCAAGAAGATCGCCGAGACCGCAATGACCGGAAAAGGTGCAGAAGCCTCAAAGGACAGCCTCTGTGACCTTGTTGTCAAGGCAGTTACCATGGTCGCTGAGACCGATGGAACTGTTGACACCGAAAATATCAAGATAGAGAAGAAAGTCGGCGGGTCAATCGAGGACTCCGAGATTGTTCTCGGAATGGTCATCGACAAGGAGCGTGTCCACCCAGGTATGCCAAGCAGCATCACCAAGGCAAAGATTATGCTCCTGAACGCGGCAATCGAGTTCAAGAAGACCGAGGTTGACGCCGAGATCAACATCACCAGCCCAGATCAGCTCCAGGCATTCCTTGATGAGGAAGAGCGGATGATCAAGAGCATCACCGACAAGGTGATCAAGAGCGGTGCAAAGGTCGTCTTCTGTCAGAAGGGTATCGACGACATTGCACAGCACTACCTCTCAAAGGCAGGCATCCTTGCAGTCCGCCGTGTCAAGAAGAGCGATATGGAGAAACTTGCACGTGCAACCGGAGCAGCAATTGTCTCCAGCATCGATGCAATTTCAGACTCCGAACTCGGGTTTGCAGGAATTGTCGAAGAGCGCAAGATCTCAGGCGAAGAGATGATCTTTGTCGAGGAGTGCAAGAACCCCAAGGCAGTCTCTATCATCATCCGCGGTGGAACTGAGCACGTCGTTGCAGAACTTGAGCGTGCCTTCGAGGATGCAATCCGCGTAGTCGGTGTTGTTCTCGAGGACAAGAAGTGTGTAGCCGGTGGAGGAGCACCTGAAACCGAACTCTCACTCCGTCTCCGTGAGTATGCAGCAACCGTCGGTGGTCGTGCACAGCTCGCAATCGAAGCATTCGCATCAGCACTCGAGATCATCCCCCGCACTCTTGCAGAGAACGCAGGTCTTGATCCGATCGACATGCTGGTCGAACTTCGTGCAGCACATGAGAAGGGTCAGAAGACCGTTGGTCTCAATGTCTTCGAGGCAAAGCCTTCAGACATGCAGAAGGAAGGAGTTGTCGAGCCGCTGCGTGTCAAGACCCAGGCAATCGCCAGCGCTGCAGAAGCAGCAATTATGATCCTGAGAATTGACGACATCATCGCCTCTGCAAAGTCAGCAGCCCCGGCCATGCCACCAGGCGGCATGGATGAGATGGGTGGAATGGGCGGTATGGGTGGAATGGGCGGCATGGGGATGTAATTCCCCATACACCAACTATCCAGATTATTCCCAAATTCAAAAAATCAATTATTCTTTTTTCGCTTCGAAGTTTGAAAAAAAGTTATTCTTGTCGTGTTACTGAACTCTCAATCGTCTCTATCAGGATCTTCCTGACATCGATCCAGATGATCAGACGTTTCTTACTCTCCACGTCAGTCTCTTCAACCTCGGTCCTGGTCCCGTCATCCTGAGAGAGTTTGATGATGCCATGAACGTAATCCGCGAGCTCTGCGTTCACGCCTTTCACATTGGTATCGATGTCTTTATCCTCAACGGTAAGGACACTGTGTACCTCGTCGACAATCATCCCGACACTCGTATTCTCAAATGCATCAGGGACTAACACCATAATGTTCTGTTCTTCCCGCTCTTTTGCAGGTTTTATTCCCAGAAGATGGTGGATATTGATTATTGTTGTGATCTCACCACGAAGATTCAGAAGACCTGTGACATGGCCGGGAGCTCGTGGGATTGGGGTTATGGGGAGCATCTCCACGATCTCACGTGCAATCTGTATATCCATGGCATATGATTCTCCCCCCAGATTGAACTCAAGAATATCGACAGCCATCTTATAGTGAGTGAGTTCACCGTGAGAAGGTTTCAACCTTTGTGATCCAGGTGCATGGAAAAGAGCGTCTCAGCCATATATCAGGGAATGTGGAAAGGCAGGAGAAATAACACCTGCCTATATGTGTTCAAAACCCCCCGGATATCTCATGCCTGATATGTCCACAGAAGTTTCCCTGACAATTAAAAGATTTTTCCGTCCAATATATAATACTTTTTATTTTAATGTGAAATATATCTGATTTTCATTCCCTGATGCCGGATCCAGATGTAATAATCATCTTTGAAGCCGCTTGGGGGAATTATCTTCTTCAGATTTAAAACTCTTCAAATTTTGGTTTTAATTAGAAAACAGCCCTGAATATTACCTTTGAATGAGATATTTAAGAAAAAAGATATTTTATTTACATACCCGAAATCATGATTCTTCGTCTTCATCTCGCGCAAAGTTGTCCTCTATTTAATTAATAGATGAGAAGGTGCCGCATCATCACATTCTATATGAGAATAAAAAAAGTCTTTAATGTAAGTCGTGAGAGATTATTATTATTTGCGCTGCGAGAGTGTTGATCAGCGGTGACTCAGGGATAAAGATGGCAACAGATCAATTGCGTGTCCTCTTGATTGAGGACAATGAGGATCATGCATTTCTGGTGATGCATGAACTAAAAAAAGGTGGGTACACGACAGATCTCCTGAGACTGGATACACTGCAGTCTGTCCGTGAAGCATTTGATACCAAGGAGTGGGATGTTGTTCTCTGTGATTATTCACTCCCCGGGTTTACCGGTCTTGATGTTCTTCAGGAGTTCAACAAACGTGGTCTCGACATCCCTTTCATCATCATTTCCGGAGAGATCGGTGAGGATACCGCGGTCTCACTCATGAAGAGTGGTGCTCACGATTACATCTTTAAAGGAAACCTAAAACCCCTGATCCCGGTCATTCAGCGTGAGATCCGAGAGTCCGAAAACCGGAAGAAGAGCAGGGAGAATGATCAACTCCGCGAGGCAGAGGCTAGAAAATACCGCGCAATGATAGATGCGGCTTATGATGGCATCACTCTCTTTGACAAAGACATCCTCGTGGAATGCAACGCAACAACATCAGAGATATTTCTAATAAATAGTGAAAAGATCCTCGGGAAGAGTCTGCGTGATCTCTCTCCTCCAACGCAACCGGATGGCACTGACTCGGTCTCCTTCTTCAGCAGGCGCTATGACGATGCAGCCCGGGGGATTCCTCAAAGTTTTGAGTGTGTGCTCAACAGGGGGGATGGTACTTCGTTTGATGCAGAAGTCACTCTCAAGGTTCTTGATCTTCCTGAAGGTCAGAGGACACAGGCAACATTCAAGGATATCACAGAACGCAAGCGTGTAGAACGTGAGATGAAAGAGCAGATGGAGACTATTCGTGAGCTCCAGCAGCAGGAGATGACGATGATCAATCAGAATCCCCTTCCGCTCCTGCTCATGGATCTTAATCTGCGGATTCTCAAAGTAAATGAATCGTTTCTTCAGATGAGCGGCTACTCTGAGAGTAAACTCCTTTCAATGAAGGCTCATGACTTTAAAGTTCTTGAAAAGACAGGCATGGGTCTCAAGGAAGCCCTGAAGACAAAGAAAGCTGTTACCGGGCACCTGGTTGTTGAGTTCCCTGCAGGAGTTCATCACATCGAACAGGATATCATCCCGCTCCTTGACAAGCATGAGAAAGTTGTCAGCGTGATGTCCACGTACAAGGATAGGACTGCTGAGATCGGTAAGGAGAAAGAGATCCAGCGGATGATCCAGGAGTCAAAGGATCATGCATCAGCACTGGACATCAGTGCAAAAGATCTTGCCGGTGCCTTTGAGAAAGTTTCAGCAGGAGATCTCACTGCTTCGATCATCGTACGGGAGGACGATCCCCTGAGTGTGGTCAAGAATGATGCAGTCAAGACCGTAGAATCCCTCAGGAATGCACTTCTTGAAGTGAACAGGGTCTCTGGAGAGGTTTCAGATACGATGCAGGAGATCAGCAAGGGATCCGAGTCCATTGCAAAAGCAACCCTGCAGGTGGTCCAGACCGTTCAGCAGTCAGCCGAGACCGGGAAGGATCTCATAGCCCACATCGAGGATATTACTGATCAGATCTCCACCCTCTCCGCATCAAATGAAGAGATCACCAGCACCTCACAGGAGATTCTCAAGCATGCACAGGATGTGACTGTCCGGGGAAGTGAGGCACAGACCCTTGGAAACGAGGCGAACGACCGGATGGATGTTGTAAAGCGGATCGCCCAGGAGAGTGTTGAGGACATTGATGAACTCAACAACCAGATCCGTGAGATCAACAAGATCGTAAAGATGATCAACGACATCGCCGGACAGATCAATCTGCTCGCCCTCAATGCTGCGATCGAGGCTGCCCGGGCAGGAGATGCGGGTCGTGGGTTTGCTGTGGTTGCAGGTGAGGTCAAGAACCTCGCTGCAGACGCACGAAAAGCAACTGATCATATCTCTGATGTTATCAACGCCATCCAGCGGAGCAGTGAGAAGACATCAACTGCTATCCGTTCATCCCACTCCGAGATCGCACATGGGGTGGAGAGTGTGACAAAGACTATTGAGGCCCTCAACCAGATGGTGAATGGTGCTTCTGAAGTCACCCGTGATATGCGGGAGATCGTCAAGGCGATAGAGGATCAGGCAAACATCTCTACCTCGGTCGTGAACACCGCACAGGAAGGCATCAGGCTGACCGGAGATAACCTGAAGCAGGTTGAAGAACTCTCAACCCTGGCCGAGCAGGTCAGTGCATCGGTAGAAGAGATCAACAGTGCGATTATGGAGGTTGGCGATCTCACCAGCGAACTGAAGAATGAAATTCATAAGTTCAAAGTGTGATTCGCAGTCCTCATTTTTTTGTGGTCATCTTCTGTGACCCACTTTCTCTCTAAATTTTTTGAAAAGCATTTCATCAGTCCTGGGTGGGGCCCTCGATGGGCACCACTGGGTTTTTAAAAAAAGTTCTGGGTGATGTAGTAACTTGTCCCGTCAAATGAGGTTCCGAGTCCTATCACCCTGAATTCTGGCAGGAGCAGTGTTGTCTTATGAGATATGCTGTTCATGAATGACTCTATTGCAACCTTTGCAACCTGATCAGGATCATCCGGATTGATCTTCCCGAACTGGTATACATCACCAATTGGGATCTTTACAATGTTCTCGCTTATCCCGTAGAACTTCTGCCCGTTCGGGAGATACCGTGTCTGGTTGTATCCATGGCGGGCTGCCCGGTCGATTGGATTCTCGCCCGACGGGTTGACATGATCAAAGAACTGGCGATCTGCCATGTCCTGACTCTGATCCTGTGCAACCACATCGAGTGCCGAATCCCGCGTTAAATTTGATAGATTTCGTTTTGCCCGCTCTTCATTTGTATAGTTCAGTACGAGTTCGGCTATACGGTCGTTATACCACTCCTGCGGTCGGGTATAGGTGTTGTTGATGGTGACCTGGTTACCGACAATGCTGTTGTCGCTCTCGTTCACATCTTTGATAAGGGAAAATTTGAGTGTGAGCATGGCACCTGCATAATATTTTCCCGCAGGGATAGTGTCAGGTACTTTCCCGATAAGTCCGGTCTCAACGGACTTTCCAGGCCGTATGAATGAGACCTCTGTCTCGCCGATTGGGTAGTCAGTGGTTGTGATGTTCTTGTCTGCCGAAAGGTACAGCGTCACTGTATCGGTCATTGAGATCCTGGTGCCTTTGTTTGTCACCGTGAACTTGGTATACAGCGGGCTTCCCGGTGCGCCGGATGGGGCCGTGTGCAGATCTGTGATGGCAAGATCAAATGTGGATGATTCGTTCGTGGCTGCTGCCACAGGTAATGAAATCGTGAGAAGTATGCTCAGGGTGATTAGGATCAGTCCGATTCTGAGTACCATGATATATCACTCCCGTCACCGGTCAGGTGATCAGGACAGTTAGAAAAGGTTCAGGTTAAGAGAATAATTAGTTCACGGTGAAGTTCTGCTTTTACAAGAGGCAAAGGTACCATCTGTTAATACCTGAACCACCGCATCATCACTATTGCATCCTCTGTGTTTGCATAGTATTCTGCATACTGAAACACCGGTTCATACCCGAGTTTTTTGTAAAAAATCTGTGCTTTCTGGTTTGAGATCCTGACCTCAAGTTGCATAGCAGTGGCGCCCTTGAGCATGACCTGGTACTCTGCCCGCTGGACAAGGGCTGAACCTATTCCTGACCCTCGATGAAGTGGTGATACTGCAAGGCTGCAGATATGTCCGTAAATGTCTTCACCGGTATCCTCCACCCCACAGATGATGTACCCGGCAACTCCGTCAGGTGATTCAGCGATAAAATTAGTATCCGGAAATATTTCCAATGCTTCTTGTAGAGTATCCCTGCTCCATGAATCTGTAAATGATCTCTGTTCGATAGACTCAACTGCAGGAATATCAGCCTCTTTCATCCTGCGGATCTGCAGATTCCTGGTCTCCATATTTGCAGTACTGGTTTGTCACTGCCCTCTTATAGGGGCAGGGGGATACGTATAATCAGACTGGTGCCAGACATATGGTTCATATATATCCTTTTGCAGCGGTGCGGCCTGCTGATGGTAAGGCTCAGGAGATAGCTGCAGTGCCCTATGATGTCGTCAGTGCCTCAGAGGCACGTGAGATCATCGCCGTTCAGCCACTCAGTTTTCTCAGGATCAGCAGAGCAGATGCACTGCTTCCTGACATCGATCCGTATGCAGATCAGGTCTACTCCCTCTCAAGACAGATATTTGATAAATATCTCTCTGACAAGGTTATTATCCAGGAATCTGATCCTGCCCTCTATGTATACCGGGTTCTCCACGATGGGCGATCATATACCGGTCTTGCATGTTGTGTGGATGCCCGTGAGTACAAATCAGGTATTATTCACAAGCATGAACTGACACGGTATGACAAGGAAGAGGATCGGACCCGGCACATCGACGCGATGAATGCCAATACCGGCCCGGTTGTCCTGCTACACCTGAAAAACGAAGAAGTTGCAGCCCTGCTTCGGGAAGGAACTGCCGGTACACCCCTCATGGAGGTCACTGCAGCAAACGGGAGCATTCACCAGATCTTTGCCATCCGTGATCCTGAAAAGATCCGTGTACTTGAAAATGCGTTTGGAGAGATCCCGGCTCTCTATATCGCTGATGGTCATCACCGGTGCAAGTCTGCACTGAATGTTGCAGAGCGCAGGATTGAAAAGGGAATTAGTATCCCAGAAGAGACCTGGCATGTAATGGGTGTTGTCTTTGCAGAGGATGAGGTGAAAGTTCACGGGTATAGTCGTCTGCTGACTTCCCTTGGTGAGTATTCACCACAGACATTCCTGACAGCACTGCGTGCGGTTGCAACAGTAACACCATTTGATGGAGTTGAGCCTTCTGCCTACTCGATCACGCCGAAGCAGAAGAAAGGCGGACTTCACGTCTTTCATCTCTACCTTGAAGGAAGATGGTTTGAATGTGCAATCCAGATCTCCGGTGCGGTCTCCCGGATTGATTCACTCGATGTGTCTGTTCTCCAGGATCAGGTTCTGGTTCCGTTCCTGGGAATCACCGACTCCCGGGGAGATGCCAGGCTCCAGTACTTAGGTGGTGCCAGGCCGATTCGAGACCTGATGGCGAAGGTCGACTCTGGAGAATATGTAGCTGCGATTGCCATGCAGCCGGTGGATGTCCAGACTGTCTGTGCAATTGCAGATGACGGCGGAATTATGCCCCCGAAGTCCACCTGGTTTGAGCCAAAACTTCTGAGTGGATTACTAGTACATCTGCTCGAATAAAAAATCTATACTTTTTTTAGACGATTTGAGGCTCGTTCTGCCTCGTGACTGTTAAAAAAGAGAAACGGTGTTACCGGGGGGTTATCCCGCACCTTATGTTGAGCCCAGGACACTGACCGGGGCTTCGATGTCTGTTGCAGTGCTCATCATTGAGACCATGTCAGGTTTTGCCATCATGGCGATGACATCATCCTGGCATCTGTAACTGCGTGCATGGAGGGTGTATGCTCCGCTGCCGTTCTTTGCATAGATCAGGGCGTAGTACCGGGAACCAGTCGACGGGTATGTGATTCCGACGTACTTGTTTGATCCGCTGCTGGTGTCAGCCCTGGTTGCTGCACAGTTACTGTACCGTGGGTCACAGTCTTTGTAGACGTAGAGCGAGAAGTCAGATCCACAGTATCCTCTCCGCATCGTGCTGACCTGATCTGCTGACATCATTGCCATCGGTATGACCTGGTCACCACATGGACCTGAAAGGATCCACTCGATGTAGTTACGGTCGCCCATGATCTGATAGGTGTAGGTCTTTGCCTCACCTGCATTCAGGTACCCGGTCTTGACATCATCTGCTGCCGGGGCACAGTTGGTTCCCCCACAGTCCGGGTTTCCATAGCATGGGTTCGGGTATGGCGGGATCGGTCCGCTGCAGGTGTTGGATGCATCAAGTGTGAACTGTCCATATCCGGATGAGGAGTATACAACCACGTACCATGAGCCCTTGTCAAGGTTCAGATACTTCACCTGATTGTAGGAAGTTTCTGACTTGTCATAATGTGCCATGATGTAGTTCTCATTCGGCCAGCTTCCGACCGGACTTCTCATGGCGTAGATGTCGAAGTCAGCTCCGTATGGAGCGTTTAAAACCAGCTGGGCCCCACAGTCCACCTGAATTTCGTACGTTGCAGCCTGCCCCTGATAGAGGTAGCCACTCTTTGACCAGAAGTACCCGGAACTTGCTGACCCGGGTACAATACATGCTGCCATGACCACAAGGATCACCACAGCAGCCAGATATCCTGAAATGTGTTTCATTTTCCACTCCCCTTTACATTGAACAATGCTCTGACAGTATGATCTTACTCAAGGTTCCTAATCAATCTTCTCCATTTATACGGAGGCGTTTCTTTGGCTGATTTCTCATCAGGATGGTGGAACAACCGAGGTTGCTGTATACATCATCGTGGAGATGTCAGGCCTCTTCATCATCATGACCACATCGTCCTGACAGGTATAACTCCGGCAGGTCAGAGTGTATTGTCCGCTTCCCTGTTTGGCATATACCTGGGCATAGTAGGTTGACCCCGCCTGTGGGTATGCGACGCCTACGTATCCGTTAGATCCTGATCCAGTATCCGCGTAATCGGCGTACCATCCCCAGTTTCTCCGATCCCCCTGTTTGTAGATGTAGAGATCAAAGTCTGTGCCACAGAACCTGGTCCGCATGGTCTGCACATCACCAGTAGACATCATCCTCATTGGGATGATCTCGCTGCCACATGGGCCGGTAAGGATCCACTCGATGTAGCTTCGCTGGGCTGGGATGTAGTAACCGAACGTCTGACTCTGCCCCTGATAGAGGTGTCCGGTCTTGACATCTGTCTTGAAGGGACTGCAGCCCGGGTTACACTGATCACCGCAACAGGAATTCCCAACACAGGGGTTCGGGTAAGAATGTGGAGGAACTGGGCAGGTACTGCTCCCTTCAAGCAGGTACTGGCCGCTCCCTGATCTGGCATAGATTGCGATACACCAGGTACCCGGTTCAAGGGTGAGCGAACTTATGCCACCGCTTCCGATTGAAGCACGGTCATGATGAGTCCTGACATAGGAGACTCCCTGACAGGAATCATACTGGTTGTAGTTTCTCATCGCATAGAGATCAAATGCAGTCCCAGCCGGTGCCTGTAACACGAGCTGGGTACTGCAGTCGATCTGCAGCTGATGAACGATCCCCTGTCCTGAGTACAGGAGTCCGGATTTCGTCCAGGAGACCTGAGATCCAGCTGATGCTGTACTCACGGCAAGGAGAAGGACGAGAAACAGCGGAATTAATCCGCTGTATAACCTGGATGAATTCATTTTACCTCTCCTGCAGGGTGTTTACACCCTGTCATGATCGATACTATCCGGGTAGTGGGTGATAATCCTTCTCCTGACAGAAAAAGAATTGTATGCTGAATTTTACAAAAAGAAAAGGGGTCTTACTGGCTTTTTGAGGACTGCGGACGGACCATCCGCTCCTCGTCTGATCGGTACATCTCAACGACCCCGCCGACGACGATAACTGCCGGTGGTTTAACACCTGCCGCAGTTGCACGCTCAGCAATGGTGGCAAGCGTTCCGATCGTCTCCCGCTGATCAGGCCTGAGTCCACGTTCAATTACTGCCACCGGAGTCTCAGGTTCCCTGCCGAATCTGATCAACGTTTCTGCTATCGTGGGGAGGTTCTTCACGCCCATGAGGATCACGATCGTTCCACGGCTGTGTGCAAGCCACTCCCAGTCAATCGCAGATTCCTCTTTTGTGGGGTCCTCGTTGCCGGTGATCACGGTGACCTGTGATGCCCACTTCCTGTGTGTGACTGGTATCCCGACCGATGCAGGTACCGCTATTGCACTCGTCACACCGGGAACCACCTCGACCGGAATGCCATGTTCCCTGCAGGTCTCAAGTTCCTCTCCTCCCCTGCCGAACATGAAGGGATCGCCACCTTTCAGCCTGACAACCCTTTTTCCTTCTTTGGCCCGCTGAATCATGAGGTCTTCTATCTCACCCTGTTTCCTGGTGTGCTTGTCCCCGTACTTGCCGACATCTATAAGTTCAGCAGTCTTTGGGAGTGAGGCGAGGACCTCATCTCCGGGGAGCTGGTCGTAGAGAATTACTTCAGCCTGATCGATCACTTCACGGGCCCTGAGTGTGAGCATCCCGCACCCTCCCGGACCAGATCCGACCAGGAATACTTTTCCTGTTGTTTCAGTCATGTGAAAGTCCCAGCCTCTCATAGGCTTCATCAATCAGATCGCGTCCGCTCTTTCTGACCTCATCACCAAACACCTGCGCCTCCCCCTGATCACTGATCGCTCGTTCAAGCCTGAAGGCCCGATCACCCTCAAGCGAGAGCACCTCTGCGATAAGATACTTGTTTTTACAATAGATCCCAAGCGGAGTGTAGCAGCCGCCGCCGATCTTCTCCATGACTGTTCGTTCGATCATGGTGTCAGTCTTGGTGACCTGATCATCGATAAACTCAAGGGCCCCGGTGACTGTGGGCTCATCCCTGCTCACCACTGCGATCGTCCCCTGGTTCGTGGACGGGACATGAACTGTGGGATCAAGTCTGAATCCGGGAAGTGTGAGTGAGAGTCGCTGGAGTCCCGCCTCTGCAAGAACGATCGCATCGTACTCTCCTCCCCTCAGTTTTCCAAGACGTGTGTCAACATTTCCCCTGAGCGGTTTGATCGATATCTCTGACCAGTTACGCTGGAGCTGGGCAGTTCGTCTGGTACTGGAGGTACCGATGACTCTGATGGCATCACGCTCCTTCTCAGTCACAACATAATCAGCAGGAGAGTCACGTTTCAGGATCGCTGCGGTCACGATTCCATCAGGCCGCTCTGCAGGGATGTCTTTCATCGAGTGAACTGCGAGATCGATCTCACCTCTCTTCAGGGCATCATCAAGAGCCCTGACAAACACTCCCTGCCCGCCAATCTCATGGAGTGGTACACCGGTCTGCTCATCGCCGGCGGTAGAGATAAAGACGAGTTCTGTCGTCATCCCCTCAGCCTGCAGGAGCCCGGCAACCTTCTCTGCCTGCGCCCGTGCAAGCATGGAACTGCGTGTTCCGATCTTCAGATGCATGTCTTGTATGCCTGGCTGATCGCCTCTATCTCGCGGTCTGAATGTGCATTCGAGATGAAGTTGGTCTCAAACTGTGAGGGTGGGAGGAAGATACCTGCTTTGAGCATCTTCTCCCAGAAGATCCTGAATGCAGATGTGTCAGCCTCTTTTGCCTCCCGGTAATTTCTGGGAGGCTGTGGTCTGAAGTAATACTTGAACATCGATCCAAGTCTGACAAATGATCCTCCCTTCCCGGTGCAGGCCTCTTCTATTGCTGCAGTCTTCTTCTCCAGCTCGGCATACATTCCCTGATGCTCATGAATCCAGGAGAGTGTTGCGATCCCTGCCGTGAGTGAGAGCGGGTTGCCTGAGAAGGTCCCGGCCTGGTATACCGGCCCTGCAGGGGCTATCATGCTCATGATATCCTTCCTGCCTCCGAATGCACCGATGGGAAGGCCACCACCCAGGATCTTCCC
>CAZVAS010000010.1:7002-12273 GCA_964625165.1 uncultured Methanospirillum sp. | reverse complement strand
AGTGCATCCTGAACCTGCCTGCACGAGGACCGCATCATGGGCGCCGTGAAACCCTCCTTCTATCTTGATGATATCAGTCCTGCCGGTGAATCCCCGTGCAAGCCTGAGTGCAGCCATGGTTGCCTCTGATCCTGATGAGACGAACCGCACCATATCCATGGCCGGATGATCATTGATCACCTGCTTTGCGAGTGTTATCTCGGCTGGGGCAGGTGTCCCGTACAGCCAGCCGTCAGCAAGCTGGTTCGTTATCGCCTCCCTGACTGACTGGTGAGCATGTCCGAGGATCAATGGGCCGTATGCACAACAACAGTCGATCAATTCAACACCATCGGCGGTTGTAATCCGGGGGCCGTGCCCTGAGGTTGTGTAGAACGGGTACGGCTGTATAGCCCTTACCGGACTTGAAACTCCGCCGGGAATTATCTGTTTAGCAATATCGTAGTATTCACTGCTCTTCATCGATCCACCTGCATACCGATTCAGCAAAGTAAGTGATTATCAGATCTGCCCCAGCACGCCTGAGCGAGATGAGACTCTCCATCACGACACGTTTCTCATCAAGCCAGCCATTCATGGCTGCAGCCTTGATCATTGAGTATTCACCAGAGACCTGATAGGCTGCAACTGGGAGACCAAGTGTTGCCACATCTGATATGATGTCCCCGAACCATCCTGCCGGTTTGACCATCAGGATATCAGCCCCTTCGGCTGCGTCAAGTTCAGACTCCCTGAGTGCTTCACGTCGGTTTCCGACCGGCTCCTGGTATGTGGTCCTGTCACCGAACGAGTATCCGGATCCTGCCGCGTCACGGAACGGACCATACAGGCTGCTTGAAAACTTGGTGGAGTAGGACATGATCGGGATCTCGTCGTATCCATTCTCATCAAGTGCTGTTCTGAGGGCGGTAACCATCCCGTCAAGCATACATGAAGGAGCGATGATATCAGCACCGGCTCCGGCATGAGAGACCGCGATCTTCTGCATCAGGGCGAGAGACTCGTCGTTCTTCAGATCCACTCCGTCCCTGCAGTCACCGATGATCCCGCAATGTCCGTGTGATGTGTACTCGCATGCACAGAGGTCGGTGATGATCACCATATCAGGAACTGCAGCCTTGATCGCTTTCACCGTCTGCTGGATAACCCCGTCTGGTGCGAAGGCACCTGAAGCGTCCTCATCCTTCTCTTTTGGAATCCCGAAGAGGAGCACTGCCCTGATCCCAAGAGATGCAAGATTCCTGCATACTTCACCGGCCATCGCAGGCGGATATCGCATCACTCCCGGCATCGAGTCAATTGCCACCGGGACTGTTGCTGTCTCATCAAAGAAAAGGGGAGCAATAAGATCTGTCTTTGCGATGCGGGTCTCATTCAGAAGCGGGCGAATCTGCCGCCTCCGGAGTCGTCTCATTCTGATTTGCGGGAACATAGTCCTTCTCCTCTGGTAATTGCCGAGACGAGTTCTTCTGCACGTGCGATCTCGCCCCGTTCAGCACAGAACCGTATCGACATGGTCACGTCAGCCAGGAGTTTTTTGGTAAGAGCCCGGCTCAGATCCTCTGCGATCTCGCGGGCATGGTCATCATACCCCTGCAGACGGGCAAATGCTCTGTCGCGTTCACGGACCCTGACCGTTTCAGCCCATGTATGAAGGGTTGCAAGCGTCTCATCTGCTGCCCGCCTGTTGTAGAGCCTGATGAACTGATCCAGTTCCTCTTCAAGAAAGATCCTGGCCCGAACTGCTGCTTCCTGTCTGAGCTGGGTCGTTGTGTCATTCACCTGTCTGAGATCATCGATGGTGAAGAGGCAGATCCCGTCGATCATTCCAACCTCCTCCTCCACATCTCGTGGCTGGGCAATGTCCACAATGATGATGGGTTTAACCTCACCGTCGAGTGGCCAGGTTCTCCCTTTCATCGCCTCCCTGACATCCTTTGCACGGACCACCGGGTGAGGAGCAGCTGTGCAGCAGATCACCACATCTGAAAGGGCAAGGTACCGGTAGAGATCATCCATCGGCACTGCAGTCCCTTCGATCTTGTGGGCAAGTACCCGGGCCCTGTCAAGGGTTCGGTTTGCCACATAGATTGCTGAGAGTTTCTTTGCGGCAAGTGCCTGGGTAACCAGCACTCCCATCTCACCGCTGCCGAGGATGAGAATTCGTTTTCCGTCGAGTGTATGCAGTTGTTCTTCGGCAAGGAGGACTGCAGCGGATCCCACGGATATTGCGCCATTATTGATCCCGGTTCTCCTGCGTGCTTCGGATCCGGCATGAATTGCCTTGTTGATACAGAGAGCCAGGATAGGACTTGCAACACCGAGCTCTTCCGAGAGAGTGAGAGAGCGTCTGAGCTGGCCCAGGATCTGATCCTCTCCGATGATCAGCGAGTCTATCCCGGCTGCAAGTTCGAGCAGGTGAGAGAGTGCTTCCTGATCCTGGTAAAGTCTGAACCTGGTCCTTCCCCGGCTCTGGAGAAACTCTGCCAGAATGTCAGGCTCTCCATGGACGATCACTTCAACGCGGTTGCACGTCTGAAGGAGTGATACTCCTTTGAACCACTCCCGTGCGGTGGTAAGAAACTCCTCTTCATCAGGAAATCTGAACTCTTCTATCTCTGGAACCGAGGCGGTGTGGTGTGATATACCGGCAATAGTCAGGGGAGCGAAGAGGGTTGGTCTCATGCGAGGTACTTCTCCCTAACCCGGGTGAGTGCGTCATCTGTTCCATTCTTTAAGTTATTCCATGCTTCAGTATCATGCAGAACTGCAGTCAGAATCTCTCTGCGTCGGGCTTGTGGGATCTGGTGCACCTTCAAGTCCTTTCTGAGTTCTTCTTCGAGAGCGATCATCAGATCGAGATCTGGCCAGGCAGCCTCTATCTGCTCGCGGATGAATCTGGAGACCGCCGGACTTCCGCCCAGAGTACTGACTGCGATGGTGAACTTCTCGCCTGAGAACTTTGCCGGGAGTGTGACATCAGCCGGTGGATCTGTTGCATTGTTACAGAGCACTCCATCGGCCCTGCATCTGTCTGCAATAATCTGATTGAGATCAGGATCCGATGTCGCCGCGACGACGAGGAACGCGCCTTTGATAAGATCTGATATTTCGGTCTCTATTCTTGGTATTGTGGTCCTGATCTGTCTCACCGGGAGTGACTCGAATGCAGGGGTGAACGTTCGGCTGTAGACCGTAACATCAGCTTCACCGGCAAAGTACCTGGCCTTGCGTTCTCCCACTTCTCCCCCTCCGAAGATGGTCACCGGTTTGTGAGAACAGTCAACCATGAGGGGTATCATTGTAAGAAATTGGGAGATGAAAAATATGAATCTGTCTAAAATTTACCCGGATTTATTGACAAATCCTCCGATATTTAAAAATTTTATCAACTGATCTCCTGGTTACCATTATGGGCGCGTGTTATGTTCCTGAATGATGGTGGTACTCCTCTACGGACTCATTTCAAAAATTATATATGGTGATAAGTGCCACCTTGTAGAGCACTTACGCATCGATAGTGTAGTGGTCATCACTAGGCGTTGCCAACGCCTAAACCCGGGTTCGAGTCCCGGTCGATGCACTCGTTTTTCTTAAAATTTTTTGATCTGATTCGGTTATTCGTTCTGTATCGTTATGCAGAAATAGCGATTGAGTAAATATCAGTCCATGGAGTTTGTCTGGATCTCATCACCACAGAATCAACGTTCATCCGGTCTGGTTGCCCTGATCATCGGTATCATCATTCTTCTCTTTGCACCGTTTGTCACCAGTCTCATCGGGGTGGTCCTTTCCGCTGTTGTGCTGGTGATCTCAATCGGTATGATCATTACCGGAGTGATGCTGCGGGGTGCCGGTTTCGGGCTTCCTCTGATCCTTCTCGGGATACTTGGACTTTGCCTTGGCATAGCAGCATTAGTATCTCCCGATCTTGCCGTGTCAGTGCTGGGTATATTTCTCGGTGTCTGGATGTTCTTCCTTGGTGCCGGTCAGCTTGTGTTCGCCTCCCGGTTATCGGCAGATAAACTGTATTATGTCCTCGCCCTTCTCGGGGGAACCCTGACGGTGATTGTCGGTCTGTTCCTGCTCGTCTCACCGGTTCAGGGAATGCAGATCATGGTCTTCTTCCTTGGCTGTTACCTTCTGGTATTTGGCCTGCTGAGCCTCTTCAGACCCAGGTACATGTATTGAACCGGACTCATCTGGCTCACATGAGGGTTGATCTGATTCGGCTCCCCCAATAAAATCCCTGAGAAGCGTCTGAAGCCTTGCCCTGATCCTCAACCGTTTCCTTCTTTTGTGTGACTGTTCTCCATGATTTGGGAGATCCTCCTCTGATAACACAGGGTCCCCGCTTGTGTTTTCGGGGTAAGGAATATCTATGGGAAAGAGCATGATCTCTACCGGTCTCTTTCGGGATATTCGGTCGTGGCTTTTGACCCTGCGTTTTTTCCCGATCTGACCGATCTCTTCTCCCCTGAGTCTGTCCATTGTGCTGACCCACATCATCTCATCGATAAGGGTGATCTCATCCATACCTGGGGTCTGCGGAGTGCTTTTTTCCGAAATATAACCTAATGGAATCAGGCGTGTGTTTTCCTGATCGCCTTTTGACTTATCTGGTGGATGGATACATTCGATGCATGATCTGGTGTGCCAGACTGGCTGGTACTGCTGCCCCTCTCCTGAACTTAAGGTGGGTCTGCCCTGCTGTCTGGGAAACTGGGTGTAGATTATGCGTTCAGAAGGGAGTGGAATTGTTGCCCAGCGTGATGATTCTGCTCGTATGGAGTTCTTGGTCCGCCTGCGTTTGTTTCGCTCCTGCAACAGCCCAGCTACTTTTGGAGTCATGAGGAGGAGAACGAAAGAAAATTCCCTCGCCTGCGGGGCTTTTATACGCACGATTTCTGCTGTAGTGAGCTTCTGATTACACCATGGGCATCCCTCTGAACCTGATAGGTACCAGTGATCGGGATCTATAGAACAACAGATCAATTTCTGGTACACCTGATCAAACATCTCAAACCAGGTTTCCAATCTGGTATGATCCGCTGCTTCTCCCCTCTGATCTTTAAACTCTTCTTCAAAGAGATCTACGAGAGGTTTTGGCAGCGTCCTGATAGATGGTGCTCCAGATGGGGGTCGAAGGGTAGGGTCTTCGCATGTCCATGGATAGAGCCCTGATTCCATCCGCCGTTCATTTGATCCTGATCCAGTTGTTCTGGTTCCGATTGCATGGAATGGATGGTACCCGTCCATCAGCATTCTGAA
>CAZVAS010000010.1:0-6902 GCA_964625165.1 uncultured Methanospirillum sp. | reverse complement strand
TGCCAGGGATAATATCTCGCAGGATCGATAGCTGGGATTGTCCACCCCACAGGAATGTTATCCTTGCATACAACCTGAAGTGGAAGCACCAGTGACCGGGGAATTCCCTGGACACGTTGCACCTCTGAATCTGGCATTCTGATATCTTTGTTAAGCAGAAAGACCTGTTTGTCTTGCCCGGACGAGGTGATGATACCAGTTCCAGTCCGAAATAGTATTCCTTCTTTGTTGGTCTCCAGCGTGTCCTTGTCACTCCAACTGTCCAGTTCAATCCTATCTGGTCCTTGCTTATCAATTGAACTCTGTTCTGTTGTTTTTTGCAGGCTTTTTTTGTCCTGGAGAATGAGTGAAGAGAGCACGTTTTCCCATCTTGCAGCACCAGGCCTGATATGTGGGGTGCGGAGTCCTGATACAAAAGTCTCCTTGAAGAGTGTCCGGACATGGGATGGAATGGATGAGTACGGGGGTGCATAATCTGGTGGTGAGATCCCATTCATCCTGCTCTCAAAAGCAAAGTATCCAAGTAGTATTTTATCGGTTGTTGCCGGTGCATCCCTGACAAGCGGACCTTTTGCCTGGAATGGGTGCACACCGTCCATCATAAACCTGAAGATGAGAACTGCCAATGCAAAGTGATCACCGTACCTGCGATCACACCCTGACTCAGCAAACGAACCATCCAGATGTTCAGGAGGCAGATATTCGCCGGTTCCAACCCTGCTCCAGAATATTCGTCCGCGTTTTTTGTCACTGATCTGAAATGAGTCTGTATCAATGAGAACGAGTTCACCGCGGTCATTAATCAGCAGATTATTCTCCCGCAGATCTCCTATGACGTGCCCAGCCTTGTGAACACCTGCTACAAGCCTGGCAAGCTGAAGGGATGCTGTGATACGACCATGCGGGTTTCTTCTTCCTGTCTCCTGGGGCTCATCATACCAGAGGTGTACAGATCTGAACTCCTCCGGGATACGACGCATAATGTATCCGATGATCCTTCCTCCCCTGGGTAGATCGGTAAGAGGTTTGAGTGGCCAGGTAAGGAATTGCAGCAACTTACTGTCAGGAGGCGAGGCAACCATTGTGCGGATCTTCTCTTCTATCTCCTGGGTTCTTCGATGTGGATGAAAGATCTTGGCACACCTGGAATCATCACCAGCCAGGAAGTAGATCTCACCCTCGCCTCCTGATTTCCCTGTTGAGATCAGGGTACACACCCTCCCGTCCGGTTCATAGGCTGTGAGCCTGGTTCGTGGTTGCTGCCTTACAGATGCCCGGGTTTTTCTGATCTGCACCGGTGTGCGTCTTCCCGGTACAACTTCGAGGGTAAGGATCTGCACACCCGCGTTGGTTATGATCTGGACCGGTACGCTCATACTCCGATCTGGTTCGAGCATCCGGGTATCAATTTTAAAAAGAATCTTTGTACTTTTTTCAACAGGGAAGATTGATGGCAGGATCTTAATCCAGGGCACTGGCGCAGGAATTGTCCCCCTCAAAATTCCCGTACCTTCGTTCTGGATTGTGAGTGTCTCTTCTATGATACCTCTTTTATCCCATACACACCTGATCCGGGATGGTGAGAGTTTCAAAACCGGGCCGTTACCGCTCCTGAAATTGATGGAGATGGGGACAACCAGTTCTCCCCCTGTACTTTTTATCCTGATTCTCCCGGTTGGCTGCCGCACACCGGGCGCCTTGGCAGTTTTAATTATGGCCTGAACTGCCTGCACGTTCTGAGTCCAGAGTGTTCTGGTTTTGACTTCTATCCAGTCTGACTCTGACTCAACAGTGCCACTCAGAAGTCCGCTTCCCGTGTTACGGACCATGAGATCAAAAGAGAAGTCCTCCCCTTTACGGAGGTTACAGAACTGAAACTGGCGTTCATCCAATGCAATACCTGGTTTTGTCGCAGGATGAGCAGTGTATTCAACGCTTACCTTTGCTGTTCCCCCGTTGGTGATGATGGTTACTGCCCCTTTTTTCGGGCTAAGAGCAGAAGAGCATTCAGGTGTGATCTCGATTCTGAAAGGAACAATAAAAGGTGTCTCAATACGTGGATTCGGGATTCTGATCCATTTCACATCTGAAATAGCAGTTCCCTTGAGAATGCCTCCCCCTTCGTTCATGATCGTGAGGATCTCAGTCTTTACACTGGCTCCACCCTGAACCGGTATCAGATTGCGATCAACCTGCAGCCGTGGTGGGCGGTTACCGGTAAAGAGTGCAGCCATTGATAATCCTTCACTAATCTCTTTGAGGTACTTGTTCTCTGAACAGAATCACCAGGGTCTTGTCATCACCTGAAAGATCCTGCATTTTTCTGGAAGAGAGCAATGCGGCGATATCAGGTTCAGGATCTTGTCCAGTTTGAACTTTCTTTTCAATGAATGAGAGTAAAGGAAGAATGAACGGCTCATGTGGCTGATAACCACCATCCCGTTTTACTGCAACTGCTCCCTGACATCCGTCAGTTACAATGACTGCATGATCTACCTCTACTGTAGGAGAAATGCGGAGTTGTCTCTCCCAGTCTGACTGCATAAGGCTGGCCGTCTCGTTTGCATACTCACTCTCACCTGGTGGTGACAGGAGAATTGCACTCCCCTCCCTGATACCCACAGCAATCCCATCTCCAATATGCCCGATTGTTATCTTTCCATCAGAGTAGCAGGCAACGATCAGTGTTGATGCAAAATCAGCCGGAGCCATCCCCTGCTTTTCTGCCTCCGTACGCACAGCCTCCCGGGCTTTGAGAAATGCCTGTCTTATCCGCTCTTCAGGCTGAAGATCGGGTGACTCATGATCAGCGACCGTTGCACGAGATGCAGTATCCACCGCAATTCGTGCTCCTGCATCGGCATGCACAGCGCTTCCAAGTCCGTCAGCTACTGCAACTCCCCAGATGCTCCCAGAACACAAAGCCGCATACGCATCCTGGCATGGCTGGCCTGACTGAATGTGCCTGTTTCCCCTGACTGAATCTCCAAATATCCTGATACTCATATTACGGTCCGGGGATTCAGGTTCCGTTTTAGTGTTGACATCTGAAGATCAGAGGGGGACAACACCCCACCCGTCAGGGCCTGTAGGGTTTTCAAGACTGATCTGCTCCCCAATACGTGAGTCTGAAATTTTTGCAAGACTTCTGGAAAGCCAGAGAAACATGTCTGACCACTGTGCTTCTTTGAGCTGGAGTGGTGTCCGGTTCGGGGGAGAAAGTTCACGAAGGACTGTCATATTAGCCTGATCCACGCCAAGTGCCCAGAAGAGGAATTTCCGGTCAGCCTCACCCCCATGGATCACCTGAATCACCTCCTGCCATCTTGCATTACCCCGGGACATGTCTGTGGGCTGTCCGTCAGTGACCAGGAAGATCCAGGGACGGTAATAGTCAACTCCGGTCTCCCGGTATTCAGACTTGCGTTTCTCGATGAGTGAAGCAGCCTCAAGTATTGCAGCTCCCATCGGTGTGTACCCGCCTGCTTCAAGTTCAGGGGGTTCGAACTGGCTTATTCCGGTGAACTGTTGTATAACTTCAACAGTTCTCCCAAAGGAGATGATAGCTAGATCGATCCGTTTTGCGGCCAGATCATCCTGAATTAGTTCATCTGCCAGTATTTTTAGGCCTTCATTCAGTTCAGCAATCTTTGCCCCTTTCATTGAAGCCGAGGTATCAAGGACCAGAACCGTTGCACAATGAGGATGCTGTGGATACGGAATATCAACCAACTGCTCAAGGGTATCAGAATCCATCAGTATTCTCGTCAGCAGACCGGGTATATAATCCTGTGGAAAAAATGATGGAATTATCAGATCTTTAATTTTTTTTCTGATCATCAGAAAGGATCTGAAACCTGTTCAACTCATCATCTTTTCTCCCCTTCCTGATTCCCAGCAATTAACAATCTTGATGTATCGTGAATGAGAAAGATAATACTAATTCTCTGCTTCGGAGGTGGCATCCGTGGATTATGATACAATAAACAGCGCTGATATGGCAGAGCAGGCCCTCTCACAGGCAGTTGACGAGCACATCGATAACAGTAAGGAGGTTATTGATTATATCGAAAAGCTTGAGGTGAAGATTCGCTCCTGGAATATGGAAGATATCAGGGAGTTCAAGGCGATGATCACTGAGATGCGTGCTCTTCTTCAGAAACACTTCCAGGTACAGATAGAGAACTTCATGAACATGAACCGGATTCCATCAGCAAAAGTTCCTGATGTTCTCAGAAAAGCATACCGGATTGTCAGCGTTGATAAACGGGGATATGCCCTTTACGGTCCTGAAATGGATAAGATCGCCCACATCAATAAAATTACTGAACACTATAAACAGAGGGTTGCAGCCTGTCAGGGGCAACCTGAAAAGAAATAACTCTTCTTCCGTTTTGAGATTTCTGCATCTTCACACTCCTGCCAGTTTTTTAAGTAGCATGATCGTCCCAGCTTTGTCGAGCGGCTGGTTATCATTGCCACACTTTGGTGAATGGATGCAAGCCGGACATCCTGATGCACATCTGCATTCAGAGACTAGATTCGAAGCAATCCTGGATATGTCTCCGAAAAGTTCGAATGCACGTTCCGCAAGTCCCACCCCGCCTTCATATCCATCATAGATGTATATCGTTGCTGATCCGGTCTGGTGATCTATTGCGGTTGAGAGACCTCCGAGATCCCATCGGTCACAGAGAACAAAGAACGGGGTCATGGCAATCAGGGCATGTTCTGCACCGTGAAGGGTCCCGGGGATGTCACAGGTTTCGTTACTGATTTTTGTTATGATCTCTTGATCGATAACCATCCATAACGCCGTGGTCGTGAATGTTATCGGTGGAAGAGTAAGTGGTTCTGATCCGATTGTGGTCTGCCTGATGATCTTGCGATACCCGCTATATGTCTCTGACACTTCAACCTCTCCGAGGTGGAGCAGTGCACCTGGAATCTGTTTCGACACAGAATCTTTTACGATCGTTACGGTAGTCTGCTGGTTTGGCCTTGTGTAATACTCGACATCTGCTGCATCTGCAAGGATTCGGTGATGCTCATGATCCCATCTGCTAACCAGGTATTTCTCACCCTGATGCATGATGACCGCCCCCGGATGGGCCTCTCTGCAGGCCTGGCCGAGATCGACTGTCTCAAGCACTCTTCCTCTCTCTTCTATCGTCCAGGTCTCTCCCGTGCCGGAGAGAGACACCAGTTCAACCGCACGTTTTCGCCCTGAGTACACAAAGCCACGGTTGGTTTTTGTCAGCAGTCCTGCACCAGTGAGGGCATCGAGGTGACTCTCCATACCGCCTCCAAACCACTTCAGGTCATTGACAGGACTTAGGGGGAGCTCTGCAGCAGCACAGAGGAGTTGTCCGGAGAGAATGTATGGATTTTTTGTTGTGATGATTGCATGTTCATGTGACGAGCCGAAGAACTCGTCAGGATGATCCATAAAGTACTGATCAAGGGGGTTCTGAAAGCTGACAAGTATTGCAAGTGACGGGCCCGCCCCTCGTCCTGCCCTTCCTGTCTGTTGCCATGTCGACATCATGGTCCCGGGATACCCCGTCATTACCACCGCATCAAGGGATCCGATATCGATTCCAAGTTCCAGGGCATTGGTTGAAACGAGCCCTTTCAACTCTCCGCTCTTTAGTTGATGTTCTAGGTTTCTCCGCTCTTCAGGAAGATAACCGGCGCGATAAGAAGCAATTTTTACGGTCTTATCCGGTCCACCCTCACCCAATCGTTCTCTTGCCCAGGTGGTCACTACTTCTGTCATCTTCCGTGAACCGGTGAAACAGAGGGTCTGGAGCCCGGTCTCTACCAACGATGCGAGCAGAGTCGCACTCTCGGTGTAGACCGATTTTTCGGCAAATCCTCCGGTGTACGGATTATAGAGTATAAAGTACCGTGCCCCTGCAGGCGCCCCTGATTCGTCGATAACCTGAAAATCACGTCCAGTCAGTTCCTTTGCAAACTCATGAGGATTTGCGAGGGTTGCAGAGGAGAGGAAGAAGGTCGGATGCGAACCGTAATGTGCACAGATCCTGAGCAGTCTTCTGATGAGGAGTGCCATGTGGCTACCAAAGATTCCGCGGTACTGGTGTGCCTCATCAATGATGATGTATTTCAGATGTGAGAAGAAGACTGACCACTGGTGATGCCAGGGCAGGATATGGTGAATTTCATGCGGATTGGTAAGCACGAGACCTGCCTTACTCCTGATGGCAGGCCGGTCATGGCGGGGTGTGTCGCCGTCGTAGATTGCAGGATTTAGTGGTATTCCGGTTGCCTCGCTTATTGCCTTTGCATTTGCGAGTTGATCCCTGGTAAGTGCTTTTGCAGGGTATATGGCAAGTGCTGTCGCTGATGGATCGTCGATCTTCATGCGGCAAAAGGGAAGCATAAAAGCAAGAGTCTTTCCAGATGCTGTAGGTGTACAAAGGATGGTATCCTGCCCTGAACTGACTGCATCAATGGCTTTTGCCTGGTGAGTATAGAGTTTTATTCCGACATCCGCCAGGTATTTTTCTACAGGTCCGGGTAGCGGGTCCTTCAATTCTCCGAAGACAGGATCATGCCCGGGAATGATCCTGATGTGTGCTATGTAGCGTGAAAAACGTGGGTTTTCTGCTATGAGATCGAGAAAGTCAGCAACACTCACGTGCTTTGCTCCTGAGCAGATTGAGGAGAAGGGGAAGACTGGCTATATCCTGTTCATTATGTCTGACGATGGGTACGAGCGGGCCACAGTTCCCGGTATCGCGGTACTTTAGATACCACTCCGGGACCAGCATCCCGGGCAGATCGTGTTCACGCTCTACACCAAGAAACCCTCGTTCAATAGTTGAGAGTCTGCAGTCCTGAATCTGGTCTTTCCACATCCTTCGGGTATAATGGAG
>CAZVAS010000009.1:30415-33081 GCA_964625165.1 uncultured Methanospirillum sp. | reverse complement strand
AACTCAAAGAAAAAAGACCACGATGCAGAACATGACAGTGTGTTGATGTTAGGAGTACCAGCATACATAGCGTGTCAGCGCAGTGTAGATTCTGCCATATCCCACATCGTGGATTACGTACTTTTGTTGTATCAAAGAGCGTATAAGGTTTCTCATTCGAAAGCATCGAAATAACTAAGGATACGGATGAATTCTTAGAAAAGAGATATTATTTAAACAATTTGGTAATTATTAGAAAAAAATCATCAAGGGTTGAAAAGAGAAGAATTATTCACGCACCCTGATAGTTCAGAAAACTAACATCTTCTCCCACTGGCATCTCGATGGTACTTTCCCAGTTCACTCTGGAGAAGAATATTCCCCTTGAATACCGGCCCGTCTCTACAGACGCACAATCCCTCAGGATCCATACAACACGAGCCACACAACCCCACACCGCATTTCATGTACCGGTGGAGACTGAATTGTCCTTTTTGTGAGATTTCTTTCATGTCAAGCACCTCAAGAACCGACTTCATCATAAGTTCGGGACCACAGACACAGATTGAATCAAATATAGAGAGATCCATCTCGCGCAAAAGCCCTGCCACATACCCGTGATACCCTGCAGATCCGTCATCGGTAGAGATCATAAGGTCCGAGCAGGTGGATAAAATATTGATATATAGCAGATCAGAAGCAGATCTTGCACCGAGTAGAAAAGTCAATCCCGGATGTTGTTTGGCCAGAGGCAAGAGGGGGGCAGCACCCAATCCTCCCGCAATAGCCAGAATCTTACCCTCTGGTGAGAATCCATTTCCAAATGGTCCGCGTATTCCAATCATATCACCGGGCTTTACCATACCAAGTGCCCGGGTTGCATCACCTACCTCCTGCACCGTAATAGCATCAGATGCAGAGAGTGCCATCGGTATCTCATCAACCCCCGGAATCCAGACCATCACAAACTGTCCTGGCCTTGAATCGAATTTCATTTCAAAAAAGATGGTTTTTACAGATGGTGTCTCCTGAATAACCCTGGTAACCGGTGTCATGAGCGGAAGGTTATCACTCATGTGCACACCCCACGATCTCATCCGGAGATGTTCCATCTTCACGATACAGATTTGTAGAAATTTCTCTAAATAGCCCGGGATTTCCCCGTAATGCAGAACCTATCTCTACCGCAGATGCACCAGCCATCATCATCTCAATGACATCCTCTGATGATGATATGCCTCCACACCCAATCACCGGGATCGTACATGACTCGTACAATTCATATACACACCTGATAGCGATGGGGAATATTGCTCTCCCGGAGAGGCCGCCAAACCGGTTGCCAAGTACCGGGCGTCTGACTTCTTTTGAGATTCGCATTGCCTTGACAGTATTTATTGCCACGATAGCATCAGCCCCCCCATCTTCTGCTGCTTTTCCAATCGAGGTGATATCTGTTACATTAGGAGTGAGTTTTACCCAGACTGGTTTGTGAAACCTCGCAACTGCAGCAGTGCATGCCTTCACCAGATCCGGATTGGTACCAATCTGTGCACCGTAACCGGAGGCATGGGGACAACTGACATTCAGTTCAAAAGCAACAGCAGAGTCAGCAAACCATGATGCAACTTCGCCGAACTCATCCGGGTTCCCTCCAAATATACTTACAATAACAGGCTCGTTCTTCAGGGGTTCCAGTTCGCCTATAAACTCTCGTGACGGGTTAGGAAGCCCCATTGCATTAAGAACACCATCCTCAAGAACAACAAGACATGGACCTGCATGGCCGAAGCGTGGCTCTGGACCGATGGACTTGGAGACCACTGCACCCGCTCCCTCACGGAGCATACGCGCAAGTGATGAGCCACAAGTACCAAGTACACCAGCGGCTAGGATGAGATGATTACGCAGGGCAACCCCCCCAACCTCAACCGGACCGCTCTGAAGTCGAATCATCATCAGAGAGATCGATATGATGGTAGTTATGTATTCGCCATACGTATGAGTATGGCATGACAAGCCTCGCCATTTTCGGAGCAGGAACGATTGGAGGAGGAGTGGCTAACCTCCTCAACGCCCGTGGCCTGCTCAGCCGGCTGGTGATAGTTGACAAGAATCACGACCTCCAGGAGGCACAGAGGCTTGACATTCTTCATACAGGAAGAGAGATCGAGATCTCTACAGACCCTGAAGAGATGCATGCATGCGATGTTGTCATATGCACGGCAGGACTGCCACGAAATCCTTCTGTCAAAACACGGGCAGACCTTCTACATACCAACCTCCCTGCAGCCGAGAGTTGTGCACGATATCTAAAGGATTTTTCAGGGATTCTAATCGTGGTTACCAACCCGATGGATATCATCACCTGGCATCTTCATACCCTTACCCGAATTCCAAAAAACCGAATTATTGGATTTGGTGGTCAGTTAGATACTGCCCGATTCTCTTATGTACTCAGCAAACAAGGGATTTCAGGACCCGGCTTTGTACTTGGAGAACATGGAGAGCATCAGGTTCCGATCTTCAGCAGACTGAAAACTTCCATGTCTGAAACAGAACGTGAAGAAATTCTCAATACTCTCAGGGGATCCAGTATGGAGATCATTAAAGGAAAGGGAGCAACCGAATTTGGTCCGGCATGGCACATATCAGAACTTGTCAGGATAATCCTTTCAGATGCGAAT
>CAZVAS010000009.1:22726-30315 GCA_964625165.1 uncultured Methanospirillum sp. | reverse complement strand
AAGGCCAAATGAAGGCAACGAAATATTACTCGGGGTCAATCAGGTAGAATACTCAAACGGACCTGACGGTCCGGTTATCCATCTCTACGGAAGAGAGACCGATGGAAATGCACATGAGATCATGATCACTGGATTCAGACCATATCTCTATGTCAAGGCTGATCAGCTCTCGAAAGTACCACTCCCCATTCAGGTCATCAACGTAGAGGAAACACCATACTGGTCAATCCACCGGGAGGAAGTTCGGCGGATGTACACCCAGCGTCCCACAGATGTCAGGGATGTGCGAACGGATTATACTCACTTTGAAGCAGACATTCCGTTCGCCACCCGTTTCATGATTGACCGGGGAATAACCGCAGGAGTAAAAATTCCCAGGGATCAGTACCAGGTTCCATACGAGCAGGTGATCCCCAACGATGTGAAAGCACCAACCCGGAGCTGTATACTTGATATCGAATGTCAGGATGACAAAGGTGGACTTCCTGACCCTGAACGTGATGCAATCATATGCATCACTGCATGGGACTCTTTTGATGACGCATACAAAACATTCATCCTTCAGAACCCGTCCCTCACAATAACCCCAGAACTCGTTCACTCTTCAGGTCCACTGGAGAGCGGCTGTTTCAACAGGTCCTGCCATGAAGTATTGATATATGCTACCGAGAAGGAACTGCTCACCGGGTTTGCATCATATATTAATGAAAAAAATCCGGATCTTCTGACCGGATGGAACTTCATCGATTTCGATCTTCCTTTCATTCTTGGACGGATCAAAAAACTCAACCTCCCAACTGATACACTAGCACGGCTCAAAGGCCCATCTGAACGCAGTACCATAAGGGGAAGGATTGAGTTTGATCTTCTTGCAGCGTATAAAAAGATGCAGAGTTCAAAACTTGATTCATACCGACTGGATGCAGTTGGTGAGCGGGAAGTCGGTGATGTGAAGGCGTTCCACTACTCGCCAGGAATGACAACAGCATTCTGGAAAGAGAGCCCTGCCCAGCTCATTGAATACAACTACAAGGATGTGGAACTCTGTGTCAAGATCAACAGGAAAAACAGTATCATAGAGTTCTATAAGGAGATCTCCAGGTATGTCGGTTGTCCGCTCGACCGTACCCTGAACTCATCGAATGTCATAGATATTTACATCCTGCGTAAGGCTTTTGGTAAGTTTGTCCTTCCTTCAAAAGGATACGCAGCCGGGGATGAGTTCGAAGGTGCGACTGTTTTTGATCCAAGCCACGGCCTGAAAGAGAATGTCGTGGTCCTTGATCTCAAATCGCTGTACCCAATGGCAATGATGACCATCAACGCTTCCCCGGAGACAAAGGATCCAAATGGAGAACTTATCGCTCCTAACGGAATTCGGTTCAAAGCACAGCCTGACGGACTGACAAGAAGTATCATCAGTGAACTGCTCAAAGAACGTGATGAGAAGAAGAACACCAGGAATTTGTACGAATTCGGCTCTCAGGATTATCATCTCTACGACATGCAGCAGAATGTGATCAAGGTGATCATGAACACCTACTACGGGGTGAGTGGATACTCCCGGTTCAGACTGTATGACAGGGAGATCGGAGCTGCAGTCACATCAGTTGGCAGAGCAATTATCGAACATACCAGATCGATCATTGAGAGTAAAGGGTACTCAGTCATCTATGGAGACACTGACTCCTGCATGGTCCAGTTACCAGCCGGGGATCTGGAACAGACAATCAGTATCGCCAGAGAGATCGAGAAAGAACTAAACGGAAGTTATGACAAGTTTGCCAAAACTACCCTTCACGCCGATCATCACTTCTTCTCAATCAAGTTCGAGAAGGTATACCGCAGGTTCTTCCAGGGAGGAAAGAAGAAGCGGTACGCAGGAAATCTCATCTGGAAAGAAGGAAAGGATGTGGATGAGATCGACATGGTCGGATTTGAGGCGAAGCGATCAGACTCTCCCCTCCTTACAAGAGAAGTGATGAAAGAGATGATGAACCGGATCCTGAAAGGTGCAGAACTTCCCGAGATCAAACAATACCTGGGAGCTGTCATCAAAAAATATCGGGCTGGTGAGTACCCGTTAGATGAGATAGGAATTCCAGGAGGGATCGGGAAAGGACTGGCAGATTATGATATCGCTGATGCCCAGATCCGTGGAGCCAAGTACGCGAATGATAACCTTGGAATGAACTTCGGTAAAGGAAGTAAACCGAAGCGTCTCTATATCAAGGCTGTTACTGGCAAATATCCTAAAACCGATGTTGTCTGCTTTGAGTACGGAGACCAGGTCCCACCTGAATTTGTGGTTGATCGGGAACTGATGCTTGACAAGACTATCAAGCAACCGATCTCTCGAATCCTGGAGCCGATTGGGTGGACCTGGGCTGATATGGATCCAACACGGACCACCCTTTCCGACTTCTTCTGATGCCGATGAATGAAGAAGTCGAAACAGTATCAATTCCCAGGATCGTTATAGCAGGAATCCATAGTAACTGTGGAAAAACCACGGTATCACGGGGACTGATGGCTGCTCTCGTCAAACGCGGATTTGTTGTTCAGCCGTTCAAGGTTGGTCCTGATTTTATTGATCCCAGCCATCATACCAGAATCTGTGGACGCGTATCACGAAATCTCGATCCTGTAATGATGGGAGAGCAGATAGTCAGGGAGACATTCATCAACGCCTGCAAGGGAGCAGATATCGCAGTCATCGAAGGGGTGATGGGGATGTTTGACGGGCTGGATGGAACTACGGAAGGGAGCACAGCCCATATAGCCCGTCTCCTCCATGCTCCGGTTATCCTGGTCATACCAGTAAAGGGAATGTCTGGAAGTGTGCACGCCATCGCGGAAGGATTCGGCAGACATGATCCTGATGTTAGCGTCTCCGGTGTTATCCTGAATATGGTCGGAAGTGACCGACACAGGACCATCCTTCAGGCAGGAAAAAGTGTTGAACAACTGGGATTTATTCCGGTTACTAAGGACCTTGAGATCGGAAGCAGGCATCTCGGGCTTGTGATGGGTGAGGAACTCCGGGTACCGGAAGGATTAGCGAGCATGTTAGAGGAGCATGCAGATGTTTCTCGACTAATTACCATCGCGGGAACAGCTCCATCATTATTAAAAGTTGAAGACAAAGGGAGTGAAAATACCGGATCTGTCCGGATCGCGATTGCCAGCGATCCTGCATTTTGTTTTTACTACCAGGATAATCTGGACAGACTGAAAAGGTTCGGGGCTGAATTGATCTTCTTCAGCCCGATGAGTGATGATCTCCCTGAAGCAGATCTGATCTATCTTGGCGGTGGATATCCTGAACTACATGCTCATGCCCTTGAATCAGGACCATGCAGGAATCAGATCCACGCTGCTTCAGAAGATGGATTGCCGATATATGCTGAATGTGGCGGGCTCATGTACCTTGGCAGGGGGATTGATACTGATTCAGGATCAGCACGATGGGCTGGAGTTCTTCCGGTTGAAGCATTCATGGAGAAACGATTCCAGGCCCTCGGGTATACCATTGGCAAATCAATTGGGGGACCAGCGGTTGTACCTGCAGGAACGCCAGTCAGAGGACATGAATTCCATTATTCCAGGCTTGTCCCAGATAAGGATGCTAGATTTGCAATAACCCTTTCCCGGGGGACAGGAATTATCGATGGCCGCGATGGTATCTATGTTGAAAATTGTATGGGCTCATATACCCATGCATACTTTTCCGATGTGATGACCACTGGATTAGTCAGAGCTGCACGCGATTACAAAGAAAATAGGGCCTGAAATAGCTGAAGAAAAATAGGGGTTAGGTCAGATAGCATTCCTGAGTTTCTGACCAAACACAGGGAAAAAATCCTTCTTTCGTGACATAACACCTGGAAGTTCAACAGGCTGATGATCATACCCTATTCGTTCGAGAACTCCCACATCACCTACTCCGTACAGATAACTGATCTGACCGATCACATCGGTGAAGAGAACAATAAAGAGATCAGCACCAGCCTTCTGTTTCAGTATTGTGAGGGCATCTCTGATCTCACTGTCGTGAGAAGTATGATATTGATCAGACGCGGTCATAACCTGCCCGATAATAACTGTTTTTTCATAGAGAGTATACTCTTTCACATCCCTGGTCAGAAGTTCTTCAAGAGGAACCTGATCAAGATCCATCCCTTTCTGAATGAGTGTGCTTCCAAATTCAAGCGGATCACGAGCTGCAAGCCGGGAAAGATATTCAACCGCCTCGCGGTCACGGGCAGTCGTGGTTGACATCTTCAGCACGAGTGTATCTGAAAGAATCCCTGCGAGTAGCAATGTGGCGATCTCCTTTGTGGGAGTAACACCCTCCTCGATGTACCGGAGAGTGATGATCGTGGATGTAGATCCCACCGGTTCATTTCTGAACTGAATCGGACGTAATGTAGAGATGGTTCCAAGTCTGTGATGATCGATGATCTCAAGAACTTCTGCCTCCTCTATGCCCTCAGCAGCCTGTGCAAATTCGTTGTGATCAACCAATATGACTGATTTATGGATCTCTTCAACAAAGGAGTTCCGCGAGATCATGCCAAGCAGGCGATTATCCTCGTCAACCACACATGCAGTCCTGTACGGTGAATTGGTAACAACCCGGGTAGCTGCCGAGAGTGAGTCATCCATATGGACGATCTCTACATCTGTCCCCATGATGGCAGTTGCCGGATGGGATAGGTGAATCATTCTCCCAACACTGAAGGCATCAAGATCAGTCTTAAGGAGGGTGACCTGGCGTGACTTGGCCGCATCATGCAGGCGTTCACCGACAGGAGCACCTTCAGCGATGATCATCGCCCCAATTCCTGCTGAGACCAATGCAAGTTGGGCTGGTTCATTATCACCGACGATGGCAACATCTTCAGAGCCCAGGCGGGAAAGAGAGACGTGGAGGGCATCGATCACGATAGCAACCTGTCCATCAAGGCTCGTATGGGCACTATGTATAATATCGGCCTGAAGGATACGGGCTAGTGTTTCAGTACTGATAGGACCTACGCGGAGTGGCTGGCTTGCATGGGGAGAGACATATGCACGAGCAAGACCGTGCTCACTCACCAGGCCAAGAAGATGCTCATCGGAGTCAACAATCGGGATGTTCCTGACATCATGCTCATCCATCAATGCTGCCACATCAATAGCAGCCATGCCATCAGGTGCACGCTGGGGATAGAGGAAGGGAATGTCTCCAACTACAGGCTCAACACTCTCGACAAGAACCGGTGCAGGGAGACTGGATTCATTCAGGACATACTGTGTCTCTGCATTGATCTCACCGCAGCGGCCTGCTATATATGATCCTTCTCTGACCATTGTAAGCAGATTCGCATACGCAATAGCACTGGCGATACTATCGGTATCAGGCTGTCGATGGCCGAGAACATAAATGGACTGCATAACCTGATCCAAGGTTACGCCCTGGCAGACATATAGTATTGGTCTGACTCATGCAGATTGATATATCTCGTCACCTAATTTCAGAGTACCAAACCATGGCAGATGATGTGAGTCTCGGAGAGGCAGCAGGATCGGCACTGGAAGCTGTCACCATGCTTGCAGGATATGTGGGATCGCTCTGTCTCTTCATCGGAGGGCTGACCACGTTCTTTGCGGTTCCATTTCTGGGACAGATCACGTACCTGAACGGACCAACCGGCACCGGATTTCTTTATCTTCTTCTGGCAGGTGTGTCTGCTTATATCACATACATACGAAAATTTTTCCTGTTGTATGTTAGCGGAGGTCTTGCAGCGGTTGCTGCAGGGTATGATATCCTCAATGGGACACGACTTGGATATGTGATGCAGATGGCACTCGGAGGTGGGTTATCAGCCTCAATGGGAGGAACCCAGGATCCAATTGTCTCTGGAATGATGCAGAATGCGGGATTTACCATTCCCACGGCATGGATGGTTCTTGCAGCAGGTATGTTTATCCTGCTCGTAACACCAAGTCTTGCACAGAAGAAGAATGAGGAAAAAACCGGGCCTCAACCAGCCAAATCAAAACGTGATCAGATCCTGGAAAACCGGATGAAGGAACTGGACAACCTGATCCTCATTTATGAAAGGGGTCATATCACCAGGGAAGAGTTCACCAGACTGAAGGCAGAGATCATGAGTCGTGACAGACTCAAGTAACTCAGTAAGAAGAGAAATCCAGTTCAGACGGATCTATTCAGCGATCCTATAAAGGAAATTTCACATCATGCAAAAAAATCCACAGGTAGATCTCAAAAGCATTGCATACGATGCAATGGTAAAATACGGGTTTGAGCCATATTTCTCAAAAGCGACGTTAACAGAAGTTCAGGTAATCGCAGAAAAGCCCATCGAACCCTGGCCTTCAGGTGCCAGGGATCTCCGATCCCTGCTCTGGTCATCGATCGACAACATCGACTCAATGGATCTCGATCAGATCGAGTACTGTGAACCTGGAAACAATGGTGAGATCCTCGTAAAAATTGCAATCGCTGACGTCGACTTTTTTGTACACAAGGACTCAAAAACTGACCGCCATGCAGCACATAACGGCACCTCGGTGTACACAGGAATTGAAACTTTTCCGATGCTTCCTGATCCTCTCTCGAAGGGCATCTCATCACTTCTTCCAGGACCAGATCATCTGGCCATGGTGATCGAGTATGCTGTCAAGCCTGACGGGATATTTGTACCGGGCAGTATCTACCGTGCTGTTGTTTCCAACAAAGCCAAACTTATCTATGAAGAGATCGGTGACTGGCTTGAAGGAAAAACCGGGATTCCAGAATCGATTCGATCAGTTCCAGGACTTAAAGAACAGATCCAACTGCAGAACTCAGCTGCCCAGAGGCTGAAGCAGCACCGTCGGGAACAGGGAGCACTTGATCTCGGTACCCTTGAAGCAAATGCAGTTGTAAGTCAGGGCGAAGTGCTCGATCTTGTTGTTCAGGATCAGAACATGGCAAGGTGCCTGATCGAGGAGTTCATGGTGGCAGCGAATGGAACTACCGTTGCTTTTCTGAATAAGTCTGCGATGCCGATGATCCAGCGTATCGTCCGGACACCCAAAAACTGGGAGGGAATCCGGATGACTGCTGCGCAATACAGGGAGAAACTGCCAAAAGCACCTGACACCCGGGCACTAGCAAAATTCCTGATAAGACGCAGAAAGGCAGACCCAGAACGATTTCCTGATCTCTCACTAACAATAGTGAAACTCATGGGAGCGGGAGAGTATGTTCCGCTCATTCCGGGAGAACCACCAATAGGACATTTCGCATTGGCAGTAACAGACTATACCCATGGAACTGCACCAAACCGGAGGTATGTAGATCTCATCATTCAGCGGATCGTCAAGGCAGTGCTCGATAATCAGAAGAACCCATATACAAATGTGGAACTACGGGAGCTGACTGCGTGGCTTACCGGTCGGGAGAAAGGATCAAAGAAGGTCGAACGGTTTATGCAGAAGGCAGCAGCTGCGGTGTTACTTCAGGGGAGAATCGGCCAGCTGTTTGAAGGGCTTGTTACCGGTGCTTCAGAGAAGGGCACCTATGTCAGGATACT
>CAZVAS010000009.1:14414-22626 GCA_964625165.1 uncultured Methanospirillum sp. | reverse complement strand
CCGTCATCCTCACAAAAGAGGCAGAACGAGTTCTCCTTTTTTTCTATACTGAACCTGATGAAGGTGTTTTTTGTCCCATACTTAACCGAGTTATGTATCAGATTCGCAAACACCTTCTCGATAAGCGGATCAGCGAAGATTCTGATACCATGGGGAATCGTGTTCTCCATCCTGATAAGATTCAGTGAGGTATGGCGCAGGGAATTTTCTACAAGTTCCTGAATATCCTGCCAGACCGGAGTTTTTATTCCGATGTGTTGGTACTCGTCGGTAAACCGTACCGTTTCAACAGTCTGACCGACGATCTTCATCGCCTTCCTCACAAAAGTCCAGGCATTTTCAGGGTTAACTTCCCGATCAGAATAGGCCAGTTCAAGATATCCCTGTAGTGAGGTAAGCTGGTTGAGCAGATCATGACGGGTTATAGTTGCCATGAGTTGGAGTTTGTTATTTGCACCTGCCAGGGCGGTCTCAGCCTTCTTCCGTTCTGAATTCTCGAAGATCAGATCATTGTTTGACTTCTGTAATTCCTGGATAGTATTTCGGAGTTCCTCATTCAGATAATTCAGTTGATCGTGTGTGTCCTGTAACTCTGAGTAATTTTTTACAGCTATCTCATATGTAGAAAGGAGAATATTCAGGACCTGCCTGCGGTTTGCTGCAATCAGGTGTGATTCACCCGCAAAGGAAACATCCAGAGGAAGAGAGCAGTTTCCGGGATCAGTATCCCTTCGTGTCAGATATGTACTTACAATTCTTCTGTTAATCCCGGCTGGATCATATGGTTTTATGATGAAATTATCAGCACCTGCTGCGAGACCTTTGATCACATCGATCGGATCATAGAGATTAGTCACCAGAATAACCGGGATCTCTGCAATCGCCGGATTGCTCTTTATTGCAGTGCAGAGGGTGTACCCATCCATCTCAGGCATAAGAACATCTGTAAGGACCAGATCAGGTTGCTCATGCGATACCTGAGTGAGTGCTTCAACCCCGTTTGACGCCAGTGAAATATCATATCCCTCTTTAGCCAGGATATAACGGAGGTACTCTGCCTGTGTCCGGTTGTCTTCAACAATCAGTATTTTTTTGGGTAATTCGGCAGTCGTATCCATCTATCCCTCTTGTATGATATCTATCCGGTACCAGGGTACTCCTTTCCTGAAATGAGTTCACCAATGACACTAAGGAAGGAGTTCTTCTCAAAACTGCTCTTTACCATAAACGCATCAGCACCTACCGCCTTTCCATGCTCCCGATCCTCTGTAGAGTCAAGAGAGGTGACAAGTACCACTGCAAGATGGGCATAGCGATCATCAGCCCGGATCTTTTCGGTAAGGGTGAACCCGCTCATCCGGGGCATATCGACATCCGATACGACCATATCAAACTCATACTCCTTAAGTTTTGCGACCGCATCAACACCATCTGACGCTGTATGCACCAGATACCCTGCCATCTCCAGGATTCGTTTCATGAGAGCCCGGGAGGTTACCGAATCTTCGACGACAAGAATTCTCCTCCCGTCCCGTGAACTCTCCTGTCTTCGCTGAACGGGACGGGCGGAGGTAAAAGCCTCCTGGATCAGTTCGATGGGATCAAGGACCATGGCCACCTTTCCGTCTCCGAGTATAACCGCCCCTGTGATTCGTTTCACACGTTTTAGGAGGTTGCCAAGTGGTCTGACCACAATCTCCTGCACCTGTATTACCTCATCAACTACACAGGCGATCTGCCTGCCACCATACTCCAATGTAACCACAGGCACTGGAGCAGAACCAGTAAGATGAGGACCGGGATCAGGAATCCCAAGCGTCTGGGAGAGCATGACAACTCGTACAGCCTCTCCGTCAATCCTGGTAACCAGCCGCATCCCCTGGTACTGAAAGGAGGTCGGATCTGCCCTGATGACCTGTCGTACCTGCTGGAGTGGGATCACATAGGTCTGTCCACCGGCACTGATCACAATCCCCCTGAGGGTAGCGAGACGGACAGGCAGGACGATAGTGATCTCTGTTCCCTTTAGGGGTTCTGATGAGATCCTCACCTCACCCCCGAGTCTGCTCACCACGTCATCCACAATGGCAAGACCCAGACCCCTGCCAGATAGTTCGTTGACTTCACGACATGTGGAGAGCCCTGACCTGAAGATGAGCCAGAGTGCCTCCTCATCTGTCAGGTGTGGTTCCTGTCTTGAGGTGATGACTCCCTTCTCAACCGCTGTCTGACGGACCATGGCACGATCAATTCCCGCACCATCATCGATCACCTCGATGCTGACCTTACTTCCGGAATGTGGAGTTACTCTCACCTTAAGGAGACCACAATCAGGTTTTCCCCTTTCACGTCTGATATCAGGTGTAGCAAACCCGTGATCAATACAGTTATGGATCAGATGCATCAGGGCAGGCTTTAGTGCTTCAAGGATACGACGATCCATCTCCATCTCACCTCCTTCTATCATCAGTTCAACCAGTTTTCCGGTCTCATGTGAGTAATCACGGACAAATTTGTAAAATGGAGAGAGTATTGTTGAGATGGGAAGGAGAACTGCATCGTGAATAAGGTCAGAGATCTCGCTTGTGCTCACCTCAAGAGCTGACCTATCCACCTCGGTCGCACGGATATGCCGGGATAGGTCATGCTGGAGATTGACTACAAACTCATGGTCAAATTTTATGAAGCCGATGATCCGCTCGAGAGGGAGAAGGATATCAGGAGGTAGCGATGATTTCTGAACTCCGTATGTGAACTCACGGATCTGGTGAAGATCACCTTCTATCTGTGAATGGTTCCATCTCCAGAGCGAGAATATACTCATCATCTCTTCCAGTTCCCGTAGTCGGTGAGTAATGTACAGTCTTGTCGTCAGCAGATCATCAGAGCCAGCAATCAGACGGTCCAGTTTATGCGAAGCGATCCTGACTGTATCACTGCTTTGGATCCGGCCAGGAATATTGCGCCCACCTTGAGATACCTGATCCTGCACAGTAATAGGGCTCGATATAGAGGAGTCATCAGTAGATGAAAAGGAAACCCCGGAGCCAGAAGGAGTAGGGAGATCAGAAGATGTTCGATTCTCATCTGTCCCTTTTGCAGAGAAAACAACCTCTCCATGCAGATCCGGAATACTTGTTACGGAGGGTATCTCTCCGGTCTTTTTCTCGGTCACAGCGGCCCGGAGGGCACATACGATCTCTGATGAGATCAGATCTGACGAGGTACCGGGGGAGAGAAGTGCATACATGACCGAAACCGAACGCTGAAGCAGATCATAAATCCCGGAATCTGAAATGATCTCTCCTTTCTTCAGTGCTGAGAATACATTCTCAATATTCTGACATATCGACTCGATTCCTTTGAGATTTACCGCTCGTGCTGCACCTTTGAGGCTGTGGGTTTTTCTGAAGACCTGCTCAATAAATTCAGCCTGATCTTCTGCCCCAGCCTTTTCAAGATTGATGAGACCCTGGGAAATGTCTGTGAGGATCTCATCAGCCTCTTCACGAAAGGTAGCAAGCAGCCACTCATGGAACTCTTCGTCAGAACTGATCATACCTGGTTCAGACGTGATACTGTTCGGTGATCTTCTTCAGTCTCACACCAAGTTCGTGCAGATCTTCTGCAGTCTTTTCAGCTTTTCTGGTTGTTTCAAGATTTTTCTGGGCGGCATCACGTATCTTCTCGATAGCCATGGATATCTGGTCCATACCGGCTACCTGGTCCTGAATAGAGGTCGCAATCTCAAGTGCTTCCTGTGACGAATCAGCACTTGTCCGGGTCAGAACCTCAATTGCTTCCCTGGCATCACTTGTCAGTCTGGCAGCATCGGCAACCGTCTTGGTCCCCCGCTCTGTTGAGACCACCGTTGACGTGACACCACGCTGGATATCGGTCAGGATGGTCCTGATGTTGGCAGTCGCTTGTTTTGACTGTTGGGCAAGGTTATGGATCTCATGTGCAACCACCGCAAATCCTTTCCCAAACTCACCTGCCTTTGCCGCTTCTATTGAAGCATTCACAGCAAGGAAGTTGGATTGATCAGAGATCTCTGTAACAGTTGCTATGATCTCCCCGATAGCCTGGCTCTGCTCTGAAAGCTTGATGACATTGATCCCGATCATGTCCATCTGCCGCTGGATATGGTTCATCCCGTCAAGAATCTCCTGCACTGATCGTTGTCCTTCTCCAGACACCTGAATAGCACGGAGAGCTTTCTCAGAAACAGCCTTGGTCTTCTGGTTTGCAAGTTCAGTCTTCTTCCTGACAGCCTCTACTGTGTCAGAGGTCTCATTCACAGTCGCAGCGGTCTGATAACTTGCAGAGGATAATTGGGTTGTAACGGTCAGGATCTCACTTGAAGCCGATGAAAGCACAGACACACCCTCGTACAGTTCTTCTGTGATCAGTTTCATCAGCCTTGAGAGTTCTATACCGATCGTATTTAGGGCATCACGATAGGCAACAAACTCTCCTGCCACCGGGATCGTCTCATCAAACCTTGCTGTAAAATCTCCTGACGCATAGAACCTGGCGAGTCGCATCGCCTCATTCACCGGTTCGGTGATCGTCTCAAGAGTCTTGTTGAACCCGGCGATGATCATCCGGTACCCGCCTGAGAACGCATTCTCATCACCTCGCACCGAGAGGTCGCCAGCACGGGCAACGTTGGTGAGCTTGATCGTCTCTTTGTGGAGATGATCAAGGGACTCAACCATCATCTTCAGGGCAGGTCTGATCTCATCGCGATTATCTACAGGTTCAGAAAATTCTAAGATGTACTCACCGGTAGCAATCTTCTTGATCGTCTCCACAACGTTGGTCTGAAGATCATCAGCAAACTCATCCATTGTTGCAGCCATGATCCCGATCTCATCCTGGCGCTGAATCTTAAGCCTGGCTGAAACATGACCATTACGAAGTTCCTTGATCATGACCACCACCTGCTGCAGGGGAACTGAGATCGAACGCCCGAACATGATAGCGATGATGGCGCCGAGCAGGATGGAGGCAGTTACGAGTGCAAATATGGTATTTCGAAGGGTATCAATAGGACCTGAAAAATCAGAAAGATCGGCACGAGAGACGATGTACCAGTCAAGAGGTTCATAGTAGGTATACGCATCAAAGACCATGGTCCCGTTGATGTTATGAGCAATGGATCCTTCCTTCTTGCCAAACATCTCCTGGATATAACTCATATCTGAAAGATTCTGACCGGCAAGAGCAGGGTGTATCAGAACATTTCCTGAACCATCGACAACGTACATGTACCCGTGTCTGCCGACAGTGGTCTCGTTGATACTCTTCTTGACAATATCAAGTGTCTGCCCCTCTTCGGTTCCGGCAAAGAGCACACCAATAACCTCACCGTTCTGATCCTTTATCGGCTCATATGCTGTGACATAATTTTTACCAAACAGATCACGCCTGCCATAATAGGTCTCACCTTTCTTTACAGCCACATCGTAGACATTATCGGTAAGATGAGTTCCGACAGCCCTCTCACCGTCAGTCCCGATGACATTGGTTGAGATACGAACTGCGTACGAGTTATTATACACCTGAAAGACGGTCGCAGCCCCGCCAACAAGTTCCTGCACTTTGTCAACGATCTCAAAGTTATTATTGATCACGTACCGGTTTCCATTCCGGTCGGAGAGAGTCATGTTTCCATCGATGATGGAGGGAGTACCTTTAGAGTAAAAGTTCTGCTTCAGAACATTCAGATCACTATTCACTTTGACACGGGTCAGTTTGTAGACATCGTTCGTCCACCCTTTCATGTCCTGAACCTGTGTCTCAAGCAGAGTCTCGATCTGTTCATTGATAACACTGCTTGAACTGGAATATGCCACAACACCAAGTAATAGCGTTGGAATTATGGCAAGAAAGAGGCAGATAACAAGAATCTTAGTACCAACTTTCAAATCTCTGAAAAACTGAATCATCACAGTACTCCTTATTCTCCACTTCTGATACACAGACTAACTAATAACAGGAATCTTCGCTTTTTATTCATTGTTCACCATACACGCTGTCCAGCTGTCCCCGAATGGTCTGACTCCCCGCTCTGATCGACAATCATCTTCGGATCTGAAAGAATTGCAGCTGCATTGATCACCATAAGACCAGAACTCACCACACCGAAGATGTAATTAGGCTCACCAGGTGCATATTCAGGACCTGCCTTCTGGATCTCCTCCATTGGAAGAGTGCTGATACCCGTGATCTGATCTGCAAGGATACCAAATGTGATATGACCATCGGTCAGGACAATAACCTGATTGAGATCGGTGAGACCCTTTTCAGGGATAGAGAGAAGGACCCTGAGATCTACCAGAGGAATGATCTCACCACGAACCGGGCAGACTCCAACAATGTGATCAGGCGCTGTCGGGACCGGGGTGATCTCACGGGTGAGAACAACCTCCCTTACAAATCGCATCTCTGCAGCGTAATCACGGTAAACAAGTCTGAATTTTATAACCTCGATAGTTGAGGTTTCAGGCGGTCCTTCCTCCGGCCTGGCGAGAGCAGTTGCCCGTTCAGAAAGTTGCTTCTTTATCTTTTCTGATTCTCCGAAATCAAAAGGCTCATCACCTGTTACTGCCTGATGATTCGTCATCTCCGGATGATCTGAAAGGAACGAGGGGATGGTATTATCTCCTGTTCTGCAAGACTCTAGGAATTGGGTGAGATCATGAATGAATATGGATCCGTTTGAGATCGATACTCCTTGTACTGAAGAGACTGGTGATTTAGCCAGGATCTCATCACCTTCACTCTCCTGAACGACATATGTTTCATCAACCCAGAGAGCGACCCTGAATGATCCTGTTTTAGTAATAATTAGGCTGTCATTCAATCGGGGAGAGCGTTCAGGCAGGCCAAATAGGGTTCTCAGTGAATAGACAGGAATCCTGATTCCATGAAGATTCAGTGTGCCTGCCACCAATGACGAACCAGAAGACGGCGGATCAAGTTCTGCCATCCGTACCAGGTACATACTCTCATCAAGGGGAAGGGCACCCCGCACCCCCCCTACCAAAAATTGAAGTATTTGAGCCATGGTCCAGATGAATCAATCCATCTTTGTGGTTATTCAATATAAAAACCGATGAATGAATGGCCAGATCAGACGATCAGATCAGGGATTGTGATCACCGTCAGGCTCATTACTGCAGGAAAAGATCCTGATATATGCTGACCCTTGCTGATATCAGGGATGCACAGGTGAGGATCAACTCACACATCCTGAGAACCCCGCTCATCAGCAGCCCCACCTTTTCTGAAATAACAAGCACACAGGTAAGCCTGAAGCTTGAGACTCTGCAGATTGCGGGATCATTTAAGATCAGGGGAGCATTGAATGCAATTCTCCATGCCAAACAGAAGAATCCTGACCTGAAAGGAGTGATAGCAGCTTCAGCAGGAAATCACGCCCAGGGCGTAGCAGTAGCAGCAAAGAAAGCCGGAGTGAAGGCAACTATCTTCATGCCCTACTGGGCCTCACTGACCAAACAAGAGGCCACCAGGGGGTACGGTGCAGATGTTGTCATAACCGGTTCATCGATAGATGAATGTGCTGCCGAGGGAATCAGAAGAACAAAAAAAGATCATCTCTTTGTGCACCCATTCAACGATCCAGACGTCATTGCAGGGCAGGGAACAATCGGTCTTGAGATCATTGAAGACCTCCCTGATGTAGATACGATTATTATTCCGGTGGGAGGTGGGGGGCTCATTTCAGGGATTGCCTGTGCCGTCAAAACAATCAGACCTGCCTGTACTATCATCGGTGTTCAGGCTGCACACTGCCCTTCGGCATCACGAGCTCTTCACGAAGGAGGGCCTGTCTGTGTTTCATCGAAATGGACTCTTGCTGACGGAATCAGGGTGAACAGGACTGGGGATCTCGCATACCCGATGATTCGGGATCTTGTCGATTCTGTTATCGAGGTAGATGAAGACCAGATCGCAACTGCTGTACTCGCACTCATGGAACGAAAACGGGTGATCGCAGAAGGAGCAGGTGCTGCGCCATTGGCAGCATTACTCAGTGGAAAATGTCAGATCAAAAAAGGAAGCAGAGTGGTACTGGTAATAAGTGGTGGAAACATCGATACCCACCAGTTTGACAGGACCATAAGACATGCACTCACACTAGACGGGAGGATATTCAGATTTTTTATTGAACTACAGGATC
>CAZVAS010000009.1:7177-14314 GCA_964625165.1 uncultured Methanospirillum sp. | reverse complement strand
TTGGCAGGAAGTTGGATCTCAAACCGTGCACCAGATCCCGGAGTGCCTGTTTCAGTGATCGAAAGTCCGGTGATCGCCAGGATTTCGCGTGAAAGGAAGAGACCAAATCCGGTGTTTTTGCCATATCCGTGCTCAAATATCTTCTTCTTCTCATTTGCAGGAATTCCTACACCATTGTCCTCATAGACCAGAACAACACCGCCGTCCTTCTGAACAACAGAGAAGAAGATCTTATCCACACGTTCCCCATGCATCAGCGAGTTTGAGATCAGATTTGAAAAGACCTTTTCAAGCAGAGGGTCAGCAAATATCTCAAACCGATCAAGGCTCTCATCCCATCCGACATACTCACACTTGCGAAGCTCTTTCGCGGTCCTTATTTTTTCACCGACATTCTGCCACTGTGGGGCTTTCACCCCGACGTCCTGGTACTCTTTGGTGAAGACAATCTGGCTTCTTATCGCCTGGGTCGCTTCAGCCTGTTTCTCAATAAAGGGAACCAGGTTCTGATCAGCATTCTTCTTCCTGAGAAGATCCAGGTATGCAAGCAGGATGGTGATCTGATTTAACACGTCATGTCTGGTGATACTAGAGAGCAGGTTCAGTTTCTTGTTGCTCTGCACCAGGGCATCCTGGGCTATCTTCCGATCAGTAACATCATTACCAAGGAATAACAGTGCAGGCCCTTCCTTCCAGGTAATACCAACCATACCGATCTCAAGCCACCGGACCTCACCGGCATTGTCATACACACGGATCACATTTCCGGCATGTATCGCCCCACTCGCTGCAGCCTCTGCGATCAGGTTCTGAATTACACCGGCATCATCAGCATGAACCCAGGATGCCAGGTCATGCCCGGCAAGTTCTTCCCGATTCCGTTTAAATACAGAAGACGCCTTCGGATTCGAGAAGATGATGGTTCCACCACGTAGAACCAGAACAATCTCGTTTGCATTGTTTACAAGGAGACGATACTGCTCTTCACGCTCTTTAAGTGCCTCTTCAGCCTCTTTACGAAGTGTGATATCACGGGCAATGGTCATCACGAGGCTCTGATCCTGGATTTTTATGGGATATGTTACGACCTCAGCATAGACCGTAGATCCATCTTTGCGATGAATCTTCATCTCCTCAGGCCCTGTTGCCTTTCCAAGGGCGTTGCGTGCAAACAGAACTGCCGTCTTGGTGATATGCATCGAGGCGATCAAACCCATCGTGAAGATATTCCGTCCGTGCAGATCATCCTTGTTAAAACCGGTCAATTCGGTCACAGCACGGTTAGAGTCAACAAAGGTTCCCTTAATATCAGTAAGGAAGTACGCTTCAGGTGCGTGGTCAAAGAGGATCTTCAGGCGTTCTTCAGAGTTACGAATCTCCTGTTCTGCAGCTTTTCGTTCACTGATATCGGTGAGTACAACTGTAATCGCCCTGACCTCTCCATCATCATCATCCCTGACCGGACTGAATCTCCTGATGTAATCACGACCAAACCAGTGGATCTCGTCCATGAACATCTTTCTGGATGATGAAACTCGTTTGACAGCTTCGTCAAACCGTTTGTCTTCACCCGGTGGAAGCATGACCCGCATCCGCTGTTCAAGGTATTTGTCAGCTAGATCACCCAGTTTCTTGCGGTGATACGTATTCATGAAGATGTAGCATGAATCAAGGTCAACCATGTAGATCGAATCACCGGTAGACTCAACCACGCTCCGGTAGTTCGCCTGTGTGAGCTGCAGGGCAGAAAGAGTAGAGCGTTGCTGGGTCACATCACGGAAACTCCACACCCTCCCGATGATAGTTCCACCAATGCGCTGGGGAAGGGTAAGTCTCTCAAAGATCCTGCCATCACGGAACTCAAGAACATCAAAGGCATCCTTGTCAGGGTTATTCCGGAGCCAGTTTATCCGTTCGATGAACGCATTCCGATCTTCAAGCTGGTCTTCGAGGTAGGCCAGGATCACCTCCTCATCCTTCTCCTCGATTACCGTTTCAGGGATGTACCACATGTCGAGGAACTTCTGGTTGTAATTGATGACCTTTCCTGCCCGGTCGACCACAAAGATTCCATCTGAAGTGGACTCAAGGGTTGCAGTGGTGAGGGATGCACTTCTGGATACCTCGTCCTCCAGCCTGACCCTGTCAGTGATATCTGTAGAGACAACGGTTACTGCAAGAACCTGTGAAGAGGACTGATACTTGATAGGGATGAACTTGCGGTAGTAGTATCGTCCCTCTTTCTCATACTCCTCGAGATAAAAATTGCTATGAGTCAGGACCTGACTCATCGAGTTGATAAACCGCTTATTCTCCTCTTCTGAATGGAGGTCACGATACATCTTGGACTCATATTCTTCTCCGAAAATGCCAAGTCGTTTCAAGTGAGGTGTGTTAATGTAGAGATACCGGTAATGCCGGTCTATCATGTAAATTGAGTCTTCAGTCGCCTCAACTATGGTATGAAAATTGGTTTCAGCGTATTGATGGGCCTCTTCGGCCTGCTTCCACTTCACAACCTGTTTGACAAAGGTGTTTAATTGAGCCTTCTCGAGATCGGGATCGCCATTTTTCTGGAAATAATAATCTATGCCAGCCTTGAGTGCCTCTTTTGCAATGGCCGGACCCTGGTCACCGGTAAATATTGATATCGGACTTGACTGAATCTGTTTTTTCAGTCGGGTGATAAAGTCAATTCCGTTCTGCGGTCCAAGATCAAAATCAGATATCAGAACATCAATGTGAGTCGTCTGAAGTTTCTTAAAACTCTCTTTGATATCAGTCACTGAGTAGATATCCACCTTAGCGCCATTTTCCGAGAATAAACGGGTTATACTCGAAAATTGTTGTGGATCTCCAATTGTAAGGATCGACGTTAATGCCAATCTCTCATCCTCCTTCGTGACTGACGGCTAATCATATGGTCTGTTTCAGAGCGGATAAAACCTATCGTATTCACAATCTGGAATTTTGTTCCTCATGACAACCGGACACGGATTCAGGCACACTGGGAGATAATCGCCTGAAGCATTGAACTTGTCCGCTCTTTGTATAACCGGGCATTCGCGACGATCTGATCGTAGGTGACCTCTTCACTTGCTATACCATTTGCGTAGTTATCTACCGTGCAGATTGCAGCCAGAGGGATATCAAGTTCTCGGGCAATTGTTGCTTCTGATGCAACAGTCATGCCAACGAGATCTGCAATCCCAGACATCCATTTTATCTCAGCCGCGGTCTCTATCCGTGGACCATCGGTCTGGATATAGGTACCACCAAGACGGGCATCAGGCACTGCTTCAGCAAGACGATTGATCAGATCACGTGAAAACTCAGGACTGATATGGCCTATTGAGTGATTGAATATGGTTGAAGAGGCCGAAAGGGAGATATAATCATCAGGAATTACAAGACTGCCGGGTGGGATAGAGGACTGCAGTGATCCTGTAGAGCCTATCGCAATAATACGGTCCACTCCAAGAACCGCAAGGGCTGACATATGAGCGCGATACGCGATACGATGAGGAGCTCTTCTGTTCTGGTGTCTGAGAAGAAGCGCAATACCAGTTCCCAGAAGGACCTCTGATGATCCATACGGAGTATGGACTATTTTTTTATTCAAATCCCCAAATGAGAACTCAAGAAGTGATGTTCCACCAATAATTCCCAGCATGTTTCCCCGTGCAGACTCTGTCAGGAGTAGTTGCTAGATTATCCATTGGTGCTCATTACTCATATCTGATGATGCAGATGAATTCAGATTCTGTGCAACTCCCAAATTTTGAGAGATGACAGAATATATATGGAACCTCATACAACCTAGTAAGGCGGGCCGGTAGATCAGTGGTAGATCGCTACCTTGGCATGGTAGAGGCCGCGGGTTCAATTCCCGCTCGGTCCATACTCGCATTTCTTTTGTTTTATTCTTTACAAAAAAGTTAAAGGCTCAGCCAAAAGGCTATCGAACCTTCTTCTGAACCATTTCCTGCCGGGACAAAACCGTTCTTTTCAAGAACGCGGATTGATGCAATTAGGGAAGGGAATGTACAGGCTTTGATGCCCGCAATATTAGTTTTTTTTCGGACCTGATTTATCATCACATTCACAGCTTCGGTTGCATACCCCTGCCCCTGAAATTCTTCTAGAACAGAGTAGCCGAGCTCGGGAATACCATCCTCACCAAGCACAAACCCGCCACTTCCGATTAAGACCCGGTCATCTGGCATAATCGCGGTTCTCACCCAGTAGTAAGCAAATAACCTGCTCCCCCCTTCGGCAGTCAACAGTTCATTAAACTCTTTCAGAGTCTCCGGAGTAAGCAGAGCAGGAGGCCATGAATCGGGCACCCGGGCACGCAGATCGGAACTGAGTCGATTGCGGGAGTGTAGGTCGGCATGACAGAGTTCAACAGTGACTGGTATGAGTTCTAGCCGTTTTGTAGTAAGAGCGATCATCTTCTTCATTGTTTACATATTTTTCAGCGGTACAACGCATCCGCTCGCAGAAGATGAAGCAGGAACCCGGTTTTTATGATATTATCTTTTACTGCCAGCTCACCTGAAATTCATAACTGCACACACGGATGCGGATGAATACAAGATTGTCATGGCATCACCATACACAGGTGGAGCAACAATAAGGAAAAGCATGCCGCAACGAGATGAAAATTTATTGATGATATGATGATGCAAATTTGCAGAGCGAAGAGAGAACACAACGGCTGCAGGCAGGTTTCCTGGCCTGACAAACCTTTCTACCGTGGAGAATAAACAAGCCGTTAATATCACCCCAGACTTCTCGTGGGAACAACTTCAGAAGATCCTGCTCAATCTGGTTGGGATCTTTGTGATCTGATAGACCAAGTCTTACAGATAAGCGTCCCACATGAGTATCCACGGCAATCCCGTCTGCCCTGCCAAACGCATGATGAATCACGATGTTTGCAGTCTTTCGACCAACTCCCGGGAGCGTTATCAGTTTGTTGATCTCATCAGGAACCTCACCACCATATGCACTCATCAGAGCCCGGGCTGCTGCGATAATGTTGCGGGATTTGGCCCGGTAAAACCCGGTCGGGTGAACGATCCGTTCCACATCATCCTGGCAGGCAACAGACAAAGAATCAGGATCAGGATATTGCGCAAAGAGTTCTTTTGTTACCAGATTGACTGTTCGGTCGGTAGTCTGTGCAGAAAGGATGGTTGCAATGAGGATCTGATAAGGATTTTCGAAATGAAGAAATTCATCACGTGATGATGTAAGATCATACTCGCGTGAAAGAAGTTGAAAAATCGTGCATGGCACAGACGAATCCATAAAACAGAAATGGGGTAACGCAGATTTGAACTGCGGTCAAAGCGTCCCAAACGCTCTAGGATGGACCAGGCTACCCTATTACCCCGTGCGCTACTAATGTTAGCACACCAGCTATTTAACCTTTCGGTTATTTGAGAGGAAGCGGGCTCACTCCCTCTCTGCTTACAACAGTTCCCCTGCAGATACCGGTCTCAACAGCAGTGAGAAGCGCTACAGGATCCCTTCCGTCAAGCACGATCAGCGGGATACCGCACCGCTCGACCATCTTTACAGCAACGACATCCATGACGGTATTCATTCCGGCTGCCGCCTGTTGATGAACCACAATCTCAAGAAGTCTTGCAGGGGTGATCATCTCATATCGTTCTGCAGAAGGATCACTTCTCGGATCTGCTGAATAGATCCCATCAACCGAGGTCAGATTAAAAAACACGGAGGCCCGGGAGCGTTCCGCCAGGACTGCAGCGACGGCATCGGTGGTCTGACCAGGAGTAACACCACCCATGACAACGATCTTACCTGACTCAGCCGCGGCAAGCGCTTCAGTATGGTTCTCAACCACCTTCGGCCAGGCAGAATCTTTCAGTGCCTGAACGAGCAGAGTGGCATTTAGCCGGGTTACAAGAATTCCAAGTTCATCGGCAGATGCATCATCGACACCAAGTGATCGTGCAACAGTAATATAGCGTCGAGCCTCACCGCCGCCGCCCACCACAATAAAAAGACGATGAATTGATGCAATTTTCTCAAGAACAGGGATATAAGGTTTAATATTAGGTGAATCGAGCCCAGGCATGAGGATCGAACCACCCAGAGACAGAACAATGGTGGACATTCAACCCGATATATTTCATGAAAAGGGGGATATAGGTTGTCGTCAGAACTGATGGCTGACACACACAGACACCCGGTCAACACAACAGCTGCAATTCCCCACCAGAGCAGGAGACTAGAAGCAGATGAATGGATCATATACCCAGGAGAAGGAGGCGCTTCAGTATGCGACCAGCCCAGATGGATCAGTGAAATGTTCACTCTGCAATCACCGTTGCCATATTCCTGATCAGAAGACGGGGCGTTGTGGAGTCAGGAAAAACCACACAGGCAGACTTATCGCCGGCACGTATGCCCGCGTATCGGCAGAGGCGGTCGATCCGATCGAAAAGAAACCCCTAAATCATTTTCTACCAGGAACCTTCTCGTACTCCCTCGGCAGCATCGGGTGCAACTTCTCCTGCACACACTGTCAGAACTGGCATATCTCACAACCTGATCATATTGACAGACCCCTCCAGATGATCCTTCCAGAAGAAGCAGTCAGAAGAGCACGGACACATGGCTGCGCATCAATCTCATGGACATATAATGAGCCAACGTTATGGTATGAGTATACAAGAGATATGGGAGTTCTCGCTCACCGCGAAGGTCTGAAGACGATCTACGTGACCAATGGGTACATGACCGAAGATGCATTGAGTGAACTTGCCCCGAATCTTGATGCATGGAGAGTGGATCTCAAAGCTTTTACAGATGAGTTCTACCGATCAGTTTGTAAGGCACGTCTTCAGCCTGTACTTGATACAACAATACGGGCAAAAGAACTCGGGCTCCATATCGAAACAGTAACCCTGGTGATACCAGGTCTGAATGATAGCATTGAGAAGATGGAAGGCCTGATTGACTGGGTTATTGCAAATCTCGGACCTGACACACCGATGCATTTTACCAGATTTCACCCTGACTTCCACATGACTGAAAGGCCGGCAACACCGATCAAGACCCTTGAAAATATCTATGAACGTGCTAAGGAAAAAGGGCTCA
>CAZVAS010000009.1:0-7077 GCA_964625165.1 uncultured Methanospirillum sp. | reverse complement strand
GCATTGCAAAAAGGCATACTGGGAGGGAACTCATACCAGGAAGATGAGAGAGCAGATCCATCAGATCTGCTTTTTGAGTGAAGATGGGAGGACTAGTGCATGAGATTCGGTAGAGCCCCGGTTGTTTCCCGGAAGCCCCATCATGGCATCAATCTCGGACGCCACTTTCTCAAGCTCGTCAAAGATCCGGTCAGCATCCTTGCGCAGCTCCTGTACTGAGTCACGCATGCTTCTTCCCCTGAGATGAATGAGCCTGCGATTTCGGTAGATCACCCCAGAACGTGAAAGGTTACGAATGTGATGATTCACTCTCCCGGTGGTGATACCCAGGATATCTGCAAGTTGTTCTGAGGCTATTCCTTCCCTTCGAGACGATTCCTCAAGAAGCCTCAGCACTATTCGTATTGATAAATCTTCAACATCGCGTCCTGAAGAAAGGCCGAGTGTGTCGCAGAGCCAATAAGCCTCCTCCTTTAGATCTTTACGATCCGGCTTTGGCAGATATTGAAGAACTAACCGCTGATGCATGAATGGTACTCTCGATCATTTGTTCTACGATCGATATGATATCAACTTTATTGAGATGATATCAGACGTTAAAGTAAAATAGATATAGAAGTAATAATCAACATCTAAATGTAGTATTCATTTGAAGGAGATCAGTATGTCGATTACACCTATCGGACCACGGGTTTTAATCAAGCCCTCTAAACAGGAAGAAAAAACCAAGGGTGGCATCTATATCCCTGAATCAGCAAAGGAGAAGAAGAAGCAGGGAGACGTCATAGCAGTCGGTACCTTCGAGGATGGAAAGGAACTCCCACTCAAAGCCGGAGACAAGGTCATCTACGGTGGATACAGCCAGGAAGAGGTTGAGTTTGAGAAACAAGACTACGTAATAGTCGAGTTCAAGAATATCGTCGCTAAGTTTGACTGAGGAGAATAAACTATGGCAACAAAACAGATAATGTTCAGCGAGAACGCCCGTCACGCACTGCTTGAGGGTGTTAACAAGGTCGCAAATACCGTAAAGATCACACTCGGCCCAAAGGGGCGCAACGTTGTCCTTGATAAGCCAGCTGGCCCGGTTGTTACCAATGACGGTGTCACCATCGCCAAGGAGATCGAGCTGAAAGACAAGTTCGAGAACATGGGTGCAAAGTTGATCAAGGAGGTCGCATCCAAGACTCAGGACACTACCGGAGATGGGACTACCACTGCAACCGTTCTTGCCCAGGCAATGATCACCGAGGGTATCAAGAACATCACTGCAGGTGCAAACCCAATCGAGATCAAGAAGGGTATCGACCGGGCAGTTGAGACCGTTGTTGCAGATCTCAAGAGTAAGACGATCGAGGTCAAGGACAAGGACACCATCAAGCGTATTGCTGTCATCTCTGCAAACAACGACGAGGAGATCGGTGGGCTGATCTCTGACGCAATGGAGAAGGTAGGGTACAACGGCGTCATCACCGTCGAGAACTCCAAGACCCTTGACACCAACCTCGAGCACGTCGAAGGTATGCAGTTCGACCGTGGGTACATCTCACCCTACATGGTAACCGACCAGGAGCGCCGTGTTGTCGAGTTTGATGAACCACTGATCCTTCTCACTGACAAGAAGATCAGCAGCGTGAAGATGCTCGTCCCTGTTCTTGAGATGGTCGCATCCACCGGTAAGCCACTGCTGATCATTGCAGATGACATTGACGGAGAAGCCCAGACCGCACTCATCCTGAACATCATCCGTGGAGCCATCAAGGTCTGTGGAGTCAAGGCACCAGAGTTCGGAGATGTCAGGAAGGACATGCTCGAAGACCTTGCAATCCTCACCGGTGCAACTGTCATCACCGAGGCCAGAAACCTGAACCTTGAGGATGTCACCATGGACATGCTCGGACAGGCACGGGCAATCAAGGTTGACCAGGACAAGACGACCGTTGTCGGTGGAAAAGGCAAGAAGAGCGACATCGAAGGGCGCAAGAAACTGATCGAGTCCCAGCTCAACGTTGCAGAGAAGAAGTATGACAAGACCACCCTTCAGAACAGGCTCGCAAAGCTTGGAGGCGGTGTCGCAGTCATCAAGGCAGGAGCAGCAACCGAGACCGAGGTCAAAGAGAAGAAGATGCGTATCGACGACGCACTGAATGCAACCAAGGCAGCAGTCGAGGAAGGATACGTTCCTGGCGGTGGTGTCACACTCTTCCGTGCAGCAAAGTCTCTTGACGCTCTGAAGATCGAGGACGAGCAGATGATCGGTGTCAACATCGTAAGACGTTCACTCGAAGAGCCGCTCCGCCAGATTGCCAGCAATGCAGGTCGCGAAGGCGCAGAGGTCATCTCAACGATCAAGGCAAACAAGAGCGAGTCATTCGGATACAACGCAAAGAAGGATACGTATGAAGACCTTCTCGCTGCTGGTGTCCTTGACCCGACCAAGGTTGTCAGATCAGGTCTCCAGAACGCTGCCTCAATTGCAGGAATGCTCCTGACAACCGAAGCAGTTGTTGCCGAGTTTGATGATGAGAAGGACAAGATGTCCAACGCAATCATCATCTAATCTTTTTTTACGAGATTCTCTTCTTCTGCCGGTCTTTCACAGAGTTCATATACATAACAAGAAAGACCAGTGAGAAACTGAAGCACAGCACAGCCCCGATAATCAGTTTCCATTTCATATCAGCAGCAGTATCGCCACTCAGTGCAGTCCCGATAAAGATGAGCCCGATCACCAGAGATCCTGCAATCTCAGAGCCATACAAAAATCGTTCCCCGAGGGCAACCATTGCTGTTTCTGTTCTCCTGCTTCTGCTAATAGCTTTTCTGTTTTAATCAGGGATGATAGACAGCACCTGCATTCATATACACCCAGTATGCTGAGAAGGGTGAGAGCATCCTCGAGTCTGAATGAGAGCCATTTGCTCCGGGGATGATTGCAGGATCGTAGTTCTGCATGGTGCTGTTATACTGGAGGAGTGAAACCCAGTTTTTCGAGAGTGAGACAAGGGCGTCCTTTGCACTCAGGGGAGTCTGGTTTGGAGAGCCCACCAAATTCCAGCCGACACTCATATTGAGTATACGTGTTCCGTTCCGATTGTCCAGAACCAGCGGCAGTGATGTCTGGCGATCAGAATAGAGCAGGAACCCTTCAAGAGGAGTGAAGTTGGTCTGCTTTTCTACTGCCACCCAGTCCTGACTGACTGCATCGAACTTCCAGATTGTATGCCCCTCGGTGTTGATACCCTGAAAAAGATCGCCACCGGTCTTTCCTGATGCTGGATATGAAGGAACTGATACAAAGTTCCAACCAGGTTTCAGGTTGATCTCAATACCACCCTTTCCCATCGATCCACTACGTTTGATCTGCTCTGATCCCGGTGATTGATTTAATGATTCAGCGTTTCGGACCTTCACATGTTGTTTTTCTGATTCGGTAATAGCAGCCCCTGCATCCAGAAGACCATATCCATAATAGATGTCACGGCCTGTCCTTCCTAGATCGTGTGATGTTGATTCAAGGATCGATCTGATCTCTTCACTGCTCAGATCAGGATCAACATTTGTGATCAAGACAGTCGTACCGGCAACTAGGGCGGCTGCCGGGCTTGTTCCGGTTGCAGTCTTAGTCGTGTTTCCTGGCCACGCAGAGATCACATTCTCCCCCGGGGCGACGAGATCAACAAAGATGCCATAATTAGAGAAGTAGGAGAGCCCGTCGGTCTTTGCGGTGGACCCTACTGAGATGACATCAGAATAATCTGATGGGTAATGACCTTCGTTGGATGCCTCATTTCCAGCAGGGGCTATAAGGATACAACCTTTGCGGATTGCATACGAGATCGCTGCTTCTTCAGCAGGTGACTGCCCGGATCCACCATATCCCATCAGGATGATCCTGGCACCGTTGTCTGCAGCGTGCTGAATCGCCACTGCTGAACGTGATGCAAAGATTCCGGATGCATTGGTTCCGACACGTTCAGGTATGAGAGAGAGATTTATTCCGGCTGGTGAATTCTGCCCGGCACCGGTGATGGCGCAGATGATACCTGCAAGAAATGTGCCATGGCCATCTGTATCACGCATTGTGGAACTGTTCTCCACCCAGTCAAATCCGTGAGAACTGACGAACGGTTTCAACCATGAATGGGAGGCGTCCACACCGGTATCAAGAACAGCAACTGTAACTGGAGATGATGAGTTCGGCTTTAATTGACTCCACGCCCTGGCTATACCAGTCCGGTTGAAGGCCCACTGGTCAGAGATATTGACATCTGATGCAGGGGCGTCTGATATTGAATCAGGGATACGAACAGGGTCTTGTTCAATATTACTCACCCCTGCAATTTTTAGGAGCTCATTCTGGTAGAACGATGAGTTGTTGACTGGAATCTGAACAACGAGAAAATTCAGTTGTGGTGCACGAAGGACAACGGTGCAGTTTTCTACAACTGCAGAATTGTTTAGTAATGAGAGATTTACTGGCGTTTCCATGCCGGACGTCGTATAGAGGATAACCCGTTCGGTATCCTCCTGTATGGCCTGATCACCAAGAGCCGGAGAGATCAGCCAGCAGATGAATATTGATATAATCAGAACGATACCGCTTACGCTATATCGCCTGCAGTATGTTTCATAAGACCCCACTATGAACTACCCAGGTACTCTGATCTCGGCATGGGGACAGATAAGTTCTCCCGTTCAGACCCAGGTATCAGGGGATGATAATGCCAGGACAGTTCATATAAATCCAGAAACCTTCCGTTGGATAGAGTAGTCGGGCATCTGAATAGGCACCGGTTCCGCCGTTTACAATCACCTGACGAAACTGCTGTTCCCTTGAATCATAAACTAGGACATATGACCAGGAGGATCCAAGAGGAGCCAGAAGATCTGATGCGGTGAGGGTGTTTCTTCCAGGGATACCAAGTGGGTTCCACCCTTCAGAAAGGTGACGTGCAGTCATGTTTCTGCGGTCATCATCATAGGTAAGGGAGATGTCGGTCCTGTTCGCTGCATGAACCCAGATAACATCCATCTGGTGAAGGAGATCTCCAGTCCCCACCGGATCCCAGTGCCTGGTATCAGGGGAGTACCGCCAGATGGTATGGCTGGTTGTATTCACACTCGAGAAAATGCTCCCGGTATTATTCCCTTCTTTAAGTGGAAAAGGGATAGAGATCATATTCCACCCTGCATACAATGCAAGGGTCTCAGGCTGCTCCATCTCTCTCGGTTTAGACAGGCGGGAGTCATTTACACTAGGGCAGGGATCTGAAGACTGGTTAACTGTCTGCCCGGCAGGCATGAGAAGCCGGGCATCAGGCACTCCAAACCCGATTTCAGGGTTCCAATTCAAAGCAGTGGATGGAGTGGCATTGAGGAGCCTGCGTTTCACCTCATCTGCCTTAAGTTCAGGATTTGATTCCCAGAGCAGGGCGCTCATGCCCGCAATATGGGGGGCAGAAGCACTTGTCCCTGAGAATGATCCGAGAATGCCATTCCCCGTACTCACAAGGATGTTATCAGGCGCAGAGAGCTCAGGCTTCTGTCGGAGTTCAGGTGCAGGGTACTTAATCGTGACCGGACCTCTGGATGAGTATGGTTCGACAGCAGTTCTGTTCAGATCAGGAATGACTGCTCCCACCGATATTGCTTCAGGCACAGCCTGCTGACCAAACATCGAGTCTTCAGGGACGCAGGGATCCATCTGAACCTGGCTTCCCCCAATGGGCAGAACGTACAACTCGATCGTTCGGTTCTCTCCCCCTGCCTGGACAACCCTGACATAGAAGTCTTTTGAGGAGTCGTTCTCATTTACAAACCGGCAGTACTCCATCGGGTCATCATCCCCGTCCTGGATCTTTACACTTCTCCCAATCTCCCTCATCTCATCGTTGTAGAGGAAGAGGTCGTAATTATTCGAAGACTCAGAGAAACGGTCATCCCACTGGAGAATCACATGGCCAGCCGAGTGTGGCGGAGCAGTAAATTTCAGATCTTTCGAGCCGTTTGCACCCTGGAAATCATGCCAGAGATATCCCTGGTTCATGTATCCATTGAACGGTGCCTGGTAATGTTCCCGGGCAAAATTACCGGCAGATGTGATATACAATATGTCATATGAGAGAACCCGGTCTCGAATATTGCGGGCGATATACCCGTCTTCAAAGAACGGCTCAACATAGGTGATGTCATCACAGATGATCCTGCATCCGTCACTGATCAGGTGATCCATGGCCTGAACAAACTCGATCTGGCTTGAACCGCGGTCAGAGAAGTAGAGCTCGGCGTCAGGGGCGATATCATGAACAACCTGGAGCATTGCAGTCCCCTCGTCACCCCCGATCTTGTTACTGATAACATGAATGTTTGAGGGTAACTCTCCTGCGGCAACCACCGCATCAAGGCTGGTCACACCATCCGATATTATGCCAACTTTCACTCCTTTTCCGGAAAGATTCGTTGTGTTCCTGAGTTCACAGGTATGGAGTATGTCATCCCCTTCTGTTGTGATGCATGATGTAAAGGCAGGAAGCTGGGACATAACAGAGATGACTCCGGGTTCCTTTGCAAGCCGCGTAAGGTTCTGAATAGTCAGCCAGCCTGAAACCCTTCCATACCGGCTGTCGGTCCCTGCATTGCTGAAGAGTGATTGTACCGGATCAACCGATGATCCAGAACTCAAACTGGTTGTGACCATCACCTCGCTCTGATTCCCTTTTGAACTCCTGAGTTCACCGGTGGCCCGCATCAGGTCCGCCGCATTGCCTGATGACTGACCAGGAGAAAGATAGTGATCATCAAGGAGCTGGACCAGATCGGTTGAAAGTTTCCCTTTCCATGCGGTCTCTGATCCGGATGTTCTCATGTTGATACCAGCGGGATCTGCAGGGTCCGAAGTCTCTGCTGATATAACTGATGAATTGGCTGATGTCTTGTTCAGATGAATATCAATCACAGATTCAGATGACAGGTTCGCTGGGTGTATCATCCCAGAACTAACAGGCGAAAGGACAGTGTGTAGTTCCCTCACTTCAGGGAGGGATGAGAGATTGGAGATCTGATCGGTTCGAACCC
>CAZVAS010000008.1:31952-34492 GCA_964625165.1 uncultured Methanospirillum sp. | reverse complement strand
GTACCTTGAATACAATAAGATAGAGAACATCACTATCCACAGGAGGTGGAGGTACACATCATGTCACTCTTTACCTGGAATGAGAAATACTCAGTTCATGTTGAAACGATGGATACTCAACACAAAAAACTCTTTGAACTTATCGCAAAACTCCATGAGGCGATGTCTGCAGGGAAAGGTAACACGGAGATAGGAGAGATCCTCCGGGGCCTCAACGAGTACACCACCACCCACTTTGCAGACGAAGAGAAGTACATGGAGTCGTTCGGATATAGTGGGCTTGCAGAACAGAAGAAACAGCATCAGGTATTTATCGATAAGATCAACGGGTATGAGAAGGACCTGAGCGAGAAGAGACTCGGGCTTTCGATAGATGTGTTAAATTTTCTGAAAGACTGGCTGGTTCAGCACATTCAGACCACAGATGCAAAATATACAGAGAATTTTCATACACATGGCATGAAGTAAACCGGATCAGCAGTTCTTATCAGAGCCACAAGGGGCGCAGTCCTCAGAAGACTCCTCAACCTGCAGGAGCACCACATCCCCGGTTTTTATGGTTGAGATGAGCAGACTTACAGAAGCAGGTTTTCCATCGATATCCTGTGCGATTGTTGCAGGTCGTTTATCTATCGGCCTTCCGGTCTGGTACGTCTCTCTCACCGAATTTCGGATGACACATCCGGAGCAGTGTGTCGTATTCCCGCATCCCCCCGGACATCGGGCATACTCACATTCAAATACTTCACCACTTAGGTGACCGATAACTGAAGAGACTTCTTTTCCGGTAACCTTCCGGATCTCCTGGTTTGCAGAGAGAATTTGCATATCCTGATCAACAAGCACAACCGGTTGATCCAGCATTGTTAGATATTCGGTGATATCGACGCCCATACTGGCCTTGATATGATTATAACAGGATGTACAGACACCATGGGATATCCTGTCATCCACATCATCAGGGGAGAGTTCTTCATTACAGAATGCACAGACTCGTCTCAATACAGATCTCCTTGCAAGTACGCGTAGTTACTCATGTACATATCTCCACCGGACGGTATCAGCGTTGGGAAACAGGCACAAGTAATACAGGATGGAGATCTCTGCAGAAGATACCGGAATAGGGATATCTGAAGAGGATCTTAATACCATATTCAGGCCATTTCATCAGATCGATTCAGGTACCATACAAAGACATGGCAGAACCGGTCTCGGTCTATCTCTCAGCAAAACTCGTAGAACTTCATGGGGGAGACATTACGGTACAGAGCACCATCGGGAAGGGGAGCGTGTTTTCCATACTCCTGTCTGCACAAAAGGAGTTGAATTAATGGGCTTTAGAATTCTTGTGATCGAAGATAACGAACAGAATATGTACCTGATGCACTTTCTCCTCGAGTCAATGGGACATACTGTTATTGAAGCCATGGAAGGAGAGGAAGGAATTCGTCAGGCGAAAGAGAGTAATCCTGATATCATTCTTCTTGATATCCAGCTTCCCGGCATGGACGGATACGAGATCGCACAGCGGATAAGGGGCTCATCAGATATTGCACAGATCCCGATCATCGCAGTCACCTCCTACGCGATGGCAGGAGACCGTGAAAAGGCGATGGCTTCAGGAGTGAACGATTACATCGAGAAACCCATCAATCCGGCTACCTTTCATGATCAGATCAGGAAGTACTTTCCCGGGCAGGTGACAGGATGAGAGTACTCGTTGTGGATGACCAGTACATCAACCGGTACCTGCTGGAAAAACTGCTTGAAGGGAACGGACTTGACGTTGTCTCTGCTGTCGACGGCGCAGATGCATATGAGAAGGTAAAGAACGGAGATATCGATCTCATCATATCAGATATACTCTATCCAAAGATGGACGGGTTTCAGTTCTGCAGAGAAATAAAGAGCAACGAGACATACAAACACATTCCCTTTGTCTTCTACACCGCAGCCTATACCGAAGAGAAAGACAAGGAGTTTGCATATCATCTGGGAGCGGATCGCTACATCCTCAAACCAACAGACCCTTCAGAATTTATCAATATAATAAACGGGCTGATCGCAGAGTACCCCCATCTGTCAAAAGGAACATACAGCCCGGTCATGAAAGAGGAGCAGTATCTTTCAGAGCACAACAGCCGGTTGTTTCATCAGCTCGAGAAGAAACTCATCGAACTCGAAGATCTGAACAAGGCACTCCGCAGATCAGAAGAACGGTATAGAAGCCTGTTTGAGAATGTGAATGACGCAATCATCCTCCACGAGATGCTTTCTTCTGGTGAGCCAGGCAGAATCAGGGAAGTAAATGCAGTAGCATGCAAACGGCTCGGCTACTCCCGTGAGGAATTGCTTGAAAAAGAGATATCACAGATTGAAACTCCCAACTCAGCAGTGCGATACAGAGACCTTCATCCGGATAGCAAAGCTGCCGGGATCATCTCATTTGAAGGAGAACAGGTGGCAAAAGACGGCACTGTAATACCGGTTGAGATCAATGCACACATCTATTACGAGAATGGAACCCAATTCTGCCTCTC
>CAZVAS010000008.1:28004-31852 GCA_964625165.1 uncultured Methanospirillum sp. | reverse complement strand
CGGTTGAGATCAATGCACACATCTATTACGAGAATGGAACCCAATTCTGCCTCTCTGTATGCAGGGATATTACCATGCGGAAACGGGCGATGGGAGAACTTTCGCGGGCTCTCTCCCAGATAAACCAGAACATCTACCAGATGGCTACAATCGGGGACAAGATACGAAATCCGCTTGCAGTCATTGTATCAACCTGTGAAGAGTGTTGTGGTGAGAGAACAGAGGCAGTGCATACCGTGGTTCAGGATATCGACAAGTTCATCAATGAACTTGATCAGGGATGGGTTGAATCAGAGAAAGTAAGGGTTTTCCTTCAGAAACAATACGGAATCGGAAGCAATGAAATGAAGCATCCTTCTGCATTCTGATACCACACAACGAACATAAGGGATGACTACCTATTCCTTAACAGGTGGGGTACGGTGGACGCTCTCTCTCAGAAATCTCCCGGTGAGACACTCACTCTTCTGGTCGTCGATGATGAGGACCATGTCTGCAGATTTATCACCGATTATCTGACGTCAACCTACCAGTACAAAGTAGATACTGCTGCATCCGGAGCTGCAGCCCTTGATCTCATTGCCAGGACAAGATATGATGCAATCATATCAGACTATGAGATGGCCGGCATGTCTGGCATTGATCTTCTCCGAATACTTCGGGGAAAAGGAGACAAGACTCCGTTCATCATATTTACCGGAAAAGGACGCGAAGAGGTAGTCATCGAGGCATTTGAGAACGGAGCAGACGGATACGTACAGAAAGGGAACGACATTCAGGCGCAGTTTGCCGAATTGGAACATAAGATCAGGGATGCCGTTGCCAAACGTAATGCTGAAGATGCCCTTTCACAGAGCGAGAACTTTCTCAGCAGTATTATTGAGAATATTCCAGATGTGGTATTTGTTAAAAGTGTGCCTGATTTCAGGTACATCAGATTTAACAAGGCTGGAGAGGACTTTCTGGGGCTGCAGAGAGAAAATATTCTCGGAAAAACGAATTATGACATTTTAAGTCATGAAGAAGCCGATCATTTTGCAAAAAGTGATCAGGAAGCAATACAGTCTCGTTCGGTAATAAACATCCCAGAAGAGCCGATCTGGACAAAAGACAAGGGAAAACGCATTCTTCACACCAAGAAAGTACCTCTGTATGATGCATCCGATACCCCTCAATTTTTACTTGGCGTATCAGAAGATATTACCGACCGGATACGAGTGACAGAGGACCGGGACAGGCTCAAAATACACCTGGAATACATGCTCGGGGTCACTGGCACAGGTATCGACATTGTTGATCCCGATCACAACCTCGTGTACGTGGACCCGGCCTGGCAGAAGACTTACGGTGATTACCACGGGAAGAAGTGCTACGACTACTTCATGGACACAGACAGACCATGCCAGCTTTGTGGTGTCCGTGATGCTCTTGCTTCAAAAAAACCGGTCATTAATGATGAGGTTCTTGTACGTGAAGGAGACCGTATCGTAGAGGTACACACCATCCCATACCAGGAGAAGGATGGCTCATGGCTGATTGCAGAGTTTAACCTTGATGTTACCGAGCGAAAGCGGTACGAAGAGCAGATAACCAGGTATGCCAGAGATCTCGAACTGCTCTCACACCGGTCCATTGAGATGCTGGATCTTGAAAGTGACGATCAGATTTACACATTAATCGGTTCTATCATCAAGGATCTGGTTCCGGACGGAACGATAGTTGTCACAAGCCAGGTGAACACCGGAGGTGGATCGGTCACCCCCCGTTCTGTCCTTGGGCTTGAATCATTTCATCATAAAATCATTGAAGGTTATTTAGACGGACTTCTTGAGTCATCCTATCCACTCACCGATGAACTCATCGAACAGATGATAACCGGAAAACTCTACGTCATCCCAGATGGATTCAGAGACCTCACATTGGGGGTTTTGTCTGAAGAACTCTATAAAAAGGTCGAGAGTTCTGAATGTGTAGGCGTTATCTATGAGGTCGGACTTGCCTGGAAACGAGATATTCGTGGATCGGTCTCAATTATCCTTCCTCCGGGAACAGAACTTACAAACACCTCATTGATTGAGATTTTTATTCAACTTGCAGCGATCGAACTACAACGAAGAGAGACTGCAGCAGCACTTCAGGAAGAACGGGGACTCTTTATCGGCGGTCCGGTAGTGGTCTTCAGGTGGATGGTGTCAGAAGGTTGGCCGGTTCAGTATGTAACCCCGAACTGTAGCAGCCAGTTTGGGTATCTTCCCGATGAGCTTACAGACGGATCACTCCGTTTTGCTGATATCGTGCATCCGGATGACTGGGACCGTATCAGAAGCGATGTTCACCATTTCACAGAGAATGGGATCAACTCTTTTGAGCAGGAGTTCAGGTTAAGGCGACGTGATGGGGAGTACAGGTGGGTGTATGACTTCACAGTCATCGAACGCGATGCAGCAGGCTCCATCACATCATTCCATGGATATATTCAGGATGTGCATGAACGAAGACTGGTTGAACATCGTCTCAGAGAGACCGAAGAGAATGCCAGGGCTCTGATCAACGCACCAAAAGAGTCGATCATGATGATCGATCCTGACGGGATCATCCTCTATGCAAATGAAACAGTAGCCTCACGGATGCACACAACTGTGGAGGAGATGACAGGAGGATCGGCCTATAAGTATCTCTCTCAGGATGTCGCAGACAAACGAATTCAACATACAATAGACGCAATCAGATCTGGCAAACCCGTACATTTCATCGATATCAGATCAGGCAGAGCCATTGAGAATAATATCTATCCTGTAAAAGACGAGAACGGACTGGTTACCAGGATAGCATTGTATGGACGGGACATAACCGAAAAACTCGATGCAGAGAGAAAGATATCCGAGAGCGAGATCAAATATCGTGAACTGGTCCAGAACGCCAACAGCATCATCATCAGGTTTGATAGCAAAGGGAATGTCGTATTTTTTAATGAGTTCGGCGAGGATTTTTTTGGATACTCAGAGAGGGAACTCATAGAAAAAGGGCTGATGGGAACCATTCTCAAGGAGACAGGCAAGGAAGGCCGCGATCATCGTGAGATGATGAGAGAGATCTTCAACCAGCCTGAAAAGTATATTCACAACGAGAACGAGAACGTCTGCAGGGATGGGAGAAAGGTCTGGATAGCATGGAGAAACCGTCCGATATACGAGTATGGAGAGTTCACCGGACTTCTTTCAGTCGGAACCGACATCACAGATCGCAGGAACATGGAAGAAGCACTCTCACAGGCCAACAAGAAACTTAACCTCCTTTCGAGCATCACCCGCCATGACGTCCTTAACCTGATCACTGCCCTTCGAGGCTTTCAGGATATCAGCGAAGATCTCACCCCTGAAGGAGAACTGCGTGATTTCCTGAAGAAAGAGATCGCAATCACCTCTTCTATCCAGACACAGATCGAATTTACAAAGGATTACCAGGATCTTGGTGTTGCAGCACCGATATGGCATGATCTGAATACCAGAATCAGCCATGCTACTCGAAAACTACCTGTGAGATCTATCCAGATGACCATGAACCTCCCTCAAATAGAGGTTTTTGCAGACCCACTCTTTGAAAAGGTCTTCTACACACTTATCGAGAACGGAATCCGTCATGGTGAACATGTCACCAGCATATCATGGTCAGGGTATGAGAGCGGAGATGGATTCTCTATCGTGTACGAGGATAACGGGATTGGGATTGAACCTCAGGAGAAGGAACGGATCTTTATCAGGGGTGTCGGGAAGCATACAGGCCTTGGCCTCTTCCTGATACGAGAGATTCTGACAATCACCGGGCTCTCAATCAGGGAGACCGGAGTA
>CAZVAS010000008.1:26562-27904 GCA_964625165.1 uncultured Methanospirillum sp. | reverse complement strand
GGTGCAAGCGAACCTTTCAGAATGCGAAGCCCCCCGGCTGCATGTACCGGTTTTGAAACCGGCTGAATCACCGACTCATCAAGGTACTTTACGCTGTCTGCTATCTCGAATACACTCTTTCCTGACACCGTCGTGCACGGTTCGAGATTTGCGCGAAGTTGTTTGAAGACAGCAGGGATGCCTCCAGCTTTGAAGAGATCATACATCGAGTGAGGACCTCCCGGCTGCATGGCAGCAATGTGGGGGACCTCACTTCCGATCCGGTCAAACTCCTCAAGGGTAAACGGAACCCCTGCCTCCTGGGCGATTGCCATCAGGTGCAGAACGGTATTGGTTGAGCCTCCGAGTGCCATATCTACCCTGATGGCATTACGCAGGCTTATTGGTGTGATGATTGAGCGAGGAAGAATCTGCTGATTTACAAGCTGGACTGAACGGACACCGCTTGAGTAGGCGAGCCTGAGTTTTTCTGAAAAGACCGCGGGAACAGCAGCACAACCCGGAAGTGACATCCCCATCGCCTCAGTCATGCAGGCCATGGTGTTTGCAGTATACAGACCCTGACAACTCCCGCATCCAGGCATTGCTGCAGCCTCTATCTCCTTGAGTTCATCCTCCTTCATAGTCCCGGCTGCCACCTTTCCAACCCCTTCAAAGATATCAGTCAGAGAGATCTCACAGCCATGATGATGACCGGGCAGCATATTTCCACCGGTAAGGATGATCGCCGGAATGTTGCACCGGGCTGCAGCCATCAGCATTCCGGGAACTATCTTGTCGCAAGTGCAGATGCAGACGATACCGTCGAACCGGTGTGATTTGATCATCAGTTCGACTGAGTCTGCAATATTTTCACGAGACGGAAGTGAGTACCGCATTCCCTCATGCCCCATCGCAATACCATCACAGATCCCGATGGTGTTGAACTCAAACGGAGTTCCTCCCCCGGCTGCTACACCCTCCCTGACACGTTCTGCCAGCTGGCGAAGGTGTGTGTGGCCTGGAACGATGGTATTCCACGAGTTTGCGATCCCGATGAACGGCCGGTTCATCTCCTCTTCAGTGATCCCGAGAGATCTGATCAGTGACCGGTTGGGTGCACGGGCGTACCCTTCCTTGACGTCATCGCTGCGCATTGATACCACTCAGGTGATTAGGGTGCAGAGGTTATGAAGATACGCAGCATGGTGCAGACACATTGACATACTGCACCAGATCATCCGTGTTTCCGTGAAGATGAATATGAGCAGCACCTAATACTCAGTATGGGCTTTGAGTGCCGGATATGCGGTACCTGTTGTATGTACCTTGGTGATTACATCGTCATCGAGAAGCAGACCGA
>CAZVAS010000008.1:23567-26462 GCA_964625165.1 uncultured Methanospirillum sp. | reverse complement strand
GCGGTACCTGTTGTATGTACCTTGGTGATTACATCGTCATCGAGAAGCAGACCGACAAGTACAGGTTTGAATGCTGCTGTATCAGCACGGGCACCGCCTTTTCAGCAGAAGTCGATCCTGACAAGCGAAATCGGTTTGACGATACTACGTTTCCTGATCAGAACCCTACTGCATGCAAGTTTCTGCGCCCGCTCGGTGAAGGGATAATAGGATGTACCATCCACACAGACAGCCCTGCCCAGTGCAAATACTACCGGTGCAGAATTATGGATATCTTCACATTAGAAGGAAACGAAAGAGGATATATCACCGGAACCCTCGCCCTGCACAGCAGTGATTCATCTCTGCGGGACACGTACGATGCAATTATGAAAGGGATATCAGGACCTGGAGAAGAAGCAGAGGAGCAGATCAGGGCCGGACTCATCAAAGCAGGGTACGAGGTCAGGTAATATCTTCATGACCGAACAGTTCTGCGGGAACCGGTGTATCCTGATCGTTGATGATGCCGAACTTGCCCGTGATATTGAGGCACTTTTTCTGCACCAGGCCGGGTGCATGGTGGTCGAGGCCGTGGACGGGGTTGAGGCACTCCAGAAATTTCAGGAGCTCAGACCAACTCTTGTTGTCCTCGATCTCATTATGCCACATCTCAACGGGATCCAGACACTCAGAAAACTAAAAAAGATCGATCCTGATGTCAGGGTGCTGGTCTGCACAGCCGCAGATGATTACCGGATGATCGACCTGGCACAGAGCGAAGGAGCGCTCGGATACATCATTAAACCATTCAAAGGAGACGAATTCCTTAAGATGGTTCATGATATCATCGGTGATATCTGACAGAGAGGCGATGATCTTTAAGGGACCAGTTACCCCTTCAATAGACCTGAAAGATCAGCAGAACGGACTATCCGAACACCGATATTCTCCATATCCCTGACATTACTCAGGTGTATCTCATCACTCTGGGCAGCAGTTGCGTCGGTGACAAGCCAGGCATGGTAGTTGTAAGCCATGGCATCGAACACCGTAGTTCTGATACAGTTAGGAGTCTGAATGCCTGCAACAACGACGGTATCAACCCCGAGAGTTCGCAGGGTTAGATCAAGCCCGGTCCCGATGAAGGCACTCATCCTTATTTTGGGGAGGATGTACTCATTTCCTGCAGGGGCGAGTTCATCGATGACTGCTGCACCATGCGTTCCCTCAACAGCAAATGGAGTTTTCCTGAAGAGATCCTGCCTCATGATCTCAACATCTGAACCGTCAGAGTGATGAACACGCACGACGTGAAAAACCGGAAGACCTGCAGATCTGAACATCTCCAGAATATTCGTGATCACGGGAATGATTGATTGCGCCCCTTTTACCTGAAGCGGTCTTCCATCAAGGACAAAGTCATTCTGCATATCGATGATCATCAGAGCCGTTCTGGTCATACATAGTATTCCTGACCTGAACCGGTATCATACCTATCCCTGGCACAGCAATAAGTGGGGAGACACAGATATGCTTGTTGAGACTTCTTCACAATAACCGGAGTCCGGTTCATTCATGGATATCATACTCTACCTGCTCTCCCTGATCACAACAGGATCTATCGCCGGATTCGCATCAGGCATGATAGGCGTTGGCGGATGTTTCATCATGGTGCCGGTACAGTACTGGCTGCTCGCAGGGGATGGACTTGACAGTACCCTTGCGATCCGAGTTGCGTTCGCAACCGGGCTTGCTGTCACTCTTCCGACAGTGATGACCTCAGCACTCGGACATCATCGCAGGGGAGCAGTTGACTGGAAGACTGCAATACCGATGGGTGTTGCAGCGATCTGCGGTGCAGTCACAGGTGGGACAATCGCAGCATGGCTGCCAGGCCAGGTTCTCAAGACCTTTTTTGCCGTGCTTGTAACCCTGATGGCAGTCAGGATGTTCTGGAATGTGAAGGAATGTTCGGTCTGTCCTCCCAGGCAGTCAGTACCTGTACTGCTCGCTATCGGGTTCTGTATCGGGAACATCACAAGCCTTGCCGGCGTAGGCGGTGGAGTTGTGCTTGTCCCTGTTCTGGTGCTTCTTCTCCATTACCCGGTCCATTCTGCAGTCGGTACATCTTCGGCCTGCCTGATATTCTCCTCTGCAGGAGCAGTAGCCACCTATCTCTGGCACGGACTCGGGGTTGCGGGCCTTCCCCCATACTCTATCGGGTATATTGATCTCGTCCAGTGGGCTGTTCTCGTCGGAACGACGATACCCCTCTCAATACTGGGAGTAAGATATGCACACCGGTGTCCCGCACGGATGCTCAGATACTTTTTTGCAGGAATTATGTTCGTTGTAGGAATCCTGATGCTTATTCCATAAGAAAAAAAGAGGGTAATGATTGGTTTATCTGATACTCTTGTAGAGGGTCAGAATATCAGTAAAGTCGATCCTGCCGTTTCCTGAAAAGTCAAATGCAAATACCGGCTCGTGAGTTGCAATCCATTCGATCTGTCTGAAGTATAGTTCAACATCGGTCTGGTTGCAGACACCGTCGCCATTCAGATCCTCGTATTTGCCATCGTTGTTGAGATCACGGGGCTGATTTGACTGGCCCTGAAGAGGCCCAACCGACGAATCCGGGTTTTGTGTAACAGTCGGGATTACTGTTGGAACCTGGGTTGGAATAACAGTCGGAACCGATGTCTGAGTTGCTGTTGGGATCACCGTCGGCACCTGGGTAGGTATCTCGGTCGGTACAGGGGTCTGCGTTGCAGTCGGGATCACCGTTGGTGCCTGGGTAGGTGTTGAACCGGTTGCAGCATTGAGAGTTTTTTCCACATCGATCCTTCCCCCGGATACAACCTTGCCAGAGAATGCAGAGACCTGATCAGCATTGTTCATGATCAACTGCTT
>CAZVAS010000008.1:18503-23467 GCA_964625165.1 uncultured Methanospirillum sp. | reverse complement strand
CAACCTTGCCAGAGAATGCAGAGACCTGATCAGCATTGTTCATGATCAACTGCTTGATCTGGTCTGGTGAAAGGCTCGGGTTGACCGAGAGGAGGAGTGCAGCAAGACCGGAGACCTGCGGGGTTGCCATGGAGGTCCCTTTCATCTTGATATAGTCATACCCAAGAGCAGTCGGATATGTCGAGAGGATCCAGTCTCCTGGTGCCGCTACATCCACTGATGTCGGACCATAGTTTGAGTAAGATGGAATTCCATCCTTGGCGTCACTGGCTGCTACCGAAATGATCTGCGGTGAATCAAAACAGGATGGATACTGCGCAATTACATCAGTGTTGACCCCGGAGTTTCCGGCTGCACAGATGATCGGAAGATTGGTCTGGGCTATGGCGTCGCCAAGGGCCTCACTGCGGGTTGTCCCTCCCCATGAGCAGCTGATGACATTTGCACCCATGGTTCGTGCATAGGCGAACGCCTTCAGTATACTTGCCATATCTCCGTTGCCATCTTTCCCCAGCACTTTCAATGGCATGATCTTAACTTTCTGATTCACGCCTGAGATCCCTATGCCGTTGTTTCCTACTGCACCGATGACTCCGGCGCAATGAGTTCCGTGCCCATTGTCATCCATAGGATCATTGGTATTTGTGGCAAAGTTCCAGCCGTGGACATCATCGATATATCCGTTTCCGTCATCATCGATGCCGTTTCCTGGAATTTCCTTTGTGTTGGTCCAGATATTCTGGGCAAGATCCGGATGGTTGTAATCAGCACCGGTATCGATGACTGCAACAACAATAGAGTCAGAACCGGTTGTCTTGGCCCATGCCGGGATGACATTGATATCGGCACCGCTGGTTCCACCGTCCTGACCGGTATTATAGAGCGCCCACTGCTCATTGAACCTTGGATCATTCGGCCCGCCTGACACGGATTGAGCACTCATCTTTTCCGGACCGGGTGGTGTTGAGTTCTCATTTGGCATCAGGGATACGATGTAGTTCGGCTCTGCATATTCCACAAAGGACGAGTTGTGCAGTTCAGTGACCGCCTGCTGAACAGTGACATTCTCTCCCACATGGATCATCTGCATATTTTTAAGGCCTTCAGCCGAGAAGTCATCAGAGAGTTCTGCTCCCATTGCCATGAGGCCGGGTGACATAACACTCTCTGCCGAGAATCCGCCGGTTGGTTTCTTGTACCTGACAATCACTTCTCCCGGAACATATGCAGCGCCTGAAGAGGTGTAAGCCACCTGCGTGCCCGCTGGTGACACATTGCCCGATGCCTGCGGCGTAGAATAGTTATCTGCAGCAGAACCTGATCCTGCAGCATCTACAGCAGGAAGCAGGAATATTCCTAGAAAAATGATGAAGATGAAAGATCTCCAGATTACATGCTGATTTAACATAGCATACCTTCCCCACCAGGGCTCAATAGAGGCACGACCCTGTTAGTATGAGTATTGGATCCATGAGAATTAAGTACTACCTGATCAGGAGTGATCAAACCATGAGGTAAAGTGGGGCAGAACCCTCTGGCACATATGGAATTATTTCCGTTCAGCCTCACTTCCCGCTGCGACATTTGCATAGAATAGTGAGATATTCCGGGCTCCCTGGATCATGACCTGATTTAAGGTCACCCCTTTTTCGATAACATATACCCGAAAGGCTTTGTCGGTCAGATCCTGATCTCCAGAATAGTACCTGATCTTCCATCTCATATCTGGCCCGAGCCCGGGGATTGTATTGTTTGCTTCGGTTACCGGTCCATACCATTTCCCATCCGGGTGCTCTAAATAAAGGAGGATCTGGTAATGCAGGGGAAATGAGATCTCCTGAACAGTTCCCCAGACATAGTACTCATCATTTCCGGAGATATTGATAGAAGGGGAAGATGATACAGAGCCGGTTACTCCAAAGATCACGAAGAGGAGGATACAACTGAGTATCACGCTCCTGAATAGGAGATGCTGTCGTGCACTCATAGTATCTTGATCTCTATGTTCTCCTATAACTGTGCATCCATTTGAAGTAAAAATCGGATAATTATACAGACCTGTGGGAAAAATTGATGATAATTCGGACTCATTCAAACAAAAACATATATCAGGGTGAGCCTGATGCTGTCATCTCGATCTCCACAAGAGCACCTTTGGGCAGAGCAGCAACCTGAACTGTTGAACGAGCAGGGGCAGCGGTTCCCATACTCCTTGAGTAGATCTCATTTACGACTGCGAAGTCGGAGAGATTCGTGAGGTAAATCCTTGAACTGACAACATCTGACAGATCATGACCAGATGCATGAAGGATCTCCTGAAGATTCTTCATCACCTGACCGGTCTGTTCATCGATTGAAGGTGACAGGTTTCCGGTCTTTGGATCGATTCCAATCTGTCCGGATGTAAAAACAAGACTGCCGGTACGGACAGCCTGACTGTACGGACCGATCGGCTCAGGCGCAGAACCGGTATGGATAACCTCTCTGGAAGGGGGAGAGATGACAGAAGAAATCAGGAACATGAGAACCATACCAAGGAGAATACAGAATATTGCCAGCAGGACCTGCGTCTTTGTTTCTGATATCGGCATACCATATACTCGCCAGAATGGTATTTGAGTGTATACTTCTCACACAGGAACTATTATACAGAAAAAAGAGGATTTCAGGTCATTTTTCTGGTTCGTCCGGCAAGATACATCATCGCTCCCCCAAGACAGAGAATGAGAGTTATCACCGGCCATCCGCTGTCGAGGGTTTTGAAGAGAGTGATGAGATACCCGGTAATTACCGGCCCGACAAAACCACCAAGGTTTCCAATTGAATTTATCACGGCCACTCCGACCGGTTGCTCATCCGGGGAGAGGACAGAGAGTACATACGACCAGAACGGTCCGATGATCGAGATGATTCCAGATAAGGCGATCGTGATGCCAAGGAGCGAGATGAGCGGATCTGCAGTGATCTGATCAAGAGTCAGGCCGAATCCGGCGATAAGAAACAAGATCACGATGTGGTACAGCCGTTCACCCTTGAGATCAGAATGACATGATACTAAGAACATGCAGATGAGAGTGATGATATATGGGATCGTCAAAAGGAGCCCGATTACACTCATGTTGAGATCATGCAGGAATGAACTTGAAAGTGTTGGGAGGAAGAAGATGATCGCATACATTCCGACCGTTACAGAGAAATATGTCCCTGAAAAGAGCAGGATTCTCCGATCGGTGAGTATGTCCACCAGTCGTGGAGAGCGAGTGGTCACTTCTCCTGCTTTAAGTTCCTGAATCAACCACTGCTTCTGGTTAGGGTTAAGCCATTCAGCGTCAGCAGGGCTGTTTTTCAGAATCCAAAGCGAAAGGATGCCCAGCAGGACGGCAGGAACTCCTTCAACAATAAAGAGCCATCGCCATGCTGCAATAGAGCCCCAGTTCAGTGTATCAAGAATGTACATGGAGAGAGGTGCTCCGATGATGTTTGAGACCACTATTCCTGTGGCAAAGAGTGCAATCGATCGTGCCAGATACCGATGCGGAAACCACGTGCCCAGGTACCAGATCATTCCGGGAAAGAACCCGGCTTCTGCAGCACCGAGCAGGAACCTGAGAACAATCAATTGAAACGGGTTCTGAACAAAACCCATCAGCACTGCAACCAGGCCCCAGGTGATCATGATCCTCCCGATCCAGAGCCTGGCCCCGACCTTCTGCATGATAATATTGCTCGGAACTTCGAAGATCAGGTAGCCGATGAAAAAGATTCCTGAAATAAAACCAAATAACTCGGCATTGATCCCGAGATCAGGATTCATGACTATAGCCGCATAGCCCAGATTAACCCGGTCAAGAAACGCGACGATGTAGAGGATAAGTGCAAATGGAATAATATGGAGACGAACCAGACCGAGTATCCTCTTTTCTGATTCCCGGGTAATCTGCATGGATCATCGTCACCTTTTCCATGGGAAATAGGTATCCAAATGATGATTACAAAGATCGTTTGATGTTTGAGATGAGACCCATACGGATATCAGAGGAATAAGAGGAGATAAGATACGAAGATCAGGCTATCCGACTAAACGCAACCGGCGGATGTTCCCTGGATGTAAGACCCTCAACCTGCACAGTTTTTGCCTTACCATCCGGACCCGGTACACCTGAAAGCATTCCGTCCGGACCAACTCCCTGAATCTGTGGCATGAATCTGAAAAGAGATGCTGTTGAGTTGATAGGAGTCATATTCAGGCGGAGTGGGCGGGGACCGAGTTCAGCGATGAAAGTACCAGAATTGTTCGAAATATTCATCGTGCCATAGTAGTTGTTCTGATAGGATCCGGTAAGGTAGTTGCAATCAATTCGACTGCCGGTCACAGATTCAGGATACGGCGAAACCGGATGTGATGGCCTGATATCATCGCCGAGTGCACTGATGTTGGTGTACTCATGGTAATCTGATGGATTCGAGATCATGAACATGAAGGTGTCTCCGATGAAATCGGCAACACCATTCTCTCCGGCATTTGTAAGAACAACAATACCGATCCCGTCTTCAGGAATGAATCCGTTGTACGAACTCATTCCAGGTGTCTCTCCGTTGTGCCAGATAACAGGGTGCGGTAGCATGGGATCACACTTCACGACCCACCCTTTTGCGTAGGTAAAATTGAATCCGGGACCTGAAACGATGGGATTCACCGGCCTGAAGATCTCCTGGACGGTCTCATTTTTCAGAATTCTCGCTCCTGAAATGGTACCACCATTGAGCCAGAAGCGGAGCCACTTTGTCATGTCAATAACATTCGAACTAATACCGCCTGCTCCTACCTCGCCATACTCTCCACAGAGATACTCCTTCTCCATCGGAACCGGAACATACCCACTCTCATTTTTAACATGATGAATCGCGTAACCACCAGGTGTTGTTGCAGCAGATGAAATGAGATCAAACCCTGTTGAGGTGTT
>CAZVAS010000008.1:13770-18403 GCA_964625165.1 uncultured Methanospirillum sp. | reverse complement strand
AGAAATACCGTGCCAGGAGTTACCGGGTCAGGTTTTTCAAGAGATCTGACACCAAATCCCTTTGCATACAGAATATGCTCTCTGTCGGTTATGGCAACTGCCATTCCGGGGATCTCAGACTCGTTGAAGACCTCACCGGCAAACAGATCAAAATCCCCAATGATCCGATCCTGCGCTGTTTTATTCAGTTCAGCGGACGAGGATAACGGAAAGACAATGCTGCAGAGTACAAGAAACAGCAGAATCTGACGGGTTTGAGCAGTCGATGGCAAATATCTCTCCTTCATCAAGAGTCAGAAATGATAAATGGCCATTCCTGAATTATTCAGAACGTTGGGTTGTACACTATAAAGATTTGATGAGTATTCAAAAACCATGGGCAGACCATATCGATAGCCATATTGTATCAAAGACAGATCACTTTTCATGAAACTGTTCCCTCTCCTCATAATACAGATACTAATACTTGCAGGAGTCGTGAACGTATGTTTTGCTGACAACGATTCACCTGATTCATGGCTCATCAAGGGGGAGTCGTTTGCAGACCAAGGGAAGTTTGACAATGCCCTTTCAGCATTTGACAAGGCTATCGCAATGGCCCCGCAGAACTCAACGATCCTGGTGAAAAAAGGGGATGTTCTGTTAAAATCAGGTCAGTATGAGAAGGCAATCAGGGTATATGACCAGGCGATACAATTCAGCCCGGAGAAGGAAGCGGCGTGGCTGAACACCGGAAAATCACTGTTGAAACTCGAAAAATATGAAGAAGCCGTGAAGGCATTCAGTACAACCATTGAGATTGCTCCTCAAGATGAAGATGCATGGGTCGGAATGGGTGACGCACTGATCAGCCTGGATAAGGTGGGGCGGGCAGCAGAGGCATATGAACAGGCACTATCCATAGATCAGAAAAACTCACAGGCCTGGGCTGGCAAAGGGGAAATACTTGCAAAGCAGGGACAGTATGACGATGCCATTACTGCACTTAACAAAGCAACCACAATAGACCCGAAAAATGCAGATACGTGGAGCAGGAAAGGAGAGGTTCTGACAGCACTTGGTAAGTTCAATGATGCAGTATCTGCATTTGGACAGGCTTTATCCATCAGGGAAGACCCAAAGATTCTGAGTGCCAAAGGTGATGTATTACTCAAACTTGGCAGGTACAGCGAGGCATATGCAGCATTCGATAAAGCGTCTGGATATGAACCATCCAATGGAGGGTTATGGATCGGAAAAGGTGTTGCACTATCCGGGATAGGAAAGAAGACCGAAGCGATTGCAGCATTTGAACAGGCGATTGCCAGAGATCCAACTGCTGCAGACGCCTGGTACCAGAAAGGGGTCGTATTATCAGGCATCAACAGGAGTGACGATGCTCTGGATGCGTATGACAAGGCTCTCAAACAGAACCCGGGGAATACTGATGCTTGGGTGAAGAAGGGGGAATTGCTCACCAGTCAGGGAGAGAATGATGACGCTGCAAAGGCGTTTGACCAGGCAACAAATATCAATCCCGATGACATTTCAGCCTGGATCAAAAAGGGGGATGCACTTGTTGATAGCGGAAAGTTACAGGGAGCAATGGCCGCATATTCCACAGCTCTGGATATAGATCCAAAAAATTACGATCTCTGGAAAAAACAAGGAGCAGTTCTCATGCATATGGGTAAGTATGGAGATGCGGTGGTTGCATACAACCAGACGCTCATCCGGTATCCCGAAGACTCATCCCTCTGGATTGCGAAAGGTGATGCATTAAAGAATGTAGGAAAAAATGTGGATGCTATTGAGTGTTATAACCGGGCCATCACCATTGATCCACAAAACGCTGTCGCATGGAGCAGCAAAGGTGATGCATACAAGGGCCTCCAGAAGTATGCCGATGCCCTTCAGGCATACGAACAGGCACTCACGATCAATCCTTATGATAATGGTACGATAATCTCACGAAACTTCATCGTGAACAGAACGAAAGAGAGCATGATAAAGGGGCCATAAGAGGCCGCACACTCTCATTCATTTCTTGAGAATTTTCATTAAGAGCAGGATGAATTTGTTTTCACCCAGGCAACATAGTGATCCATCCAGTTCTGCATATATGGCCTGCTTCTCTCTCCAATGGTATCATCTTCAGCAAACAGTCCATCCCGATTCTGGATATACGCTTCAGGCTGGCGAAGCACAGCAACATCGAGGTACGAGAGAACATTCCGAAGATGCTGTTGTGCCATCGAGGTACCGGCAGAACCTATTGAAACACCCAGAATTCCGGCAGGTTTTCCGGCCCAGACATTCTTATCATGAGGTCGTGATCCATGATCAAGCGCGTTCTTGAGTACACCAGGAATGGACCGGTTATATTCCGGAGTAACAAACAGAAGCCCGTCTGCCTTACTTATCTCTGATTTCATCCTGAGCACGGAGGGTGCCTGATTCTCATCATCGTCCTGATTGTACAAAGGCAGATCTCTGATCTGAATCTGGTTGAATGAGAACTCTCCTGGCGCAAGTTTTACGATAGCGGTTGCAAGTCTCTGATTAAACGAATCTTTTCGCAGGCTTCCTACGATTACTCCAATATGATAGGTACTCATGGATCTTCCCACTCTTCTCTATGCTCTGCATAGTCATATTACTCATCATTGAGGATATCTTGAACCTGACTTATGAACGAAAAAGATGTCACGAACCTCGGACATGGGATTAGTCAATATTAAGCCTCGTCTGCTTTGAACCCGGGCTCACAGGCTCGATCAATGATGGATCATCATTCGCCACCAGGTTAACCCGGGATGAAACCTGATACATCTGCAGTCCGATAGAAGGTGGGATATCGCCTCCGGATAGGTAACCCCGCAGGTCAGAGATGGAGATAAGAACAGGCATCCGGTTATGAATTTCAGAATAAGGAGGCATGGCCCCTGTTGTGAGTATAACCGCCTGACATCCGGATGAACAATGCCTGATCAGACCTGCAAGTGCAAACAGTGGTTCAGATCTTGATGAGAAGTAATATGGAATACGGCGAGTCCCCTCCTGTTTCCATTCGTAATACCCGGTTGCCGGGATCAGGCACCGGTGACTCGTGAAAAGTTCATTCAGGACGGGATTATCATGGACAGACTCCACCCTGGCGTTGATAAACCTCTTTGCCTCTCTGGTGTGAAACCCCCACTCAACCATAAGAGAGGATGAACCGGTGACCGCTAGGATCATCTGGCCAGGTGCAATGTTATATCGTGGCCTGTACTCCGGGGGAACAGATACCCTGAACCGGGTCTCAATCTCACCCGGCGAGGCTGCTATACAGAACCGACCACACATCAAGATTCTATTCTCACTTTGAACTATGATAACCTGCCGCCAGGAGGGGTTCCCCAATCCTGCAGGATTAATTGCGTCAAACCAATCAGCAACCTCCAGGTCTGTCAGATAAGGGATACACTTTTAAAATACCAGACCCATCATTAGAACATCCGGCCTCCGTTCCCGGTGGATATAGAATGATACCAGACCAATACCGGATTCTCTATGTTGACGATGATGAGGAACTGCTATCAATAGGAAAATTATTTCTGGAGTTTTCCAGTGATTTCTCAGTCGACACCATAACATCTCCTAGAGAAGCACTAAAGGGGATTTTATCTGGTTCCTATCATGCCGTCGTATCAGACTATGAGATGCCGGCACTCAACGGCATCGAACTGTTGAGGAGGATTAGAGAGTCAGGAAATAATATTCCATTCATCATATTCACCGGTAGGGGACGTGAAGATGTGGTTATTGAGGCTCTTAACAGCGGAGCAGACTTCTACCTGCAGAAAGGAGGAGAGCCGAGATCTGAGTTTGTCGAACTGAGCCACAAGATCAGAAGTGCCATCGAGCGGAGAGAGGCGATCGATGCACTCAAGACCTCGCGAAGGCAGTTTTCCGAGATGATATCAGCCCTTCCGGATCCCACCTTTGCTATCGACAGGGACCACCGCGTTATTGCCTGGAATCGTGCCATTGAACAGTTCACCGGGGTTTCAGCGGCAGATATCATCGGACTTTCAGGGTATGCCTACTCAGTTCCCTTCACGGGATCTGCAAAACCCATGATCATTGATCTGATCCTTGATGATATCCAGGAAGTATCAGATGAATACCCTGAGTTCAAGCGGGAAGGAGACCAGATACTTGCTGAAAACTTCTTCCACCTTCCAGCCGGTGAACGCTACCTACGGATTCATGCTGGTCCGCTCTATTCAAATGGAATGCAGGTTACTGGAGCCATCGCTACAATCAGGGATATCACCGACCAGTTCCTTTCAGAACTTGAACTGCGCAATTTCGTAGACACATACCAATACATCGCTGATTATACGGCAGACTGGGAGTACTGGGAGAACCCGGACAAACAGATCATTTACTGCTCCCAGACTGCCCTCACCATCACCGGATATGCCAATACCGAATTTGTACAAAACCATGCTCTCATCTCACAGATCGTTCATCCGGATGATCAAAAAACCTGGAAGAATCACAGGCATGTTCAGAAGGATTCACAGGAAAGTGACAAGGTCGAGTTCAGGATAATTACCCGTGATGGAGAGATCAGATGGATCGAACACATCTGTATCCCGGTGCT
>CAZVAS010000008.1:7218-13670 GCA_964625165.1 uncultured Methanospirillum sp. | reverse complement strand
CTGGTTGTAATAGGCAGGGATATTACAGAACGGTATGAGGCGCAGCAGGCACTGAAAAAGAGTGAGCATGAATTCAGAAATATCTTTGATAATGCTGCACTTGGAATATTCCAGACCACACCAGAGGGTGTAAACCGGGCTCTTAATCCGGCATTTGCCAGGATATTCGGATATGATTCCCCCAAGCAGATGGTTGAAGAAGTGGTCAGTATTGGAGACCAGGTATATGTGAATCCTGAAGAACGCAGAGAGTTTGTCAGGATTTTGCTTGAACAGGGATCGATTGAAGGATATGAAGTTGAGATGTTCCGCAAGGACAAAACGCGGATATGGATCTCACTCTATGCACGGAAGGTACAGGATGGCGACGATATATGGTTTGAGGGCACGATTGAAGATATTACCGCACGAAAAAAGGCAGAAAAGGAACTGTTTGAGGCTTATGCAAACCTCCAGGCTACCAATGAGGAACTTATCGCTACAGAAGAGGAACTGAAACGACAGTATGATACAAATGAGAATAACCTGAAAGACTTACTGGAAACCCAGTCAAGATTTAGTGATCTCTTCTTCAGTTCTCCAATCGGGCATGCCTGGTTTGATCCTGACGGCAGACTTATCGAGATAAACCAGGCCTGTCTGGATATTTTTGGTATCTCCAGCCAGGAAGGCGTAAAAGAGTTCTGCCTCTGGTCTGATCCAAATCTGCCTGAGGATATCTGCAAAAGTGCTCAGGCAGGTGAAGTCCGTAAGTTTGAACTTCTGTTTGATTTTGAAATGATCAGGTCAGAAAAACTCTATAATACTTCGAAATCCGGAACATTATACCTTGAGATGGTTATCAGCCCGATACAGAATCTCAAGACCGGGGCGTTTGATGGATTCCTTGTCCATGTCCAGGATATAACGACAAAAAAGAATCTTGAAAAGACACTGGTCGACAGGATTGTAGCCCTTACCCAGCCATTGAATGAATCATCATCAGTTCAGTTATCAGACCTTTTCAATATCGATCAGCTCCAGCAGTTGCAGGATGCCTTTGCAGAGGCTACACAGGTAGCATCGCTGATCACGCTTCCTGACGGGACATGGGTGACACAACCAAGTAACTTCTGCAGGCTCTGTAAGGACATAATTAGAAACACGGAGAAAGGAAAGGCAAACTGCAAATATTCTGACCAGTGTATCGGCAGGTTTCATCCATCAGGGCCACTTATTCAGCCCTGCCTGAGTGGCGGATTGTGGGATGCAGCAGCAAACATCACGATTGGAGGAAACCATATCGCAAGCTGGTTTATTGGCCAGGTCAGGAGCGAGGATATTGACGAGGAAACAATTCTTGCATACGCCGATGAGATAGGTGCTGACAAAAAGGAGTTCAGGGATGCACTAGCCGAGGTCCCGATGATGCCAAGGAAACAGTTTGAAAAGGTTGTTTCCATCCTCTCTCTATTTGCGAATGAACTCTCATCCAGGGCATATCAGAATGTCCAGCAGGCAAGATTCATCAGTGAGCGGCAGCGTGCAGAATCTGCATTAAAAAGGGCTAACGAGCAGATCAACCTGCTTGCCAGTATTACCCGCCATGATATCAAGAACAAACTGACTGCCATGATCGCATACCTTGTACTGATCAAGGAGAACCCACACGCACCTGAATGCATCACCTTTATCGATAAGATTGAGCAGATAACCAACACCATCAGGAACCAGATCGAGTTCACAAGGGTATATCAGGATCTTGGATCCCACGAGCCGTTATGGCAGAAGGTCAATGATATCCTTCCGTACCAGGAGGTACCCCCTGAATTAACCTTCAAACCGAACGTGAAAGATCTGGAGATCTACGCAGATCCGATGCTTGCAAAGGTCTTTCAGACCCTGCTTGACAACTCAATCAGGCATGGTGAAAGGGTAACTGCTATCACAATTTCATATATCCTGAAACCATCAGGATGCAGAATAATCTGGGAGGATAACGGGGTAGGTATTGTTGAAGATGAGAAGTCTTCAATCTTTGAGAGAGGATTTGGAAAAAATACCGGACTCGGCCTCTTTCTTGCAAAAGAGATCCTTACTATTACCGGGATCGGTATTCATGAAACAGGAATCCCAGGAGAAGGGGCACGGTTTGAGATACTTGTTCCACCAGAATTATTCAGGGTCCATGAAAAGCAGAGATAGTATAAAGAGAATGTTCTACGATCTGATCTGAAATCCGGCTTTTTTCACGATATCACACATCTTCTTATCCCAGACTGCATCATCAGGTTCATGGAGTTCACTGACACAGGTATCCCAGATCTCCTGGAGATACGGATTCTCTGCATGGAGGTGCCTGCTTTGCATCACTCGTCCTGCCCGGTTGCCTGATTCATCGAGAAAGAGAAACCTCCAGCATCCATACTCCTGACAGATCTCCGGTCTTGTCAGATGAACAGTACAGTAGTAGAGCCCGTCCTGATCATTTCTCCTGAAGAACGGACAGGCTTCGGGACGTTCGGTGAAAATGGCACGGTCATCATAGAGAGAATAGAGCAGGGGTGAGACAGAGACCACATGCTTCTGTCCGGTATATTGGTTCTCAATCTGGAATGTGTACTGATCGAGGGCTTTTATGATGTGAAAGACCTGGCCCAGGTAACTGCAGCATTCACCACATTGATAGCACTCAAATGAAATATTTCTGCCCTCCTCACATGAAGCTGAAGAGTGAATATACCCGGTGAAGTGAGATAATTTTTCCTATGAAGACCATTACCGGGGTTTATGTTTTTACATACGATCAGGAGAGAAGAAAGTATATGTAAAATACTCTTTACATATTGTATGGTGACACCTGGAAGGACTTTCCAGATGAGCCAGCACATCAGTATCTCCATGAAAGATTTTGCAAGCAAGAAGGAATAGCGGTCAGAATAACAGACTGGAGGTTATCAAGAGACAATCAGTGAACCAGGAGACATGAAACTAGATCCATCCATCCCTATAGCGGGAAATAGGTGAAACGGGAAACATTTGTAAATACCTCTCTCCTCCGTTTCACTTTCGAGAACTCTTACGCAGACAAATTCTACACTGACTTTTCCAGATTATGAGAAAGTTTGTCTCCTATTGGTACGGTATCAAGCATGTGAAAGCGAGCAGGTGACACACACCTCATGAATGTGTGTCGTGTGCCAGCCTCAAAACATGGCCCAGGATATTCTGATGGGAGACGAAACCATGGCATCAGGCGAAGAGAAAAGCAGTCTGATCTGGACTGCGAAACAGCCGGTGATCACCAGCTCAGTAGTGATGAGACAGATGATAATGGCACTTGGGGCAGGGGTTCTGTTTCTTGTTCTGCTTATTCTAATCATCAGCCCGGGGGCTATCATCTCTGTTCTGCCGGTTTTAGCCGGAGTTTTTGTCGTGCTGGTTACAATAGGAGTTCTGGTTGCCGGGGCCATCCAGATCATAACAAAGGGAGGGCCTGAGGCAGTGTATGAGATATCAGCAACAGGAGTCAGATACGCAGCCGGGTCAGACTCACGGATGATCAATGCTGCAACACTTGCCGGATCCCTGGCAACAGGCACATTAACCGGAACCGGTGGAAGTCTGGTAAATATCTCCCGGGAGTCAGAATCGATCAGATGGGATGAGGTCGGTTCTATTACAATTCAAAAGCGGGAGCGAACGATTCTCATCAGGAGGAAAATTCTCATCTCTCCAATGCTTCTAACCTGTACACCAGATAACTTTGAAACTGTGGTTGATATGATCAAAAGATACGCCCCTGCAGGCACCGTACACCGATGATACCACTAACATACCATACGATCCCAAAGGATATACCCAAGCCTGAATACAGATAGCCGCTCTTTTGTAGAGAGGCAGATAGATCGTCAGGTACGCGTTTTGATTAAACCAATACAATCAGTATGACGGATATTCATTTGTATGAAATGAGTGAAGATCGGTTGTATGAAATGGAGTCTTACGATCTCACTCCTTCTCTTCTGGTTCATAATAATCCCCGGTACCTCTGACACCAGTCTTTCGGAAGCCGGTTATATCAGTGTCATCTCATCACCTTCCGGAGCAACGGTCCTGCTCGACGGAACAAAGTCAGGAGTAACCCCTGTCATACTTACTATACCCAATGCCAACACACCTCCACATACCATTACGCTTCAGAAAACTGGTTTTCAGGACTGGACCACGACCGTTACCAAAAACCCGGATCCAGGGACTGCTAATACAATATCTGCAACTCTTTCTGGGGGGACAGATTACGGAACCATCCAGGTGACATCAGATCCGGCTGGAGCGACAGTAACCTGTGATGGGACAGATACCCGGATAACTCCGTATACGTTCCAGGGTGTGTCACCGGGCAGTCACGAAATCACCATCACTCTCGATGGATACCTCCCCTACTCAACAACCATATCAGTAGCTTCAGGGGCAGAATCAGTTGTTTCAGCTGCACTCAGCCAAGAAAAAGCCAAAACCACGGGATCACTATCTGTATCTTCTAATCCGACAGGAGCGACTATCACCCTTGACGGGACCCAGGCTAAGAAAACCCCATATACCTATACGAATCTCCAGCCGGGAACCTATCAGGTAGAGATCAAGAAAGACGGATACACATCGTACACAAAAACAACTTCGGTCGCATCAGATATTGAGTCAGAGATCTCTGCATCACTCAATCCTGTCATAACCACAGGATCTCTTACTGTCAATTCAGATCCATCAGGAGCGAGTATCTATCTTAACGGTGTGTACCGAGGGATCTCCCCGGTTCACCTTGAATCGGTTGATGCAGGGATATATACAATAAAGGCAGAAAAATCTTCATACAATACCGAGACTGAGATCATCAATCTGATAGGGGGACAGGAGAATAGTGTCCAGTTGTCACTCTCACTAAAAATGCCTGATCGACCGTTCTACAATCAGATGAATGGAGTACCGTTCGGGATTCCATTCGGAAGGGAAATCCCCATGACAGGTGGTCCGGGCATGCCCCCTGGACCCTGATCATCATGTGTTGAGTGTTTTTTTGAACTAATATTTCGCTGATCGTTTTGTGATCTTCTTACAGGTAAAAAGATCCAGATGTTTCTCACCATGGAGCCCTGTACTTGATAGCCAGAGAAAATAAGTGATCCTCTGTGCAGTTTGATTACATTTGCATCAAGAACAAAGACTTCCTGGTTTTATTACATCCTCTACTTCATTTGCCTGGAACGTAGTAAACAATGGAAGGTCTTATAGGCGTAACAGGTTCTCTTCCACGGATTAGATACGCTTAAACATCTTCCCAGATAAACCATCTCCGAATTATTATGTCAGAAAAGATCACGCTCGGCCCGATGCCATACATGAGTGTCATGCCTGCCGTTCTTGTCGGCAGTAATGTCAAGGGAAAACCCAACTACATGACTGCAGCCTGGGCAACAGTAGCATCCATGGCACCACCCATGGTCTGTGTTGCAATAAACAAGGTCAGGTATACAGCCCAGGGGATTGAGGAGAATAAGACCTTCAGCCTGAATGTTACGTCCTCAAATCAGGTGATTGAGACGGACTACTGCGGGATAACCTCAGGATCACACAAAGACAAGTCAGGTATCTTTACCTCATTCTATGGAAAACTCGGGACTGCACCTCTGGCAAAAGAATGCCCGGTTAACATCGAGTGTAAGCTCTTCAACTCAGTCGATTGCGGAAGTCACCTGCTGTACATCGGAGAGGTCATCGAGATACATGCAGACGATAATTGTGTAACAGATGGGAAACCTGATATCAGAAAGATCAACCCGATAGTCTATGCTCAGGCTACGTATTTTGACGTGGGAGCAGAAACCGGGAAGGCTTTCTCAGACGGGAAGAAGTTCCAACAATAACGGGATTATCCAGTTTTACTTCGGCACATTTGAGAGGAGACAACTGGACACTGGTTCACCTCAATTTCAGGGAACCATACCTTTATCATTATTCAAATCACTTATCCCGTTTATCCTTAAGGGAGTGAGGAGAATTATGGAGAGTAAAGGATTAAAATGCTTATCTGTTCTACTTACAATTTTTCTGATCGTCTCCTGCTACATGCCTTGTTTAGCTGCCACAACACCATTGAGTGTTGCTTCTGCGATTAATACCAGTACGGTTGCCGGACTTCAGAGGTCTTCCGTCAAATTACCAAATGATACTGTATCTCAAAAGATACCTGAAGTTATCTCAACAATCATACCTCGAACCACTCAGGTACAGCTGACTTCTGTTCAAACCCCGATTCCATATCAAAACATTTCTGCTGGCTATGACTCCGTAAGCCGTGTAAACCCTTCTGCTCTCACGGGGAGCCATGTTCTTGAAGATCAGGTAAAGTCATTACTCGATCTTCAGGCAGCAGGCATTGTACAAATAAATAATCAGATGAGCAGATCATTTGG
>CAZVAS010000008.1:0-7118 GCA_964625165.1 uncultured Methanospirillum sp. | reverse complement strand
ACCGACAACTATTCTGATAAAAATGCAGATGCAAATTATCTGATATTACAGGAAGTATATTCTCATCTGAAAAACGCTGAACAGATCTCAAATAATCTGGTAAATCACTCAAAAGCGATAGATGCCAACACGTACCAGAAAATAACCGGATACCCGTATTCAGATCAGACCATCCCATCATCTGACTTTTTCATACACTCTCGTGATACGTACCTCACGTTGATCGATTCATTGGTGCACATCATTGTAATCGACGCCATGAACGGCAAGAATCTGGAGACTGAGATAAAAGAGCAGTTGAAAGATCTGTTCCATGATGCCGACGATCTGATTCCTGATATTGGAACATCAGGGGATACTTTACTTGGAGATCAGGGAACTGAATTTGGTAGTATACTCTCCGGTGGCTCACATAATCCCCAGGATGAACTTGATAAAATATTGGGAGGAGGGACCAAAGATGCCGGTATGTTCAGCGAACTGACTGAGGGTCTTGGTACCAGTGGCGGAAACGCATGGGATCCATTCCAAGGCAGTAGCATGAACACATGGAGCCCGTATGAAGGGGGTACAGGATCAAGTTCAGGATCAACCAAGAGTACAACTGGATCGAAAGGATCCGGTGAACAATGGGGAGCAGCAATTGGAACCGTTATCGGAGGGATCGCCGGGGGAGCAGGAGGAGCAGCAACTGGTGCTGCGATAGGCGCTGCAATTGGATGGATCATTGATAAAATTGTAGAACTTGTCACAAGTTCTTCAGACAAAGAGAAAGGGACGGAGGGAAAGGACACTTCCAAAGATAGTTCGGATACAACAAAAGAAGAAAAAGGAGAGAAGACCGATCAAGTGCAAACCTCAAAAAGTTCAGGTTCTGGTGATGGTGGGAGAACTGATCAGGAGACCGGTCAGAACTGGGGTGTCAATAAGGATTTGAAGGGTGGAAAAGGTAAAGAAGGGTATTCAATAGGAGATACATCAGATCAATCTCCGGCAGATAAGTTCCTGAAGATGCGACAGGAATTGGTAAATTATCTCTTCTCTCCGGGATTATCCAGCGACACAAAAGAGAGATTCAATCAGGAGGATTCAGGTCTCGGAGAAGACACAACCAGATACACAGAAGAGATAAAAAAGATACAGGATGCGGAGTATACCGGAAAAACCGGGTGGGACGCTCTTCCAAAGTGGATGAAGTTGACCAGTCATCCGGTTGATGTGAGTTAACCTCAATAGAAGGGGAAAACTCACATTTTCAATACTATTTTAGTCTCAAAGGGGGTGAAGGAGGATAAGGATTGACAAGATCACTCCCACTTATACATTCTGAACTGATGCAAGGGGAACCTGAGGAGTAAACCTGACGAGGTCCGGGAGATCAATTGCTAACGCTTCGTGGAGAACCTCTTCGATACTCTCAACCGTCACAAAGGTCAGTTCCTTTCTGACATCATCAGGTATCTCATCAATATCACGCTCATTCTCTTTCGGCAGGATTATTTTTGTGATCCCTGCCCGGTGAGCAGCAAGAACTTTCTCCTTGATTCCGCCAACAGGAAGGACCGCTCCGCTCAAGGTTATCTCCCCGGTCATGGCCAGTTTTGGATCCACGGTCTTCCCGGTTATGAGCGAGACAAGGGCAGTAAACAGGGTCACACCTGCCGAAGGACCATCCTTTGGTGTCGCTCCTGACGGGACATGAATGTGGATATCACTTGTCATGAAGTCAAACCGGTTCGCAGAGTTGGCAAACCGTGACCTAATCAGGCTCATGGAAATATTTGCCGACTCCTTCATGACGTCCCCAAGCTGGCCGGTGAGAGTCAGTTTACCAGTACCTGGCATGAACGTCCCCTCGATAAAGAGGATCTCTCCCCCTACCGGAGTCCAGGCAAGACCAGTTGCAACTCCGGGAGTGAGCCGGTTTCTGGCAGCCTCATGTCTGAAGACTTCCTTACCAAGTATCTCTCCGATCATATCTGCCGAGACCACAAACGGCAGAGTAGCTTTTCCTGATACGATCTTCTCAGAGACATAGCGGGCAATCTGATCAAGCTGCTTCTTCAGACCCCGGACACCTGCTTCACGGGTATATTTCTCGATGATGAGTGACAGGGCATCATCCCTGATCTGTAGTTTGTCGTCATCAAGCCCGTGTTCTTCCATTGTTTTGGGAAGCAGGTGCTTCCTGGCGATAGCAAACACCTCGTGCCGTGTGTAACTTGAGATCTCGATCAGTTCCATCCGGTCGAGCAGGGGTCCTGGTATTGAAGAGAGCGAGTTAGCCGTTGCTATGAAGAGAACATCAGAGAGATCATAGGGAACCTCAAGATAATGATCAGAGAAACTGTTGTTCTGCTCAGGATCAAGCACTTCCAGCAGGGCACTAGCAGGATCTCCAGAGTACGATGCGCTTAACTTATCAATTTCATCAAGTACGAAGACTGGATTTTTTGTTCCCGCCCGTCTCATTCCCTGTATGATTCTCCCAGGAAGGGCCCCGACATATGTCCGGCGGTGACCGCGAATCTCTGCCTCATCCTTTACACCACCGAGACTTACACGAACATATTTACGACCCAGGGCTTCTGCAATACTCTTGCCAAGACTCGTCTTTCCGGTCCCCGGAGGTCCTGCAAAGAGGAGGATCGAACCCTGCTTATCATTCTTCAGCTTCATGACCGCAAGGTGCTGAACGATCCGCTCCTTTACCTTCTCAAGCCCGTAATGGTTGCTCTCAAGAACCTGTCTTGTCGTCTCAATGTCGATTTCAGATCTCTCTCCTGTGACCCATGGCAGATCGATCAGAAGGTCGAGATAATTTCTGATGACAGGTGCTTCGTGGTTATGGGGCCCACCGGACTCTAGTTTCTTCACCTCTGCAAGGGCTTTCTTCTTCACCTCTTCAGGCATCAGTGATTGTTCTATCTTCTCCCGGTATCCGGTATCACCCGGGCCGTTTCCTTCGATCTCATTAAGTTCATCCTGAATCACTCTCATCTGCTCACGGAGCATCGCTTCGCGATTGGTTTTAGAGACTTTTTCAGAGACCTTCTGGGTGACTTCTATCCTGATCTCGATCTGCTCTTTGACTTTGAGTAACAGATCCAGAAATGCCACAGCCCGTTCCTGTTCTGATGAGATCTCCAGAATAGCCTGTTTCTCTTCGAGTGAGATCGGAACATACGGCATAGTGAATCCGATCACAGCATCGATGGAAGTCATCTTGTCTACCGGTTTGGTGAACTGATCAGAACCCTGGAAATGTACGCTGATTGAATGGATAATCTCTTTAATCTCTCCAAGTATCTCATCATGCTCACCGGTGCTGAGATCAGATACGTCATCTACCGGGACCCAGGTTGCGTACAATCGGCCATCACGCTCGGTGATGCTGTCAGCCCTGATCTTTCTGAGCGCATGGATGCATACGAGGTATCCCTCTTCAGCAGGCTGGATGAAGGATATTTCCAGAAGATTGCCGATGGGATAGACAGTCGATGCGGATATTTCTGACTGGCTTGTTCCGGCCTTGACTGCCAGACCAATCGGAGAACTGTCACTCCGGCTCATCTCCTGCAGGAGAAGACCTCCGGTCTCCTTATCAACAACGATCTTTGTCCGTGTTTTGGGAAACACAACAATCTCATAGAGGGGCAGAACGAAATGCTCCTGCTTTGCTGGTGATTGTGTGAATTCAGTGGTACTCATGTGAACCTTTAGTTTTACTTGACCTAACTAATTCTTCTGATAAATTTTTTTACCGTACTTTTCGCAGGATCTCTATCAGAACTTCTATCTCTTGATCATCGAGCGATTCAGCGAGCCGTTCGACAACCTGTTCCAGGGCTCTCTGTTCAGCACGGGCGATCTTCTCACCAATTCCGGTAAGACGGATATAATGTATCCTTCCGTCGTAGGGACAGGGTTGCCTGTACACGCAACCCATATGATCTAACTTACGGATCATCTCCGTGATAGTCGGCTTTGAGTTGTGAGTGATCTCTGCAAGCCTGCTGAAGGTGATCTCATCGCTCGTATCAATCACCTTCAGATAGTTGATCTGCTTCACCGTGATGTCGGAGAGTTCACAGGCAGAGAAGATACTACAAGAACATTCTTGTTTCAGTCTGATCAGAGTATCAAAGACCTCGAAGAGATGTTCTTTCTGGTCTGTCATGGATCCGTATTAGTTAGTTAGGGTTCTCCAAACTATAAAGCTTGTCCATGAGGCAGTAATTGTCATAAGAGATATGAGAAAAAAAAGAATGTAGCATTACTCAATCTCAAAACGTGAATTCCGGTAAGAAAGTTCTATCAATTGATGTGAAATCCGATACACAACCAAACATCACGTACCCCAGGTATGAGAACAAAACCAGATTATCTATTAATATACAATGAATAACCCCACTCCTGTCTGTCTCAAGATTCATAATTCATAAGAGCAAACAATAGGATGTGATGGACAACCATGACTGAGTGTTTTGTTGGTCCGAAAGGACATTACATCCAAGAAACGAGATACTGACGAACTGAGATCTTTTTTTGATTCTGTACCAGACCGGATTCTGAACATTTCATTGGGAAGCCAATGCTCTCCAGCACAGATACAGGATAACCTTCAGGTCTTTGAATCAGACCCACGATCAGGGGGATGGACTTCGTGAAGACAGGTGCAAAAATCCTTCTGGATTCACTTGTCTCCCAAGGAGTTGAGACGATATTCGGATATCCAGGAGCTACTGTACTTCCGATCTATGATGAACTTCCTGATTCAGGGATAAGACATATCCTTGTAAGGCATGAACAAGCAGCAGCCCATGCTGCTGATGGGTATGCCAGGGCAGGAGGCGGGGCAGGTGTCTGCCTTGCAACCTCCGGACCCGGGGCCTGTAACCTGGTCACCGGCATAGCCACTGCGTACATGGACTCAATACCGGTGGTTGCGATAACCGGGCAGGTTCCGACGAACCAGATTGGAAATCAATCTTTTCAGGAGGCAAATATCACTGAGATCACAAGACCGGTCACCAAACAGAATTACCTGGTGACAAAAACCGACGATCTTGCAGAGACAGTGAATGATGCATTCAGGGTTGCATTGACAGGGCGTCCAGGCCCCGTGCTTATTGACATTCCCAAGGACGTTTCAACAGGTATGGCACCTGAACAGAAACAAACAAGGATGACACTAGGAATCTACAAGGAAAATCAGATCGATTCAAAGACCAGGACACTGTGTATCAGAGCTGCCGAGCTGATCACAGCGGCCGAAAGTCCGATAATCCTTGCAGGTGGAGGAGTTATCAGGAGTCAGGCATCTGTGGAGATTCTCACTCTTGCCGAACAGTTCGGGATACCTGTTACAACAACCTTACTCGGCATAGGATCCCTTCCTTCTGATCATCCCCTCAATCTGGGTATGATTGGGATGCATGGGACAGTTGCTGCAAATCATGCTATCCACTCCTGTGACCTGCTGATCGCTGTGGGTACCAGATTTTCAGATCGAAGTTGCGGGACAGGAGAACTCTTTGCCCCCCGTGCGGCAGTCATCCAGATCGATATTGATCCAAGTGAAGTTGGTAAAAACCGTGCTGTGGATCTCCCACTTGTGGGTGATGCAAAGAAAATCCTCAGGGAAATTTTCAGGAGTATCAGGAGTACACGAACCAGCACGGCATGGAGAGATCAGATCAGAATCTGGAAACAACAGGCAGATCTGCCTTTTCTGCCTGGTAGTGGAGCTTTGTATCCACAACAGATCATCGGCACCCTTGCATCGGTTCTGGAAGGAAACGGGATCATCGTCTCTGAAGTCGGGCAGAATCAGATGTGGACTGCTCAGTACTTCAGATTTGCAAAGCCACGATCATTCCTCACATCAGGAGGCATGGGAACCATGGGATTCGGGCTGCCTGCTGCCATGGGAGCCGCATTTGCATGTCCTGATCAGCAGATCTGCACTATCGCAGGTGATGGATCCCTGCAGATGAACATTCAGGAGTTGGCAACCCTGGCTGAGTACAGGATCCCTGTTAAGATATTGGTATTAAACAATCAGTGCCTTGGAATGGTTAGACAGTGGCAGGAACTCTTCTATGATCGACGGTACTCATTCACAGAACTCCCATCAGTTGAGTTCACAAAGATTGCTGCTGCGTACGGTATTGACAGTGTCAGAGTTGACAGTTCTGATGAAGTTCGACCCGCAATCAACGACGCATTTGCGACGAAGGGGCCATTTCTCATAGACTTCAGGATAGAACGTGAAGAGAACGTCTTTCCGATGGTACCGGCGGGGGCTAAACCAACCGAGATGATCTTTACAAATCCAAGTTAAACTCTTTGGGTGCCTGGCAATTCCTAATCTTTTTTTATTCTGATGCAACTGTTATTATATGCAGATCGTTCCCAAATCATTGATTATACCAGGTTTTGTGGGGGGTTTTATTCTTCTCATCGTCAGTTTTGCAGCAGATATGGCCACCCAGTTAGTTGCACCCTATAGTATCTTTCAGGTTCCAGGAATGCGGAGCATATCTGATCCGGTTATGATGCTGTATTTCGTGTACCCTTTTATTTTTGCATTTATTGCGGCTATACTATGGCAGATAATCAGAGGATCTCTTCCTGAAAACCAGAAGAATGCAGCATGGCAATTCGCAGGGATCTTATTCCTTGTTATAATCGTTCCAAATATCTGGGTGATTTATACATCAATGTCCTACCCGGCCGGGTTCTATATCTCTAATATTCTCACCAGTGTAATTGGATATCCTGTTATTGGATATCTCAACGCTCGATTTAATCAGGGATAAAAGGGCGCAGAATAAATAGTTCCAAACTTTTTCTGAAGTTTTACACAATTGTTACTCAAGATAAATTTCATCCCATTATTTTCAATGAATCCTGAAATGATAAAAAACGAAAAGAAGTGACTGATTTTTACAACAGTTTTCAGGATTTATAGATTATTGAAATTATCTGTGGCATTCCGGAAGAATTTAACATCTCCGGGTTCATTGGTTTCCTTTGAGTATCGTGGTTGAGACCGGAATGACTTGCATTGTTTTTATCACTTTCATTACCGGTCACTTGTGAACTCTGATTCA
>CAZVAS010000007.1:35407-36809 GCA_964625165.1 uncultured Methanospirillum sp. | reverse complement strand
GATTGACTAGAGACAAGGTATCCAAATATTCAATGAGTATTAAACAAAATGTAACTGGACAATTCATGGATAATGCCGAGTGGGAACGTATATTCAATGCAATTCCTGATATGATCGCTCTGATCGGTCCTGACCATACTATTCAGAAGATGAATCGTGCCATGGCTGAAAACCTTGGTATCCCACTCGAAAAGGCTATTGGTACGCACTGTTTTGAACTTGTCCACGGGACCAGTGGTCCGATTCTTGCCTGTCCGCACACTGCATTAACCAGGGACAACAAGGATCATACTGCTGAAATATACAACGAACTTAATCAGCGGTATTATCGGGTGAGCTGTACTCCTCTATATACTGTAGAAGATAGTCCGGTTGTTAGCATCCATATTATCAGGGATATCACCGAGCAGCACAAACGTGAAGAGAAAATAAAAGCTGATTCACTCTTTATCCAGCTTCTTGTTGATACCATTCCAAGCCCGATTTTTTACAAGGATAAGAATGGGTTGTACCTTGGATCCAATGAAGCATGGGCTCTTTTTCTCGGTCTTAAAAAAGATGAAGTGATAGGGAAGACTGTTTTTGATATTCTTCCGGAAGAGATGGCACGTGAACATGACCAACAGGATAAGGTTCTCCTTGCCAATGGCGGCAGTGTGCAGTACGAGAGCCGAGTTCAGGGGGTTGATGGGAAAGTTCACGAAATCATTATGAGCAAGGCCGTATTCCCTGATGAAACCGGAGAGATGGCAGGGATTGTGGGTTTTATTGTCGATATTACCGATCGCAAACTCATGGAGAATGCGATCATGGAGACGAACCGGAAACTCTCCATCCTCTCATCGATAACAAGGCATGATATCCTCAATTCAATAACTGCCCTTGCCGGATATCTTGAGTTCAGTAAAGAGAAATGTTCAGGATCTGATCAGGAGTCTCTCCTTTCCAAAGCAACACAACTCACAGCAATCATCCAGAGGCAGATAGAGTTCACCCGCATATATCAGGATATTGGGATTAGACCGCCAGAATGGCAACTGCTTTCAAACCTAATAATCAAGGCGACGCAGACACTGGATATGACCAGTATATCTGTTGCGAATGAGACTGGTAGAATTGAGATCTATGCCGAACCCCTCATCGAGAAGGTCTTCTTCAATCTCATGGAGAATAGCATCAGGCATGGAGGAAAGATCTCCAGGATCTCTGTAACAACCGAAGAGGATGATGGTAATCTTCGGATCATCTATACCGATGACGGATTAGGTATTAGCGAAGCAGATAAGAAGCGGTTGTTCACAAAAGGATTTGGAAAGAATACCGGGCTTGGTCTTTTCCTCTCACGTGAGATCCTTGCGATCACAAGAATGACAATTACTGAAAATGGTGTCCCGGGAAAAGG
>CAZVAS010000007.1:31664-35307 GCA_964625165.1 uncultured Methanospirillum sp. | reverse complement strand
GATCCCATAATCGCAGATATCCCGCCGATGAGTGCAAAGATTCCTGCTACGAACGGAAGTGAAAGGGCTGCCTGAAGAGGATATACCAGGAGCAGGATACCAAAGATAACACTCAGGAGACCGAGTGCAACTGATCCCCAGTCTTTGACCAGATATCCGTGATAGAGTTGCGCTCCTCCGATAACAATACCCCATACCGCGATAAACATCACAAAGAACGGGAGAAGAATCAGCGTGCTAAAGAGCGGATATCCGAGGATCACGAGTCCGGCAATGAGACTCAATACAGCGGAAATCACTTTCAAAGCCAGGTGCGACCGGTCAACAGTCAGACTCAGAAGTGAGAAGATTCCTCCGACAAACCACCAGGCCCCAATCATGGTTATGAGGGCAATGGTTGTGATCACCGGGCTTACCAGGAGCAGTATCCCGATGATCATTGCACAGATTCCCCAGAGCAGGACACTCCACCAGGGGAATGATCCAGCACAGACGAGAGCCTGAACATCTTCAGATGCGTCTATGGTTTCAGCCATATCTCAAGGTGCGTCTGCCTTATTATTAAGTTATTTATTGTACGGTTAATTGCAGGAGAACCACTCCCGGATCTCCCTCCCAAACCTGCCTCCCCAATCATATCGGCACAGGTATCTGTCCGGATGGTACACAAATAAGATTATGTCTCTTGATGAGGCGCTTCGGCAGATTGCAGAGCAGGCCGGAGTGAATCACTATGGAGTTGCCGACCTCAGGTCTGCACATGAGGCAGTTCGGAATCAGGGTGGCGATGAGATTGCCATGTATCCTCTTGCTGTCACCGTAGGAGTTGATCTTCTGCATCCACTCGTCGACCTCCTGCCTGAGGGATCAGAAACCGGCTCGATCATGTACAGGCACTATGTTTATAATGTGGTCAACTCAAGGCTTGATGTTCTCATCTCCCAACTAGCCGGACGCATCCAGCAGGAAGGGTTTGCAGCATTTCCTGTACCCGCATCAACACGTACAGATAATGAAAAGATAGCAGCATTTTTTTCGCACAAACTAGCTGCGCACTGTGCTGGTCTTGGCTGGATCGGGAAAAGTTGTCTTCTCATCACTAAATCTGCAGGTCCAAGGGTCAGATGGGGGAGCATTCTTACAAATGCACCATTGGTTCCAACAGGATCTCCGATGAAAGAACGGTGTGGTTCATGCCAGGAATGCGTTGACGCCTGCCCTGTTCATGCCTTTACCGGTGAGTCATTCAGAGAAGAAGATCCACGGGAGACCCGGTTTGATGCAGGTAAGTGTGACAGGTATTTTGCCTCGCTTCGGGAGCAGGGAAAAGAAGCCGTCTGTGGGATGTGTGTGTACGCCTGTCCGTACGGAAAACGAGCAGCAGAAAAGATAGAACTGCCCTGAGTATCAGGGAAGTTCAGCCTCTCCTATAACCGGGATCTGAATCTCGGTCAGCAATTCTTCTGGTGGTAGATTGCAGGGATCATTCAGGTACAATTCCCTTCCGGGAATTCCGAGTGAGATCCCCTTTTCTGTGGCAAACGCATAGGCCCGGGACCATCCTTCATGAATCCCCATGTATGGACCTTTATAGATCAGTGTGAGGAATCGACCTCCGTTCAGAGTTGATATCCTAATGCGATCTGACTCTGTGCTGAGTCTTCCAAGAATTGGAAATGCAACCTCCACATCTGCATCTGTCTCTCTGTACTCTCCATCATGATAGATACTCATAGGAGGGCCGGCCATGCGTAGACCTGTTGGACCTGCATCTTCAGACTCTACTATCCCACAGAGTTCACCGATGAGGCGGGAGCAGATCTCCTCATATCGTCCTTTGTCGCGTATACTCATCACCCTGATCGGGGTGATCTCTTTGATAACCGGTTCTGAACAACTCATGGGCATCAACTCCAAAGAGATCTCCTGATGTCGGAGAATCTCTTCTATTTTGTGTAACCGGTCGATCTCGACTCCTACCTGTGTTCTTCTTTCAGTAATTAGTGCCCGGATTGTTTTATCATCCCCTGCCTCTTTTGCCTGCAGAATTGTGGCTATCTCATCGAGACTGAAACCCAGAAGAGAAAGAGTTCTTATGACCACACCGGTTCCGATCTGTGATACAGTATAATTCCGGTATCCGGTGATCCGGTCTTTAGCAGCCGGGACTAGCAGACCTTTCCTGTCATAAATTCGAAGTGCTTTCAGCGAGAGATGACTGATAAGTGAGAACCTGCCGATAGGAATCTGATCGATTGCCATGTGTTACCCTCTATTGTGGCCCGTGAGCAGGTAAAGATCACCGCAGTCTTACCCGGGGAAGAGTCTGATTGTCTCTCCTGAAGTACTCAATTCCTTCTCATATGATCCCCTTTTTTCCCGGTTATCAGCTAACCTGAATGTATGGTCAGGGTTATCGGCTCACCCAGGCTGATTCCGGCAGCCGGATCTCCACCGAAAACAATTGCTGAGTACATCGGGAGAGCGGTATCCGGAACAGAGCAGGTAAGTATTGCCATGATGAAGAGTCCACCCGGATGGGCTGAACCAGGCCAGACTCCTGAGTTTGATGAATATTCAGTAGTTCTGCAGGGTACACTTGTCATCTCAACACGAACCGGTTCTGTTCAGGTCCAGAGTGGACAGGCCGCCGTTGCACCTGCAGGTGAATGGGTCAGGTACAGTTCACCAGAAGGGGCAGAGTACCTGGCAGTCTGTGTTCCTGCCTTCAGTCCTGAACTGGTTCATCGTGATGGAGAAGACAAAAGTTCCGAACCAGCTATCGTAGATTCAGCAGATATCACGTACGAAGAGTTCGGGAAAGATGGCCTTCCTCATATTGAGGATCTCTGGAACCAGCTTCGGACACATCATGTATGCAATGCAAGATATTTCAGAGAACTGTTACAGGAACGGCCCTTCTCAGAACGGTGTGAAGATATCAGGAATACCAATGCAGATCGGGAGATCCTTGTTCACCTGGCTCAGGTGAAGGGGCATGGTCCATATATCGGATTCTGTGTAAGTTCTGCAGCATCCGGTTCGTACGGGGAGATTGAGTCCATTTATGTTATGCCTAAGTACCGGTCGCTGGGTATCGGGACGACATTTATGAACCGGGCCCTCGCCTGGATCAGGCAGAGGAATGTTACCGAATACAGGGTCAGGGTCTGTGAAGGTAATGAACAGTCATTCAGATTTTATGAACGGTTCGGATTTTACCTCCGACGGCATCTCCTCCTAAAAAAGACAGAGTAAGAATCATGAAGTCAGCATTACTTCTCATCGATATTCAAAACGATTATTTCCCTGGCGGAAAGATGGAGCTGGTTGGTTCAGAGCAGGCAGGTCATCAGGCAAAAGTCATGCTTGAGGCAGCCCGGAAGATCGGTATACCGGTCATTCATATTCAGCATCTCTCAACCCGGCCGGATGCTCCTTTTTTTATACCAGACACTCTGGGAGTCATGATTCACAATCTGGTAAAGCCAATACCGGGAGAGGTTGTAGTTCAGAAGAATTTCCCCAACAGTTTCAGGGCAACCAATCTTCAGGATGTTCTGACCAGTGCCGGAATTGGGCATATGTTCGTCGGTGGAATGATGACCCACATGTGCGTTGATGCAACCGTCCGTGCAGCGGC
>CAZVAS010000007.1:25205-31564 GCA_964625165.1 uncultured Methanospirillum sp. | reverse complement strand
AGATGAATAGAGGGTTCTGACAAAATCAGGATCAAAAGCAGGCAGCCCGTAACTGGATGAGAGTGTCATCTCTTCTCCAAACGTGGAGATCGCAAAGCTGAATCCGGGTGGCAGGTTGTGAGTCGGAAGCAGGAATGCATGTGATACCGGAATACCAGGATCCAACTGGTCCGGGTAGATTATCCCGGTATTCGTAAAGAGAGGGGATCTCTTTCCCTCAGCCAGTACTCCGTTCCACTGCCTCTGCATCTCACACCGTGCTGCAGTGCATCCTGCATCATACAGAGATTCAGCCTCAATTGCCGCATCAATTCCGGGAGTTCCCTTTTTTATCTGGTTCATCACCTGATGAGTCCTGATTGCGGTATCCTTGAGTGAATCATCAGGTTGTACCCCGATGGCAACCTCAAATGCAGTGGCAAAATTAAAGACCGACCTCTGTGGCACTTCGCTCAGGTATCTGCGGAGATCGATTGTGTTGAGCAGGTGGATGTCGTAAATTTTTCCGCCTGTTGCCCGGGAACATGCTGTCGCCACCACGGCAAGCATCAGATCATTGAGAGTAACTCCCCAGTCTTTTCGTATTGTGTGGATACGGCTGATTCGCTCTTTGTTCAATGACAGGAGTGAGAAGACCTGTCGCTCACAGGTGAGTGATCTGGATGGAACTGAAAATTTATCAGACCACCGAACCTGCATACCTTCTGTGTTCAATTGGCCCGGTGCAAGTGATGAGAGTCTTGGCAGAACTCTGGTGCCCATGTCTGTTGGAACAACCTGTTCCGGTGTTCCACTCAGGACTCTCTTATACAGTGAAAGGAGCAGCCTGGCAAAGTCCTTCATCCCTTTCCCGTCCATGGAAGCATGGTGGGCATTGATAACTAGAACATCAGCATTCTTCTCAGTGCTCTTGATATGGACGAGTTTCACCATCGGACCCCTGAATGGATCGATACGATATGAAAGGGCCTCATGAAGGTGGAGAGTAGGATCAGATACAGATGATTCTGTTACCAGATCTTCACCGGTGACCTGTGGGATCATCTCCCACCAGAGCATATCATTCTCCTGGATTAGTCTGCACCTGGTTACAGGTTCGGCTTCAGTTGCCAGCAACGCAGCCCGGATTAGTGCGTCATGGTTCATCTGCCCATCAAGCATAATGACGAGATGAATCATCTGATCTGAAAAAGCGCAGAGAAGATCTGAAAAAAAGTCGAATGGATTGACCTGATACCGGTGAGGGATGTTACCCGGACAGGTATTATCAGGAATCTCTCTCATTCTTACGCTGCATTCAGTTCTGGTGTCTCTTTCAGATACTCTTTAAGTACCTGCCCGAGACGGTAGATTCCCTCTTCAATTCGTTCCGGAGTTGAGTTTGAGAAGTTCAGCCTGACTGTGTCAAATCCCCCGCCGTCAGTATAGAATGGAATACCCGGAAGGATTGCCACGTCTTTCTTGATCGCCCGCTCAAAGAGTTCCATCGATGAGTAGCCCTTCGGAAGGGTAGCCCAGATGAACATCCCTCCATTTGGTCTGGTGCAGGATACTCCTTCAGGAAACTCAGACTGTATTGCAGATAACATGCAGTCGCACTGACTTGCGTATGCTGCAGATATTCTTGCAATATGGGCATCAACCGGGTAGTTAGCCAGGAACCGGGATATGATCCGCTGGCTCAGGATGTTTGAATGCAGGTCTGTGCCCTGCTTTACCGTGACCGCCTGCTCGAGGATCGGTTTCGGTGCACATATCCAGCCCATCCGCATACCTGGTGCAATGATCTTGGAGAACGATCCTGTCATCACTGTCAGTTCAGGGATCAGTTCCTTCATGGAGGGCATCTGTTCTCCCCTGAATTTGAGTTCTCCGTATGCATCATCCTCCACGAATACTGTTTCTGCATCTTCAAGTTGTTTTGCAACGGCTCTTCTGTTCTCTCGTGACCATGTAATTCCTGACGGGTTCTGGGAGTTGGGAACACCATAAAAGAAGCATGGTTTATCCTTCTCCAGCACCTGCCTGAGTTCATGAATATCAGGGCCTTCGGAGTTCAGGGAGACTGTGGAGAACTTCGGCTCATACATGGAGAATGCCTGGATCGCACCAAGGTATCCTGGTCGCTCAAGGGCTACCACACTATCCTTGTTGATAAAGATCTTGCCTATCAGATCCAGGCACTGCTGGGAACCGTTGGTGATCAGGATCTCGTCAGGTGATATCTCTATCCCAAGACGCTTTTTGTATCGTTCTGCGATCCACTCACGAAGTGGAGGATGTCCTTCAGTGGTCGCATACTGGAGTGCCGCAGTACCTTCCTCAGCGATGACCTTCTCTGCTGTCTCAGCCAGTTCCTTTACCGGAAAGAGTGCCGGGTTTGGCAGTCCTCCGGCAAAAGAGATGATCTCTGGTTTTTGGGTTACTTTGAGGATCTCCCTGATGAATGACCTGGGAGTCTTCTCCATCCGGGATGCAAACGTGTACTGCATACTATCCTATACAGGTGAGCTGTGCGGGCATTTGAGGGAGATCTTTAGAAGAAATTTCAGATTTCTTTCAGGAGTTGGTTCATTATTGGGAGATCCGGATTCTCATTTCTGATGAGATGCGTTGCCAGCGATAATGGAATACCTAATCTTTGTTCAGCGAAATATCGTGTATGCGCAACCTCTCTTTTTCAAAGAGTGATTCAAATCTTTCGATCCGGAGAAAGGCGATCCTAGAAGATATGGAACGATATGAGGAGTTGCTTGAAGAGTATACCAGAACCAGTAAAGATGAACCTGATAACCCGGACATCTGGACTGATATCGGCCAGGTTCTGTTTCTGCTTGAACGGTATGATGAGGCTCTTGAGGCATGTGATCGAGCGATTCAGATTAATCCGGATAATGCGGTTGCCTGGAATAACAAGGGAATTACCTTACACAGCCTCGAGCGGTATGATGAGGCTCTTGAAGCATGTGACAGATCAATCCAGATAAATTCTGAATATAGTGATGCCTGGAATAACAAAGGAAATGCACTCAACTGCCTGGAGCGGCATGATGAGGCCCTTGAATCCTGCAACAGGGCTCTTCTGATTGATCCCGAATACAGTGATGCCTGGAATAACAAGGGGAATGCACTCAACTGTCTGGAAAGATATGACGAGGCGCTTGAAGCTTTTGACAAAGCAATTCTCCTCGATGAGATGAGCGCTGCAAAAGATACGTAATGAAGGATGGTTATGATCGGTGAATTTCCAATCTGGAAATATTCCCGGGTATAAAAATTGAAGGTTCACAAAATTCCAAATGACTTTTTCAGTTACTTAAATTCTGTGCTATTGATGATAGCAAGCATGGTGTTTGTGTATTTTGTGACCGCATCTGCATTAGAATACTCACAGATCCAGCGTTTGATATGATTATCACCAAACTCTTCTCTGGCAGTAATGATTGTCCCATCTAATGTGGTGCCAGATGCAGACACATTATTTGCTTCATGCTCAACGATCTCAGCCGTAGGGACTTTCAGATCTGCCATCTTTTGTTGAATATGGGTGGTTGCATTTATCACGGAACCCTTTGATTCTGTTGAGTTAATGGGCTCGTATGATATCATTATGACCGCGTCGCTCTTATCTGTCCTGATTACCTCTGTTATCTTGTCAACAGGATCACTGGCCCAGTATGGTGGCATCTGAAACGTAAATCCTGCATCTGATGTGCCATTCACCCAGTTTGATGTGTCTACAGCCATAGAGGGTATGATCAGAATACCGAGAAGAAGGAGGCATAGTAAACATTTCATACAGAGATGTTATCAGATTACGATAAAAAAGAACTGCATAATTCCAATAGAGTCCAGGTTTTTTATTTACTAAAAAAAACTGCGAGAAAAAGACAAAATTTGAATTTGTTACATCGTTGAACAAATTCTAAAAACGCCGAGGAAGAGATTTGAACTCTTGAGGTGAAACACCAGTGGTTTTCAAGACCACCGCCTTCCCGGACTAGACTACCTCGGCTCCTCTAGTAGGTTGCACTGTGCTCTTAAAAAGGTATTCTCTTCAGGACAAAATCAGCCCGACATTTTAACTGAAAACTGAAGACTATTAGAAAATAACTATGCACACGCTGACAGATGATAGAAAAAAAGGAGTATCTTTACTTCCGCCGCAGAAGCCATGCAGCTCCTGCAAGTCCGAGAACAACTCCTGCCAGAGGTGCGGGAGATTTCTTCTCTCCTGATGCGTTGCTGTTTCCATATCGTGGAGGTGCACCGAATGCCTGGGCTGCCGTATCTGAAAGACCCACCGATGCTGCATTGCTTGCAGTAATGGTCACATCATCGGATGATTTGTAACTGTACGGATACACTTTCAGATAGACTTCCTTGGTTGAGTCAGTGATCGTTGCCTGTTCGGGAGATCCCTTTCCTTTGTCATTTACTTTAACTCCGGCAGATCCCGGGGCTGTTTTGTACTCCATGACCCAGTCCTCGTCTGATGAGGTAGAGATCGTTACCGGTGACTGTTTTACAGACACAAGGAAATATGCCGGGGAATCACGTGATGCCGGTGCGGTTGAACTTACTCCTTCAACCTGAATTGGTTTATCTCCAGTAGTATTTACTGGAGCCTTTGTCTCTGATGGTGTGAGTGAAGGGGTACTTTTTGTCGGCTCGGTGGTTACGGCAGGACTACCACTGGTCTTCGCCGGAGTTGTGGTATCAGTCTCATGAACTGTCGGAGCAGCAGTTTCTGCTGGTGTGGGAGCTGCAGTCGATGACTCTTTTTCTTCTCCGACCTGCACCGTGTATGTTCCGATAAATCCTCTCGAGTCAGTGAAGGTGATCTCGTATGCACCTGGCTCCTTGATTGGAAGTTCATATTTCATCAGGCCGCGGCTGACCGGCACAGACTCAGGACCAAAGACAGATGTGTTCCCTTTCTCCACTTCCATCTGGATTGCATTATCTTCGTACCCCTGAATACGGGTCTCGATCTCCATTGTTCCGTCAAAGTCCTGGAAAAGTGGGGATGAGAACCTGATTATGTCAGATCTGTCGGTCAGTTTCACAACTCGGAGGTTTCGTGAACCAGCCGAGAAATCACGCAGGGTCTGTGAGAGCGCCTCTACTTTATAATTCCCTTTTTCATACCCGGTAGTCTGGAATGTGACATTAAAACTGGTATCTCCCTTTTCTGTAATCGCAATTGACTGGCGAGCTTTCTCAACAGGAATATTGGATGACAGAGAGAGAACGACATCTATTTTGTCCGGCGGGGGGACATTCGTGGTTCCGGTCACCGTGATCGGCTGGCTTACTCTCACTTCTGCAGGAGCATCAAGGGTGAGATAATATGCTGATACCGTGCCAGGTCCGAGAAGGACCAATATGAGAAATATTGCAGATATAATGTAGAAAGAACGCGGATTCAAGTCCTAATCGCCTCCGAAATGATTGACTGAATATATTTCACCGGCCCGACCTAATATATTGTTGGTCTTTCCATAGACTGAGCAATACCTGTTGCCAATGTCAGGCAGCAATTCAGATTAATCGGATATTTCTATGAAAAAAGAACAGAAGAACACGCCAATAGCCTTGTGGACCGGTTCAGACCGCGTTCTTGATGAAATACTGAATAGTGTGACTGTGATTCTGCGTTCAGGGGGGTGCTCGTGGAACCGGTGCCTGATGTGCCAATACAGGCATGAGCGATATCATGATCTCTCCACAGATGAACTGATCCTCGCCATGAACGAGCAGCTCGATGTTCTCGCTGCAAGTATCTCTGAACATGATCCCCCGCTTGTAAAGATTTACACCTCCGGTACTTTTTTTGATGATCTGGAGGTACCTCCTGCAGTCAGGGAGAAGATTGCCACCCTGTGCAAGGGCCGCATCCTGACTGTGGAATGTCGTGGAGATTATGTGGATTATGAGAAGGTTGTTGCCTATCGTAACCTTCTGCAGGATGAATCGGGAAAAGGGGGCCTCATTATTGCTATCGGGCTGGAGACCTCATCCGATCTCATAAGGGAGAAATGTATAGACAAAGGCCTCTCTTTTGCCCAGTACATCTCTGCTTCTGCAGATATCAGGAGGGCAGGCGGACTGGTGAAGACCTATCTGCTCTACAAACCTGCTTACGTCACCGAACGCGAAGCCTATGAAGATATGACCTCGTCGGTGCAGGATATTCTGCCCCATACTGATCTGATATCCATGAACCCCTGTTCTGTACAGCGGCATACTGTTGTGGAACGGCTCTGGCGACAGGGTTCATACCGTCCGCCATACCTCTGGAGTGTTGCAAAAGTCCTTGCTGAATCGCCGGTCCATATCACCTGTGATCCCCTTGG
>CAZVAS010000007.1:23064-25105 GCA_964625165.1 uncultured Methanospirillum sp. | reverse complement strand
GCATCACTCACAACCCCGATAGCCTGCATCGTGCCCCTGTCCATCAATTTAGTAACCGTTGATGGGTTGATATCAACGCAGATGGTTCGCACATATGCTGGCAGGCAGTTACCAACCGCGATCGAGTGAAGCATTGTTGCAACCATCAGGACCATACCAATATCTGGAACATATTTGCGCATCTCATCCTGCGCCACCCGTGCATCAGATATGACATCAGGAAGAGGACCGTCATCGCGGATGGATCCTGCCAGGACGAATGGAATGTTGTTTTTGACACATTCGTACATGATTCCTGATCGCACCACACCGGTCTCAACCGCTGCACGTATTGAGCCGGCCCTCATCACCTCACTGATCGCGTACAGGTGATTTTTATGACCGGCAGCAACCAGTTCTCCTGTCCTGATGTCCATACCGAGTGATGTCCCGTATAAACTGTACTCAATGTCATGGGTTGCAAGTGCATTCCCTGCAAAGAGGACATTGATGTACCCTTCACGAACCAGTGCGGCACATGCCTCAGCAGCTCCGGTATGAATGATAGCAGGTCCTCCAACCAGCGCAACTTTTCCACCACGCTGATGGAGTTCGACTATCTCTTTTGCAATCTTGGCGATAGTCGTCTCGATCGGACGCTCTGAGGATACGCCTCCTCCCATGAACTCAAACTCATTGTGATCCCGGGAACGTTCCGGTGGGTGAACTGTGACTCCGAGTTCTCCCATAACCACGAGGTCATTCTTCCTGAGTTTATCCATGGGGGTGCAGATAGCCCGCCTCTCATCCGGTTTCACCACGATGAGGCAGTCCATCTCGATCTTCTCTACCGGGATCCACTTTTCTGCATACCTGATCTCGGTTGGGTAATTTGTTGTGGAATAAAAGCCCTTTGGAACAATCCGTTCGCCTTCGGCTGGAACAAGAGTGACCTCTGCCACATCTACGAGCCGGGCACCATGCCGATGGAGCCGGCTGACAATTCCATCAAGACGTTCACTGGTGTCAGAACTGATCCTGATCTTTGCATAACTCTTGTCGGTCTTCTTCTTGCCGACTTCAAACACCAGGAACTCAAAATCACCACCCATGTCAAGGATGGTATCAAGGACATTCTCAACGATTCCTGAATCGATTATATGCCCGTCGAGTTCAATCTCACGGGAGAAACTCATGAGAGATCTTCGCTCTGCGGGCATATCATGATTCGGTCATCAGAGAACGATGAACCTGCGTCAGGTTTTTTCTCAACGTGACCGGAAGAACTGTTCTGCTGCAGTCAGTTCTTCTCTGGTATTTACATTGAAGACGAGTGCCGGGTCATCTATCAAAAGAGATAATTCATCCTGCTCATCTTCAATTGAGGATCCTAAAAGTATGTTCAGACCTGCAGGAGATGCCTGAATGCCTGCTATCTCTTTCGTATAGTGAACTCTGCATCCATGCTCTTCAAAGCGGTATGAAGGGATCCAGACTGAACAGGATGGCTTGCCCCCGGCATTGTATGAAGAGATGATCTGATCGAGATGATCCCTGCGCAAGCCCGGTATATCAGCACAGACGATCAGAACAGGCCCTTCTTCACCGAGGATCTCCACAGCTTCTGCGATATCCTCAACGAAACCTGCACCCTCAGTGCAGATCTGGTCAACTTCCCGAGTCCGACAGTAGTTGGCAGTATACGGGGTTCGTGGTGTGGTTACAACCACTGGTTCAAACCCGGATTCTTCGAGAGTGGAGATTACGTACTCAATCAACGGTTTGTCACAGAGTCTGACGAGACCTTTCTCCCCCATCTGCAGACGTGTGCCTCTGCCGCCTGCCATAATCAGTGCAAGCAAAAAGTGAGAGCCTCCAGTAGTCTGTCATTCTCTGTCCTCTCCCTGACTGCAACTCTGATGCATGTGGGAAGTCCGAATGAAGTGCAGTCCCGTACCAGTATTCCCTGGTTCATCATCGCAGCAGTGAGTCCGGCCACATCTTTTCCGGTCTCCAGAAGAACATAGTTGGCTGATGCCTCTGATGGGGTAAGGCCGAGTCT
>CAZVAS010000007.1:16511-22964 GCA_964625165.1 uncultured Methanospirillum sp. | reverse complement strand
TCTGTGTGGGGTCGGCAAGGTCGATGAATGCCTCGTCAACGCAGAGTATCCCTCCTCTTTTTTTCACATCCGCCAGATGGTCAATTACTTTTTTTCGACTGGTCAGGATACCTGAAGGATTGTCCGGATTGCACAAGAATGAGATGTCGATCTGCGCACCGGTTTTTTCTGAAATTTCAGCTCCTGCAAGACGAGCCGAGAGCGCATATTCTGAAAAGGTGTGTGATGGGATCTCTGCGACACTTCCGTGTTTCAAAACGGTATGGCAAAGAGTGCGGATAACCTCAACAGAGCCGTTTCCCACACATATCTCATCAGGGCTTCTGCCATGATGACGGGCGATGACCTCTTTGAGTGATTCATATTGATCATCGGGATATTCCTTAATTGAATCAGGGGAGACATCCCGGGTTAATAGTGGAGGCAACGGGTTAAGGCTGGCACTAAAATCCAGTGCCCGATTCCTTTGTTCTTCTCGTGTTGCTCCTCTGCCGCCATGCACTGCTTTGTTCAAACCCGGGAATCTGACCGTCACTCTTCTGATCTCTGGATGTCTCCGGATAAACAGGTATGGGATTTTTAACCAGACTCAGAAAGTAAAATTTAAATAATCGCGGGTGCTAGTAAGTGTATCTCGTTGTGTCTGACTGGTGTCACCCATATGTCTGACGTGGAGCCGACATGTGACTGACAAATGTCAGATCACTGAGGGTCCAACCATGCAACGTATCACCATCAGACTACCAGAGCAGCAGATCAGCGTGCTTGAGAAGATGGTGGATGCCGGTGAGTTTCCCACCGTCTCTGAAGCGATCAGGGATGCTGTTCGTGAACTCATCGAGAAGCGGGCAAACCGCATTCTCTCAGACAGTGATCAACTGTCATTTTAGATTGAGGGGGATTTAAGTATGCAGAGTATCATTAATGCCGCGGTAATAAACTCCGAACGCGAGAAAGAACTGAAATGTTCCATGCAGAACTATGAAGACGACTTTGACGGGCAGCCAAGGATCGTTATCATCGGTTGTGGTGGGGCTGGGAACAACACGATCAACCGGCTTCACAACATGGGGGTTTCGGGAGCCGAGACGATTGCGATCAACACCGATAAACAGCACCTGGACATGATCCAGTCTGACAAGCGGATTCTGATCGGAAAGAGCCTTACAAAAGGGCTTGGAGCAGGCGGGTACCCGGATGTCGGCCGTAAAGCCGCAGAAATGGCCCGTCCGACACTCGAGACTCTCCTTGAATCTGTTGATCTCTGTTTTATTACCGCAGGCATGGGTGGGGGTACCGGAACCGGATCTGCACCAGTAGTCGCCCAGATTGCAAAGGATCAGGGCGCCATCTGTGTGGGAATGGTCAGTTATCCGTTTGATGTTGAGAAAGCACGCCTGATCAGAGCAGAGGACGGCCTTGAAGCGATGGCAAAGTCCTGTGACTCAGTTATCCTGCTTGACAACAACAGACTCAAGAGTTTTGTTCCAAACCTCCCGCTGGCACAGTCATTCTCAGTTATGGATCAGCTGATCGGAGAGACTGTCAAGGGCATCACCGAGACGATCACCGAACCATCCCTTATCAACATCGATTACGCTGATGTCAGGGCAATCATGAGCAAGGGCGGCGTTGCAACAATGCTCGTTGGTGAATCTAAACAGCAGAACAAGGCCGAAAGCGTTGTTCGTGAGTGTCTCTCCAACCCAATGCTCGATATCGACTATCGTGGTGCAACCGGTGCACTGATTCATATCACCGGAGGCAGTGACCTGACGCTTATCGAGTCTGAAGAGATTGCATCATCCCTGACCTACGAACTCGATCCCCACGCTGATGTCATCTGGGGAGCCAGAATCCGCAACGACATGGAAGGCAAGGTCCGTGTGCTCGCTATCATGACCGGCGTAAAGAACGGAGATGCCATCGCTCAGCCAAAGCACCCATACCGGGTCAGGCTCGAAGAGATGGATCAGAAGATCCGCGCCCCAAAAACACCCGATGTCGGCAGAATAAAGCCCCGTATGCCCGCAGCAGCATGTGATCTTGCAAGCGGTCCCGACATCTTCTACTTCAAATAAGGGAAGAGTATTCACAGTCTGCCAAGAACCTCACAATACTTTTCCATCTTCTTCCTAACTCTTCTCCTTGCGGTGTTTACGAAACTCTTAATTCATATCGAGCCCTCTTAATGATAGAAGGTCACTAAGGTTCCCTTCACGAAGAACGATACGAAGGTCTCACCTCCCGGGGCCTTCTGGAATTGGGAGTCGAATATACGTGGATCGTGTTGCGAACAAGAACCGTTGTCGAACAGAAGATACGCTTTTTACCCGTCTGTGCGGATCTGCCAGCGTGGTTGCATCCCTGATGCAGACAGTAATTCTGATTCTGATCACTATCGCATCTACTCCATCTTGTACTCCGTATTGTTCTCGCGTAGTGTCACACCTTTCTCATGGTACCGGGATACCAGGCGTGCCTTTTTTCAGCGAGGATTGGTAAAAGATGTTGAACGAACTGATTGACAAAAGAAAAGGAACCATCGATGGTTCTGAAGATCACAAAATCAAGCGTAATGAGTTTAACGCGCAGGCAAGCCAGTTTGCCAGAGAGCGTAACACACTGAACAATCAGACCCGAGAGTGTGTTGAAGAAGCCCAGAAGCACAAAGAGCTCCGTGATCAGTATAATAAAGAAGTCCAAGATCTCAAGGATCAGCGGAACGAGCTGAATGAGAAGGCGAATGTTCTGTTTGCTGACATTGACTCCTTCAAGAAGGACCATGGTGGCATCAAGAGCCGTGGCATCAAGGAACTTCACAAGCAGATCGAGCACATGGAGTTCAGACAGCAGACTGAAGTCTTCACGACCGAGAAGGAACGTGAACTGATCGAGAAGATCAAGCTGCTGAAAGAACAACTTCGTGAACAGGAAGCTGAGATCGAACAGAACAAAGAGGTCAAGGAAAAGATCACGACGGCGAAGGAGTACCGCCGCCAGGCCTCTGAGATTCATGAGAGGGTCACTGTGCTTGCTGAGGACGCTCAGAAGCACCACGATCTGATGGTTGAGTGCTACCGTAAGGCCGATGCATCCCGTGAGCAGGCTGACGCAGCACACAAGCAGTTTGTGGAAGCCCAGGAAGCAGCAGACAACGAGCACAAGCTCTTCATCTCCTGCCAGAAAGAACTGCGGGACTACGACAAGGTTATCGGTGGTCTGCGCAAGAAGACCAAGAAGACCAAGAACACCAAGGAACAGAAGGAAGTTCGCAAGGAAGCAGAACAGGTCTTCTCCATGTTCAAGGCTGGAGAAAAACTTACCACCGAAGATCTCCTCCTCCTTCAGCGTTCCAAACTGGTCTGAATACGCCTCCCTTTCACTTCTTTTTTGTTTCTTTGCATTATTCTAAAGATATTATCAGCATTGCATGATCCTGCTCATCCTGTAGAATCATATTCTCTATATTCATTCAGAGTGTAATGGTCATCTTTTGAAGAAAGGAACTCATTAATACCATTACTGCGAAAAACTCCTCATGGGATCTTCTCGGACTCTGGTACTCAATATCGATCGTGATGACGATATCGGGTTTAAGGCATCAATAGAGAGCCCGGTGGTCGGCAGAGAAGCCTGTCTTGATGCAGCAGTCAGACTGGCTCTGGCCGATCCTGAAGACTCTGATGTCAACGCAATTTTCCAGACGATCTCCACGTATGACAGACTCCGGGCCGAGGGGGAAGACCCGGAGATTGCAGTCATCGGGGGGAATCATTTCAGGTTCATTGAGGGTGACCGGAAGATTGCAAAACTCGTTGATGAGGTTGTGACAGCTTGTGGGGCTGATCAGTGTATCCTGGTGACTGATGGAGGAGAAGACGAGTACGTGCTCCCGATCATTCAGGGTAAGGTACGGATATCTTCGATACAGCGGGTGGTGGTCAGTCAGATGCCAAATCTTGAAGGAACTTTTTACATCCTCAAGAAACTTCTGAGCGACCCGAAGATCTCCAAACTTGTCCTTGTACTACCAGGCCTGACCCTTCTCCTGTATGCCATCTCATACGCCCTGAGCAAACCTGAGGTTGCCACTATCATCATAGCAGCCGGTATCGGAGGCTATCTCCTGTACAAAGGGTTCTCGCTTGATGAGTTCATGAGGACACAAGTCACTGACATGCGATCAACACTGTACCGGGGGCGGTTCTCCTTTGTCACATATATCAGTGCACTACTTTTTGCTGTCATCGGGGTGATGGAAGGGAGCTCTGCATTGGCAGTGTACTGGGACGGTTCCGGAATCTTTCCGATGGTGATGGTCTTTGTCTGGAGTGCTGTACTCTGGTTTACCCTTGCAGCAATCACCACATCGCTCGGGACAATCATTGACAGTTTCATGTATGAGAAGGATTCACTCAACCGGGCAGTGATATTCTCATTCTTTTTGAGTTCCATCGGGGTGCTGATTTTTGGAGGAGCAAGTTATATCCTCTCTACCCTGAATCTCCTTAACTTCCCAGTCACTCCTGACCTTGGTGTTGCATATATTATCCAGGGAGCAGCAGGCGGACTGATCTGTGCATTGGTTGGAATCCTCCTTCAGCATATGGTGTATCGCTGGGTAGAGGATCTTGATAATGAGAAGAGAAGTCTGACCGTATAATTCCACAATTATATTTTTCTAAAAATACGTTTTTGAGGATTTTTTTCTTTTTACGATCTGAATATACATCACGGATATCAGGATTGAAATATATTAAAAACGGGCCATCCCCTATGAATGTATTCTATATTATCAGGGTGATATCAGATATCCACTGGCACGCATGACATCAGACAGACAATTGTCTGACAAAATTTTTTCTTTATATGTGATCGTGGTGTTTGTGTTTTGACAAATACGGGCTTAAAAATAAATTTTAAAAGCAAATTTATCTCTATTATGGTTATGCATTTCATCTCATTCTCTGATCAAAAAGTTCCAAAAAAATCCCCTGTGATTGTATAAATTGGAAAATAAGAATCAAAAAAATTCTTTTATCTATAAATACTTTCTATGGGATTTTATTTTATGATCTGAGTGTGCATCCCGGATATTAGGTTCGTAATATATTAAAATCGGGTCATCCCCTATGAACTTATTCTATATTTCCGTAGTGATATCCCATCTTCATGGTGATGTACGACATCAGGCAGACAAATGTCTGACAAAATAATTTCTTTATATATGATTACAATTTTTCAAAGTCATCATATTAGCGCTAAAAATTAAAAAAATATGAGAATTATCTATCAAATAAAAAATAAGCCCGGTTCTGATCAGATGTACCGGGGCTGCATCGAGAGGCGTTTCTGGGTATACATCGGCCTGTATGGTTTATCAGCGATCTCATCCTGCACAGTCTTAATGAGTTCATCCATAGTGCAGGTGATCTTGAATGGCTTGTTGGGTTCTGATTTCATCCGGACAGTTACGGTGAGGTTTCCTGACTCTGCCTCGCTGTCACCGATGACAACAACATATGGCACCCAGTCCATTCCTGCTTCCCTGACTTTTTTACCGACAGACTCCTCACGGTCATCGTAATCTGCACGTATCTTAGCTGCTGTGAGTGTGGCTGCGATCTTTTCTGCAACCTCACCGTGCCGCTCCGCTACCGGAATAACTCTGACCTGGGTTGGTGCGAGCCAGGTTGGGAGGTGGGCAACCTTCTGGTTTGCAGTGTTCTCAAGAATGGCGCAGAAGACACGCTCTACAGATCCGGTTGGTGAACAGTGGAGAATCGGTGGGAAGACCTCGGTTCCGTCGTTGAGGTGGTACTTGATCCCGAACCGCTTTGAACTCTCAACATCGATCTGGACGGTCGGGTTCTCGATCGGGCGTTGCTGGCCATCGATTGCAGCGAGGTCTATCTTAGCAATCCAGTAATGAACACGGTCTGAAAGTGTTTCAATCAGAACCGGAACCTTTGACTGGGCAACGATCTTTTTGATCCATGCCTCGTTGTTCTTGTAGAACTCCTCGGTGCATCTGAACACGGCAACAAGCTTGGTGCCGAAGTCCTCACCGGTCTTCCATCCCATTGCAAGCTGCTCTTCAAAGCACTGCAGGGCATCGGTCATGTCCTTGCAGAGTGAGTGCATGTCTGGCATCGTGAAGGCACGAAGACGCTTCAGACCAATGACCTCACCCTTCTGCTCATGACGGAACGAGTAGGTGGAGAGCTCGTACATCTTCATCGGGAGGTTATTGGGTGAGATGTGCATGTTTCGCATGATGGTGAACATACCAAAGCATGCTGCAAACCTGAGCATCATATTGCGATTCCCGCTCTTGAATCTGTACTGCCTCTCGCCGAACTTGTCTGCATGCTCGTAGATGGCCTTGTCAGCAAGGTCATACATCACCGGAGTCTCAACCGGGCTGGCCCCATGCTCAAGAACCATAGC